>SUVT01000024.1 GCA_015061845.1 Lentisphaerota bacterium
TTTTCTTCTCTATCATTGCCAGAATGAGGAGATCCCGGATTGCCGGTATGCGTTGATTGATTATGAGGATCTTGGAGCACAAGTCGTCAGATATTTTGCGGAACGGAATATCAAGCGGATCTTGTTTCCGGCACACCGCGAACTTGATTTTTCCAACCGATCCCAATCCTTGCAGGTCGTCATTATGGAAAGTATCAAACAACATGCGGCAGAAGCCGGACTGGAGTTTGATGAGGGCTTATTCTGGCGGACTCATTACGGAGTTCCCTGTGATGTCCTTCTTCCGGAAGTTGTGAAAGCGAAAGACATTCCCTCCGGAATTTTCACATTCAGTGATGCTTATATGGCGGAGCATGTCATTCCGCTCCTGGAGAATAATGAGGTCATGCGCAGCCGTGAGCTTTGTCTGTTAGGGAACTTCAATACGAAACAAGCCGGAAAATATGGTTTTGACTCCTTTGACATGCGTGTTGCCGATATTGCCCGTGCCGGAGTGGAGATGCTGACCGGAAAATGCACGGAAAAACAGGTGAAGTTTTCAGCAAAATTGGTTGTGAACAGTTCAAAAAATATATAAAATAGGAGATAAGAAAATGAAAAAAACTCAAGAAAAGTGTTTTACTTTGATCGAATTGTTGGTTGTAATTGCAGTTATCGCAATTACTACCAATAGTTCGATAAGCGTAAACGCTCTTTTTTTTGATTGACAATTTTTCATTTTCTGATCTCCTTCAGTTGGAAAAAATCTTTCATTTTGCGATGATACAATTATTAGTAGTTATCGCGATAATTGCCATTCTTGCAGGAATGCTGCTGCCTGCGCTGAATTCTGCCCGGGAAAAAGGACGGACCATCAGTTGTGCTTCCAATTTCAAACAGGTGGGGCTTGCAGTCGGTGCATACAGCGGGGAAAACAACGATTATCTGACACCTTATCAGACAGGCGGCGGAACTTTCTGGATCACATTGCTGAAACCCTATCTTGGAATCGAATATTTCAGCAACAGTAAAATTACCAGCTGGTCATCCGAAATGCGCCGCCAGAAACACGCTGTTCTGGTTTGTCCCTCTGCCACCCATTCCAACGACGATGGTTCCGGGCGCGATAGAAAGTTCGGCTATGCACAGCTCAACTCCAAAACACCCGGCGGGGCAAATCTCTCTGATATCTGTATTACATCCTGTTCCCCTGCTTACTATGCTTCCGGAACTTCCGATGGTCAGTATGCCGGAGGAACCTTGAAAACCAACAAGATCCCCGCAAGTTCCTACGGCTGGCTCTATGAAAGCCGCGGGAACGGTGCATTCTGGGGATACTCCACCAGCAGCAGTATTTACGATGCAAATCTCGCTGATAAAAACGGTGCAAGCCGTCACAACTCCGGTATGAATGTCATGTTTATTGATGGGCATGCCGCTTGGCAGAGCCCTGCCAAGGAAGAAGAATTCGTCTCTTCTGACATCAATGCAAAGTATAAATAACAGATAAAGGAACGATAAAATGAAATCTGTGTTTAATTTTTTTATGTTGTTTGCCATGCTCTTTTCTGCAAGTGCGGCAGAAAAGGTGATTGAAGCTACAGGCAACCTTTCTTATCAGACGACCGCTGACTTTTTTTCTCAATGGATTCCCATTGTGAAAGCTCCTGCAGGAAATGAACGGAGAATGTTCCCCGCAAAAGCTCCCGATGGAACCGTTGCCCTCTGCTGCGGAAGATACGGAAAGAATCAAGTCCCGCTTGCCCGCTTCGTCTTTGGTGACGGAAAAAATGAGACCGCAGCCCTGTTTGATGTTTCCGGTGCCGGAGAACAAAATGCGTTTACCGCACAGGTCGATTTCCTCTATCACCGTCAGCACAGACGCCCCCTTGAAAGAATTGAAATTACTCTTGGCGTGATGTCTGCGGATCAGAAAAGGATTTATAACGCTTCCATTTACACCAACAGTGACATTTGGAACAAGAACTATCTCAAGGTTATAAATGTTGATACGGCGAACCCCAAGGCAAAGCCGAAAGCGATCCTCTGGAAAGATGCCGGAACGAAAATGGAAAAAGGAGCCTGGTACCGTCTGAAATTTACAATGGTCCGCATGAACGAAACTTCCCGCTCTCCTGTGATCCTGAAACTGGCTCTGTATGAGATCAACGGGAAAAAAGCAGGTGGTGCAGATGGTAAAGTATTGGCAGAGGCATCCTCAAAAATTATGCCGAATCTTGGCGATAAGGTCAAGTTTATCATTCAGGAACCAGCAGTTCCTCCCTACATCGTTTATATAACGAACATCTCCGCCTCAAGCGGGGCAAAAAAAAAATCCCTGACGGCGGACGTTAAGCCTGCCGGGAAGGTCTTCCGGAGTTCTGCACAGAGTGTTGCCGGATTCCGGAAGTACCTGATGGATCGGAAGAACAGCTATAAAAAAGGAAAAGAAACGGTCATCCTTTCCAGAAATGGAACCGCAGAATTTGTGATCGTTCAGCCTTCGGATGCTTCCAATCCGGTGAGATTTGCGGCTCAGGAACTGAAACAGCATCTGGATAAGATCACCGGAGCGAATTTTCAGATCGTTTCCAAAGTGCCTGCAGGAAAGAAAGGGATTTTTCTCGGAGATACGCCGGAAGCCGTAAAAGCCGGGATAAATGTCAAAAAAATCGCCCGCGACGGATTCCGGATCATTGCAAACCCTGATAAGATCATTATTGCCGGGTTCGATGAAAACAATGTGAAGAGCGAAGTGCTTTTCAACTTCATGAATCCCGAAAATGAGCGGAAATATTCTGTTTTCAGTGCATCAGCCTGGAATTTTCAGCGGGGATCTCTTTATGGGGCTTACCGTTTTCTGGAAGAGTTGGGCGTCCGCTGGTTTATGCCGGGAGAGGACGGAACGGTCTTTCCGGAGAACAGAAATCTCACCTTTACAGCTTTTGATACCCTGGAAGAACCTGTTTTTGACGGCAGAAGCGGTGCTCAGGACGGACGCTTTTTCCGTCCGAACCGGGATGCAGAACGGACTCATCTTTACAGAAATGTTCTCAAGTGGAGTTACCGTGAAAACTTCCTGTGGGTGCTGCGGATGCGCCGTGCGACCGCTTTTTATCCCCTGAACCACCATCCGCCCTCCAACCAGTACGAAGAACGGTTCGGGAAAAACCACCCTGAATATTTTGCGCTTTACAACGGGAAACGTTCTCTTCAGAGAGAAGTCGGCAGTGGAAGAACAGGGGCACTCTGTTATGGAAATCCCGGTCTGTTCCGGGAAGTTATGCGGGATATCATGGCGTATGCAGATGGAGTTCACGCATCAAAACGCGGATATCTTCTGACAGATACACAGAACTATAATATGTGTGAAAATAACGGCTGGCCGGAGACTCATTTCGGGAACTTTTCCAGTCTGCTGCCCCATGACCTTTATCAACCCTGCGGCTGTAAGATTTGTTCTCCGTTTCTCTCTGCAAGACAGGATGGTCAGATGTCTGATATTGTCTGGCCCTTTATCGCAAAAGTCGGAAACGAACTTTTGAAACGGAAACCGGGACATGTCATTACCTGTCTTGCTTACAGTTCCTATGCGGAACTTCCCATGACATTGGACAGGCTGCCGGACAATGTCATGATCGGGATCCTTCCGAGCAAAGATCTGATGAATCAGCCTTATGCTCTGGCAAAGCCGGAACGGTTCAAGGCATATTTCAAACTCACAGAAGAATGGAACCGGATGAACAATATGCCGCTGGCATTCTGGATCCATTGGTTGTATCGCCATTTTGAACCGAAAAAACATGCCGGTGTCCCGATGATCCTGCCGGAATTCACGGCGAAATATTTCCGTGAAGCAGCCAGGTACGGACGGGTCATGTATATTGAGATGGATACGGATAATTTTGTCATGGAACATCTCAACCGTTATCTTTTTATGAAACTGCTTCTGAATCCCTTTCAGGATCCCCGCGCGCTGGTGGATGACTACGCCGAAAAAATGTATGGCCCGGCAGGCACGATCTTCAAAGAGATCTTTGCAGATATCGAGCGCCGTTGTTTTCAAATCGCCTCCACAGATGCGGTTCCGGCTGCAATCTGGAAAGACAAGGATAAATTCTCTTCTGAAACGCTTATCCGTTACCGCAAAATGGTCACGGAAGCGGAAAAATTGACCAATGGAACCAGATACAGCAAAGCGGTTCAGCTTTTCTCCCGGTATTTTCTTGGCGTCATGGAAAAGAGTTCCAAAGAGTATCTGCGGACCGGAAATGCTGACCAGAAGCGCATGGCAATGATCAAAAAGGCGGATCAGAATAAGGTGATCGATCTGAAAAAAGGAAAATCTGTAACAAAAGAATTTATTCCTCTTTACGGTTACGAAGATTTCCAGACATCTGAAGCAGTTTTAAGCTGTAAATCAGGTGTTTTGAAAATCCACCTTGCAGGGAAAGAGAAGAATCCCGGCAAACTCCTTGCCAATGTAAAGAAAAACGGAACTCCGGCAGTGTGGAACGATGATTGTTATGAGATAATGCTTGTGAACCCCACAGGGACCGATTATGTTCAGATCATTGTCAACAGTATCGGAACATATTATGTAAAACCGTTCCACCGGATGCCGCTTGGAAATTACAGGATCAAAGTCAACGGAAATGTTGCTCCTGAGTTTGGAAACTGGACTCTTGATCTGGAAATTCCTCTTGCCCAGTTCAATCCGAACGGGCTGAAAGGAAATTGGAAAATCAACATTTTCCGGAACCGCCGTACCAGCGATCCGAAGGCTTATCAGGCATCCGGATTATACCTGAAAGAGCTGCATTTCCATAAACTGGAACAGTATTTTACTCTGATCATTGATTGAAGAGAGTTTGCCATGCAGAGGGGCTGTTGCAAAACCTGAAAATAAACAGCCCTAAAAGGGCTGAAGATCAAAGCCCGGGTAAGCGGTCTGAAAAGACCGCGCAGCCCCGGGAATAGATGAAAAGAATAACATAAAGAGGCTGTTGCAAAACCTGTTTGTAGAAAACGCATTTTAATGGTGTTTTTTTGTACGGAGTGAACGGAGGTTACAGAGATAACGGAAGGGGTTTGGTATTAAAAAACAACCGTTGCCCAAGAGAATTTTTTTATTTCTTTTGAGAAATCATCCGGTAATAACCAAAAATGCCTCCGTACACTCGGTAAACTCCGTTCACTCTGTACGAAAATGCTCTTTCAAAATTTTCAGGTTTTGCAATAGCCCCTTTTTTATTGTTTTTTCAGAAAGTTAGCGTTTTTTCTTCATTTTTCTAAACTCATAAGGATTTATGGGGTTTGGGTCTGCCCATAAACCTTTTTTATCTGTCCTTGATTGTTTTTCAGCTTGAATGTATGCAGGGGTTTTATCGTAATAGCTGTAATGCCACGCATAGCCATTTTGAACCATTACAAGGTTGATTTCTGCACCGTCACAGTAAATAACCCCTAAAACTCTGCCGTAATGGTCTATTTCTTTGAACCTTACAGAAACTTGTTTGCCGAAAATCAAAGAGGATAAATACTGTTTGGCTTTGTTGCCAAAGGCTTGTTTCTTTTCGGGTGCATCAATTTTATTAAGGCGTATGCGGAATTTGCCTTTATCAAGATTATCTAAAACGGTAATGGTATCACCGTCAGAAACGCCAACCACCTTACCAATGATTTCAGCGGAAAAGAGAGAAAGAGAGAGAAAAAGTAAAGAGAGTAAAAACAGTGGTTTCATGCTGTGGTATTTCCCTTTGGAGTTATGGAAAACACCGCAAAAAAAGAGGTGCATTCCAGTCTGTACATCCCTACAACGCCTACCACAGCGACTAACGGAAATACAAAGCAGAAATGTACCATGTATGCACATCTGTGATACATGGCACAAAAGAAACTTCCGTTAGTAAAGGCTTTTTTTATACAAAGGTGGTAGTTTTTGTAGGGATAGCCTTTTTATGCTGTATGTAATTTTCAGTTCAAATGGTTTTCAGTTCTGTTTTTTCGCCTTTCCTGTTGGTTAAAACAAACACTCCACAATATAGCACTGCAAAGGCAAAATTTCAACTTGAAATTGCAGATTTTTCGTAATGGGAACTACCAAAAATTCTTACTGCATAGTAACAAGTGTATGTGCTACCCATTCCAATGACAAAGGTTCCAGGTGCGATAAAAAGTTCGGCTATGTACAGCTCAACTCTAAAACACCCGGCGGGGCAAATCTCGCAGACAAAAACGGTGCAAGCCGTCACAACTCCGGTATGAATGTCATGTATATTGATGGGCATGCCGCTTGGAAATTACAAGATCAAAGTCAACGGAAATGTTGCTCCTGAGTTCAGAAACTGGACTCTTGATCTGGAAATTCCTCTTGCCCAATTCAATCCGAACAGGCTGAAAGGAAATTGGAAAGTCAACATTTTCCGGAACCGCCGTACCAGCGATCCGAAGGCTTATCAGGCATCCGGATTATACCTGAAAGAGCTGCATTTCCATAAACTGGAACAGTATTTTACTCTGATCATTGATTGAAGAGAGTTTGCCATGCAGAGGGGCTGTTGCAAAACCTGAAAATAAACAGCCCTAAAAGGGCTGAAGATCAAAGCCCGGGTAAGCGGTCTGAAAAGACCGCGCAGCCCCGGGAATAGATGAAAAGAATAACATAAAGAGGCTGTTGCAAAACCTGTTTGTAGAAAACGCATTTTAATGGTGTTTTTTTGTACGGAGTGAACGGAGGTTACAGAGATAACGGAAGGGGTTTGGTATTAAAAAACAACCGTTGCCCAAGAGAATTTTTTTATTTCTTTTGAGAAATCATCCGGTAATAACCAAAAATGCCTCCGTACACTCGGTAAACTCCGTTCACTCTGTACGAAAATGCTCTTCCAAAATTTTCAGGTTTTGCAACAGCCCCGACAGAATAAGGTTTGTTCAAGCGGATTTTTCTGTCGCTCTTTCAGAGCTTCAGAGATGATTTGTGATTTATACCCAGGGCTGCGCGGTCCTTCAGACCGCTTACCCTAGGCTTTGTTCTGACGGCTCCTTCAGAGCCTTTGCCCCATTCGGGGCAGCTCCCTCAATCAAGACATTTGAGCAGACTGATAAAAACGTCTACATTATATACAGACATGGATGTCTGCAAATGATTTCAATGCTCAAACAATAAAATAAGGGCTATTGTAAAATTTCTGGTTCCCTCTGAAAAAAAACAGCCGTCCGGGAACTCTGCGGACGGCTGATATCCTTACAAGACAGATTTTTACTTTTTTGCTGCTGCAGGTTTCAGGTCCCAGTTGATCCCATCCATGAACTTGCGGACTTTATCGCCCTCTTCCCCGAAGAAACTGTTGATCGCTTCGGCATAAGGTTTGTTCTTGAAAGAACCGAGAGCATAGTGGAACACAGGCACGCCTTTCTGGACGATCATGCGGATCTCAGAACCGGCACCATAGGAAACGCCTTCCACAGTTTTGACTTTTTCCGGTTCAAAGATAAGAAAGTTTCCGGCTGTTTCCTGTACTTTTTTGTTGTAAAGCACAATGAACGGATCTTCCGGAACAAAGTTGTGTCTCTGTTTGGTCTGGGTGATTTCAACATCTTTCTGCGGATAACGCATGAAACGCTGTCTTTCTTTGGGCATATCTGACTTGTACGGATAAGCGACAAAGTCCAGTCTCCAGGGGTCGAAACCGGTAATAGCGACCCGGATGAAAGTCCAATCTTTATATTCCGGGAACTGCATCATGCGGATTTTTACTTCCCCTGTGTAATAGCCGGGGTAAACAAGATCAAGGATCGCAATACCGTTTACCTGTTTCAGATCAACAGATTTCGGAACTCTTGCGGCAAAGACATTATGTACGCCGTTTTTATATTCAAAGCAGCGGAAGAAATCCCACTGGCTCCAACCGCCGTTGAACTGGGGAAGTCCGCCGTTCCGGAATCCGAAGAATGCTTCGCCATACTTTTTCCGTTCCATCTTGACTCCGTCACGGGTGGTGTAAACAAGTTCCACAGAACCTTCGTTCAGAAAGATCCGCTTGGAATAAGTGGTTCTGCCATCATCGAGTTTTTTCTCTTTGGCGACGATCTGCGGCTGGGCTGCTGAAAGTGCTGCGGCAGCTACGGAAATAGCCAAAAACAGTGCTGTCTTTTTCATAATTACTTTACCTCAAAAGTTTTGGTTGTTGAAAGACCTGTTGCGATATCTGTGAGTTTCATACTCCATTTACCGGGCTTTTCGGTATAGGCGATTGCACAATCCGGTGCGATTTCCTTCCGGTCAAACACGGCTTGATAAACTTCTTTTCCGTCGGCATTCATCATTTCCAGACGATAGACTCTTCCGTTTTTCATGGTCGGGAGAGTGATTTTGACCCGTTTGCCTCTGGCTGCATTTGCAACGGAGAAGAACGGAGCCGTCTGCGGCTTTTTGAACACGCTGAACAGCTGCAACGGAGAGTTCTTGAACTCAATATGGAGCTTGTTCTTTCTGCCCAGATATTTGCCGTCCGCTTCATAAACATAATAAGTTCCGTTGAGATCAACATCCACGGGTTTGTTCATGTGCTGGATCTGCTGCATGACTCCGATGAGAGAGAAATCATCATTATGACGAACCCTTGCCATGGTGGTATCTTCCACATTTCTGATAGTGAAAGTCGGCGCAGAACCGTATTGCTTCATGAGCGAGAGCAGCCATTTGTCAAAGGAACCGGTTGGGGTCGCTGTGTTTGCAGCAGAAGCCAGACTGAAGTTGCAAAGGATCGCAGTTCCTTTTCCGTATTTCCGGACGATAAACGGCTTGCCGGTCTGTGGGACTCTTGCGGCTTTGAAACCGGGCAGGTTCAAAGGCTTGAACTCTGCAGCTTTTGCGTTCTTTTCCGTGATATTTCCGAACAACGCCTGGAGGGGATTCTTTTCGTTCACCCGGAGTTTTTCGTTCAGCAGAGCCGGGTTGATATCTGCAATAACTGTTCCGCCGTTTTTGACATAATTCAGGATCGCATTACACTCTTTCTGACTCAGAGCAGAGGCTCCGCAGAGGAAGAGCAGTTTGGTGTTTTTCAAACGGTCAAGGGTTTGTTCGGTCACGAATTCAAAGCCGTAACCGGTACGGTAAGCGGCATAGATCAGCGGCGCGATACCATCCTGCGGTGCATGGAACTTCTTGTCAAGATAGGTAGCTTCGCTGGATGCGTGGCTCCAGAAAATTGCGTTTCCGGTGTTCTCCATGGGGTTCCGGATCAAAAGCTGGGCGACACCGTCTTTCAGGCGATCCAGTTCCGGCATGTAGTTTCTCACATATTTTGCAATGGTGAAGTCAATCCCGAAAGAACTGTGGTTGTAACCGGGGAAACAGGCGAACCATGCGTTTCCGTTGACGGAACCGAGGAGCAGGTCTTTGTTCAGCGGGCCCACATACTTGGGGCGTCCGCCGTGGCTGCCGGGATATCCGCCCCACCAGAGAGAACGGATCTTTTCTCTGCCCAGACTGCGGAGCAGTTCATCACCGATTAATTCGGAGTAAGGTCCCCAGAACTCCAGCGGTCCCATGGTGAGTTCCAACTCGCCGGGAACAGAACCTTCTGCCCCGACTTTTGCAGTGGGGTCATACTTCCGGATCTCATCCCGCAGGAAAGAGTGGGTGTCTGCATAGACCTTTTCCATATAAGCGCGGTGGTCGCGCCATGCGGCAAATTTCCGGCTGTTCTTGGCATCAGCGAGGGTAAGATGCGGAACTTCATCAAAGCTCTTGTAACTGGTTCCGTGGTTGTAATTGTAATGTTTGATATTTCCGTAACGTTCTGCAAGGAAGATCCGGAAATACTTCAAATCGGATTTTCCGTAACCGGCTTCATAGCTGAACCCGTTTTCATCGCCGAGGTTGTAGAACGGGATCCCGTATTTCGGCAGATTCTGCATCCGGAATTTGATGACTTCTTTCCAGACATTTCTGACTTCCGGACGGTAGATACTTTCATCGCCTTCGATCTGTTTTGCCATTGCCTTGATCTCATTGGGATACCACGCCCAGAGCCCTTTGATCCCGCCATCAGGCCCTTTGAGGTGGGTGATGCGAACGACATAAGGAACCATTTTTGAGTTCAGCAGAGCAAAGGAACGGGCATTATTGCCCTGATCGGTCGGGTGAGCAAGAACCAGATTCCAGCCCATGCGGTCAGTCATCTGAGGAGCAAGCAGTTCCCCGGTAGAATCAGAAGGACCGTTCCAGCCCATCTGGAAATAATCTTCCACACTGTCATCGGGGAAGAAGACGACCTGATCGGCAATGGCTTTCTGCGATCCATCTGCTCCGGTGAAGGTCAGACGGACATAACCTGCGATATTGGGCATATAGTAATTTTTGAGTGTAAAATCAACCTTTTCCGCCCCGGCAGGAACCTTGATTTTTTCTCTGTACCAAATTCTTGCATGAGGAGAATCATAAAGTTCCACGGTAGCAGTCATGTTTTCTTTCGGAACGATTTCAAACTGAGCGGAACCGGAAAGCGGTTTTGATTTGTCAGCTGTTTCCGGCAGATTGATCGTGATCCGTCCCACGGGAGAGGTTTTCTTGAACGTGTCAATGAAAAATGCCCCGTTATCGCCAATGATATCTCTGTAATAGGTTCCGCCGGGGAGATTTTTCATGTTGGTAACATCTTTGTTCCAGACATCACGGATACGGATTTTCGGGTTGGAGGGTTTCAGATCTTTGCCGGCGGCATAGCGGCAGAGCAGAGCGAAGAATGCTGCGGCGTTTTCATTCTGAGCTTTCCATTTGTTGCTGTAAGGCAGCATGGGAAGCAAACTTCTGTCAAAAGGTCCGCGTCCCATGTTCCAGGCAACGTGGATGATCTTTCCTTTTCCCAGCTGATACGCCTGCATGAGAACCCGGCGGTTCGGTTTTGCAAAGGAGCGCAATTCTTTCGGGAGCTGGGTGGGCTTCAGATAGAGTTTCTTGTACGGAAGTTTGGTAAGTCCCTGCATGTTGACAACGATCATGGTTTTTCCGTTTTGGACAGCCTTGAGGATCTGATACTGTCCTGCCTCGGGAAGAATATTGAACTTCAACTGTCCGATGACAAAGAAATCATAATCATCGGCAAGGACTTTGGAAAGTTCCCGTTCCTTTTCGTATGCGCTCAAGCCTTCGTGCGTGCTTTCATACATATCTTCCAGCGCGAATCTGTAAGTTCCTTCCACCATAAAATAGGTGATATCCATAGGCATACGCTGGTTGATCTCCACACCGTCTCTGGCACCGCTGCGCATGAGAATGAAAAGCGGTTTCAGCGGTTTTTCTTCCGGTTTGTTCAAAAATTTGTAATGCGGGGTCACATAATCATTGCTGACTTTGTTCAAATATGCGCTGTCATGTTTTGCCGCCAGAGGAAAACAGACGGCTGCAGCCAGCAGAATGGATGTCAGATGTTTCATAAAATTAAGGTCTCCTTTCTGAATCAATTAAAATCTCTGTCCAAAGCCATTGCCCACTGAAACTTTTCCAGTCTTCCGGCAAGACCGGAAAGGGAACGCATCAGCTGAATTGACTTCGGAATATTTTTCAAAGTGTCTTCATATTCTTTCTGAAGTTTTGCCTTCTGTCCGGCAAATTTCGGCGGAATATTTTTGATCGCAAGAACTTTCTCGATCCGCTTCTTTTCTTTTCCGATGAGAAGATCGAGAGAAGCATTTTTCATTCCGTCACCCTCATCGAAGATGACATCATTATTCATGCCGATGCACCAGGGCGGTGCGATCCGGCTGCTCAGAGTCTTTGCGATCTCATTCAATTTGACGGTCTGCTTTTCAGAAACGAAGCAGAGATAGCCGAAGTTGTGAGTTGCGTTGTTGTTTGCACCCGGACAGGATGTTGTTCCGATGAATTTTCCGGTTCCCCAGGAGTAACGGACATGACAGAACGTCCAGATATCTCCGGCATTTGCCTTTTTGTTGAACACGGACCACGGCATGAAGTTTTCGATCTGCCAGGAATTTTTCGTGACATGTATTTTCATTTCCCATCCGTCAGCGGTCCAGTCTTCCCGGTAAACGCTGGAGTCGATGCGCCAGACATCCGTGACGCTGCCGAGGATATTGATCACAAATTTCCGCCATCCAATCGCAGCGGCATCGGGGTCGATATAAAATTCAGTACAGTCATCCATCCAGAGGTTCGGATTATCCCGGTCGGTGATGGTTGCCCGGGCGGATTTCGGGTTATTGTCATAATGAATGATCCCGATATACAATCCCCGTTCGTTATAAATCATGCGGATCGAATTTTTCAGCAGACCGGGTCCCGGGTTCGGTTTGAAATATTCATAACTTGCCGTATATTCCGGAACGTTCCAGCAGGGATCGTCAAGTTTACCGTCAATGACCGGGATCGACTTTGCCGGAGTTGCGCAATAAAACGACACCTCCCGCATATTCGCCTGAACTGATAAAATCAGCGCGGACAAAAAGAGAATAACACTTTTCTTTTTCATAGAAAAAACCTTTCTTATATTTCGTGAATGGAATTATACACCCATTTCATGCATTTTTCAATGTAAAGTCTTATAAAAATATATTGAAAAACAGAAAATCTGTGTTATGTTAGAGGAAAAAGGTAGACCTGTTATGAAATTGTTTGAATTTACAGAAGAAGCAAAACAAGCCTTGTGCCGCCAGGCTCCGGAATTTACGGAAATCGCCAGCCGGGAAGAGCTTCATTCTTTCCAATGCTGCGGGGATCTTTTTCTTGCGCTGGTTCAGAGTATCGTGGCTCAACAGCTTTCTGTAAAGGCGGCAGACACCATTTTTCAGCGGCTGGAAACTCTTTTGGGGAAAATCACTTCTGAAACGATATTGAAGGCTGATGGAAACGATCTGCGCAGCTGCGGTCTTTCCGGACGGAAGGTGGAGTACCTTAAAGGCGTTGCAGAGGCAGAACGTACCGGCGCAATAGATTTCAAAACTTTGGTTTCAGAAGAGGATTCTGTCGTGATAGAAAAACTGGTTCAGCTGAAAGGCGTTGGTGTCTGGACTGCTGAAATGCTGCTGATCTCTGCACTGGGAAGACCGGATATTTTGAGTTATAAAGATTTGGGAATCCGGCGGGGAATCATGATGCTGTATGGCTTGGAAGCTTTGTCAGAGACAGAATTTGAAGTGTACCGGAAACGGTATTCTCCTTATGGAACCCTTGCTTCATTCTATCTCTGGCGGATCAAAGATGGCGGTTTAACGATCAAAACTTTAAAATAAGGCGGTGTTTATGAAAAAATTGTTCTTTGTTATTCTCTGTTTTCTGACGGTCAGTGCGTTTTCCTCGGAATTGCGTGTCTGGTTCGGCGGAAGAACAGATTATGATTCCAAAGCTGTTGTGACTGCAAAGGAAAAAGATGGCATTCTGCGTGTCTGGCAGGGTGCCCGTGTGGATTATGATTCCAAAGCGGTTCTCACGGCGAATTGGAACGGCGATCTTTTCCGTATCTGGCAGGGCGGACGTGTGGACTACGATTCCCGGGCGATTGCCACGTTGAAAGAGTCCCAGGGAATCATCCGTATCTGGCAGGGCGGACGTGTGGACTACGATTCCCGGGCGGTCTATACGATGAAGAAAAGTCAGGGGATCTACCGTATCTGGCAAGGCGGCAGAGTTGATTATGAGAGCCGTGCAAAATTTACGATGAAGATCCAGGACGGAATCATGCGTGTCTGGCAGGGCGGGCGTGTTGACTATGATTCCCGGGCAATTTTGACGATCAAAAATGCAAACCGTTATCCGGTTCATTTCCTGTTTTATCTGATTGCCGGCGCAAGATGATGATTCCGTGGAGTTTTTCCTCTTTCTGATTTGAAAAAACAGTCAGGATGTGGTATGTTAGATAGAAATTTTATCGGGAAGGAGCTTATTTTGAAAAAAGAATCAGAACAGGGCATCATGCTCATCAACAGATTGACCGGAGAACTGCAGAAAGAAACCGTTTTCGGTGACGGAGCATTGCGTTTTATGTATGAAACACTTCTGGGCAGGACCCTTTGGGGGATCGCATTCAATTCCGCAGGGCTCTCCGAAATGCTGGGGCGCCGCTATGATTCACCCGCTTCAAAAAAGAAGATCCCTGCACTGGCATCAATTCCCGGCTGCAACCCGGAAGAGGCTGAACTCCCGTTGGATCAATACGAAAACTTTAATGCGTTTTTCACCCGGAAACTGAAACCGGGCGCACGCCCTTTCGATGCTGCCCCGAATCTCCTTTCTTCTCCCGCTGACGGCAGATTGTTCGTTTATGAAAATCTCAAACCAACGGATCCGATCCCCGTCAAAGGGGCTCAGCGTACGCTGAATGATCTCTGCAAAGAAGAACTTCCGGCAGGATCTCTTGCCGTGGCAGTGATCCGTCTTGCTCCCGTGGATTATCACCGTTATCACTTCCCCTGCGATTGCGAACAGAAAGAACAACCGGTGGTTTTCAACGGGAAATATCACTCTGTCAATCCGGTCGCGCTTGTAAAAAGGCCTGATCTTTATGTAGAAAATACCCGTCAGATCACCGCATTGGAATCGGATGTCTTCGGAAGTTTCCGTTATCTGGAAATCGGAGCGTTCGGTGTCGGATCCATTATCCAGACCTCCCAGCCGGGCAAACATGCCAAGCTCGATGAAAAAGGGATGTTCAAGTTCGGCGGTTCCACAGTCATTCTTGTTTTTGACAATGCAAAATTGAAGTGGGATTCCGATCTGCTGGAAAATACAGGAAAAGGTTATGAAACTCTGATCCGCTTGGGCATGACTCTGGCATCTGCGAAAGTTTGATTTCTGACAGATAAAAAAAGGAAGAAAAGATGCTGAATCAGCTCGTTCAATTTTTCAGTTCGATTTCATTTTTCAATACCGTTGCCTTCGGGATCATTGCCATGGTGATCGTCGGCAGCTCCTGGTGTCTGGTGGGATTGGTCATGGGCGATGCCCCGAAAAAAGGGATCGAACCCAGTCTGGTGCAGCTGTGGGGAGCTGTTGTCGCCACGGTTGCCAGTGTGATCATCATGTTTGCCACGGCGGATTATTCGACGGCATCGTGGCAGGTGACATTCTATGTTTGTCTGATCCTTGCGATTTCGGCTGCGTTGAACTTTACTATGCTGGAGTTGATGTCCCGGGCAATGCAGTGCGGTCCGAACGGCGTGATCTGGTCGATCATTCAGTCAGCTATGGTTTTTCCGTTTATTGTCGGAATGATTTTCTTTGATGTGAAATTTACAATACTGCGTGGAGCCGGGATCGTTCTTCTTCTCGCGGCACTCGTTCTGTTTGCTATCACGAAAGATAATTCCAGTGGAAACGGAAAATGGAAATTGCTTGCCATTGCCGGATTGGTGATCACGGCGATCCAGCAGAATCTTTCTGTTCTTCCGTCCTATTATCCGGAAGCAGATAAAGTGCCGAGCATTGTCCGGGTAATCGCTACAGAACTTGGGTTCATGATCTCTGCGATCGTCTGGAATCTCATGCGGATGAACCGGGAACATTGGGAAAAAATCAAATCGAATCTGAAAAACGGAATGCTTTGGAAATATACGATTGCACTTCAATTCTTCAATCTCTTCTTTTCCTATACTCTTCATTATCCGGGAATGAACGTGATGGCAGATAAAGGAATGGGCGGGATGTGCTACCCCATGATGGTTGGCTCCTGTATTGTCAGCTTCACCCTGTCAAGCATCTGGCTGTTGAAAGAAAAAGTGAAACCTGTCCAGCTTGCGGCACTGATCGTCTGTATCGGCGGTTTGATATTGATTTGTACAAAATAAAAAGGAGAGATACAAGATGTTTCAGGCAATGCTCAATTTTCTGGACTCGATCCCGTTTTTCAGTTCTGTTACGTTCGGGATCATTGCCATGGTGATCGTCGGCAGCTCCTGGTGTCTGGTTGGACTGGTGATGGGGGATGCTCCGAAGAAAGGGATCGAACCCAGTCTGGTGCAGATGGGCGGCGGGATCTTTTCAGTCGGTTTCAGCTTGATGATCCTGCTCCTGACCTCAGCCTATCCCACATCCTCCCCGAAAGCGACCTTCCTGACCTGTCTGACTTATTTTGTTGCATCCATGATCAACTTTACCATGCTTCAGTTGATGGCAAAAGCCATGCAGCTTGGACCAAATGGAGTGATCTGGTCGATCATCCAGTCAGCGTTAGTGTTCCCATTTATGGGCGGGATCATCTTCTTCGGAGTCGAATTCACCTGGCTGCGGGGTGCTGGGATTTTGCTCTTATTGGCGGCTTTGGTTCTCTTTGCATTCACCAAAGACAACAGTAAAAACAATGGCGGGATCAAGTGGAAACTTCTTGCGTTCGGCGGTATGGCACTTGCTGCGATCCAGCAGAATCTTGCAACGATGCCGTCATATTATGAAGCTGCCCGGGGTGTTCCGAGTATTGTGCGCTCTCTCAGTGCCGCCGGTGGGACACTCTTCATGGCGATCATCTGGAATGCAGTTCAGATGAATCAGGAACGCTGGGCTCAAATCAAGAAGAATGTCAAAAATCTGACGCTGTGGAAATACATTGCAGTCTTGCAGCTGTTTGGTTTGGTCTTTGCTTACACCCTGCTTTATCCGGGGATGAATGTAATGGCTGATCACGGAATGGGCGGAATGTGTTATCCCATGATGGTCGGATCGTGTATCGTCAGTTTCACCCTGGCAAGCATCTGGCTGCTGAAAGAAAAGATCCGTCCGGTCCAAATTGCTGCCTTACTGGTCTGTATCGGCGGTCTGATTCTGATTTGTACCAGGGCATAAAAAAGGACTGCCGCTTTCGCAACAGTCCTTTGATTCTTTATCGCTGAAGAGATCAGGCGAATAATCCTCTGAGGATATCTGCGCTGACTTTCAGGTCAAGTTCCGGAGCCCGGAGATGGGTGTCGTGTTCAATGAGAACCCACTTGTCATAGTTGTACTTCTGAAGTTCTTTTGCGATTGCTTCATAGTCCAACCCGGCATTTCCGCCGCCGAGTTCGCAGAACCGGAGACGATCCCACCAGACATCCAAGCCAACATTCAGATCTTTGTAGAAAATATCCTTGAAGTGAACGGCTGCCAGTCTGTCATGATACTTCTGAACAGTCTTGACACAGTCACCGCCTGCAGCGTGGAGATGAGCAATATCCAGCAGAAGAGCCGCTCCCGGAACAACCTCCATGAACTTATCCAGTTCATCCTGATTTTCGATGCAGGTTCCAAGATGGTTATGAAGCGCGGCTTTCAGGTTGTAACGCTTTGCGGCATCCACAAACGCATTGCAGCGGCGGCAGTAATCATCAAAGGGAATATTGCGGGTGCAGGGAACAGTGATCCAGATATACTCTTTTCCAAGAGCTGCGGCACAGCGCATGGTCATTTCCGGCGTTGACATGGAGCAGCTTGCAAAGTCCATGCCCATGCTGCGGAAAAGAGCTGCGTTCCGGATCAAGTCGGCTTCTGTTGCACCTTTGACCCATTCGATCCCGTCAAGTCCGAGACCTTTCAGCAGTTCGAGCCGTTCTTCCAGGTTCCAGCAGCCGCCGTACCAGACATCCATACCGTAATCGGCAACACCTAATTTATTTTTCATCGTTTCAATTCCTTACTTCGTGTAAGCTCTCATGACCTTGGCGATACATTCACCGACCCGTGCGGCAACGTCATCGGTTCCGAGGAAGGTGGTGTTGCTGCAGCACATAACGCGGTTGTACATCACATCTTCGCAGACTTCGGTGTCTTTCTTGATGTACATCTTTCCGGGAATGTTCCAGACCGGGCTCTTGTAGAGCGGGCAGCCCCAGCCTTCGTGGATCAGCAGACCTTCTGCGCGGATGGCGGCGTAGATATCCGCACGGCTGACACCTTCTTTCACAAATTCCGGCTGAAGCAGGAAGGTGACGAAGTAGTACGCTCTGGTGTCATCGGCATAGGAAGAAGCCTGCATCTTCACGCTGGGGATATCTTTGAGGACATCGCGGACGATCTGCGCACTTCTTTCACGGCGGTCGCGGAGCTCTTCCTGATGAGCCAGCTGATCCAGTATGATGAGTGACTGGAAGTCAGTCATACGGTACTGGTGGCACATGAGACCTTCCTGCAGAGGAACTTTGGGGTCAAGGAAGGAGTTTCCGATATGGGAGGCACGGAAAATATCATCAGCGAGTTTTGCGTTGTTGGTGGTACAGCAGCCGCCTTCTGCAGCGGTCATGAGCTTGGAGAGCTGGAAAGAGAAACTTCCGACATCACCGAGAGAACCGACTCCCTTACCGTGCTGTTTTGCGCCGTGTGCATGGGCGCAGTCTTCGACCACTGCCAGATTGTGCTTCTTTGCAATGGCGTTGATCTTGTCCATATCTGCCACGGAGGAGAAGAGGTGAACCGGGATGATCGCTTTTGTGCGCGGTGTGATAGCTTCTTCGATCTTGACAGGATCAATACAAAGAGTGTTGGGGTCGATATCAACGATCACAGGGGTTGCACCGACATAGAGGGGAGCCTGAGCGGTCGCGATCCAGGTCACGCCGGGAACGATGACTTCATCGCCGGGTCCGATGCCGAGAGCGATCAATGCACATTCCAGTGTGGTGGTTCCGTTGCTCATCCAGACAGAGTATTCTGCATCCTGGAACTTTGCGAATGCAGGCATCAGTTCCTTTTCATACTTGGAGTAGCAGCCCCATTTTCCGGAACGGTAAAGCTCGATGAGTTTCTGTTCTGTTTCCGGATAGGCAATGGGCCAGGACGGGGTCAGGCTGTTCAGTTCATTTTCGGCAAAAACGGGTTTGCCGCCATTGATTGCGAGTGTGTTTGACATGTTTTTTCTCCTGTTATGTTATTTAGCTTTTTGTTCAAGTTCGATCAATTTATCCGCAACAAAACCGGAAATGTTGTCGGCATATCTGTACCGGTGACGGACCGGATAGCAGTGGACTTCGTAGAACCCGAAACCTCCGCCCGGTTTCTTTGAATTTGGATCCGGATATTCTTTCATAATTTTCTCTGAGGGGAAGTACATTCCGTTTCCGTTTGCCACCGTGACAGCGAACGGATAATCCGCCGCAGATCTGCTCATCAGTTTTGCGCCTTCTTCCACGAAATATTCTCCGGGGATGAAGAGGAACGAGAGCTTGCCGATCCGCAACGCCTGAAAATCATGAAGAACAGTCAGGTCATCACCTTTTTTGATCCGTGCGATCATTTCATCGATCCGGTTGGCGCGCTCCGCTTCATATTCATTGATTGCACGGAAATCGGCAGCATCTTTTGCCAACTCTTCCACGGTCTGTTTTTTGACCGGGACACGGACGGTTTCCATTGCGCTGCGGATGGTCAGGTCGGTGAGTTTTTCCCCGCCTGCCGCAATGCCTTTTTTCAGGTCTGCAATGTAAAGTTCAGCGGTATAGACAGATGGATTTTCAACATCCGGCTTGCTCAGCGCTGTGAATTTTGCATTGATATCGCCGCATGGCCCCAGCAGGAAGAGCGGGAAATCCGCCAGTTTTTCATCCTGAATCAGCTGATTTGCAGCACCGCCCCAGTCGGAAGAGGCTATTTTGTAAAACGGACCGTTCATACAGATCCCGTGAACTCCGTGACTGTGGAGCAGGACTTTGCAGGAACCGTCCGGACGGATGAATCTTGCCCAGCGGATAGTCTCGTCGGTGCTGTCCTTTTCCGGATCGACCCGGTTTGTACCGAGCTTTTGGGAAAGTGTGCATTTTCCGGCTTCGGCATAAGCGATCTCGTCTTCGTTATAGAACGCCTGTTTTGCGACTTCCATGACGGTATCTTTCCAATGCTGCTGGAAGCCGGGATCCGGAATACCGGAACCGCAAAAACCTTTGTAGAACAACGCCGGACCACTGTGGGTATGGGTTGCTGTAAAGGTGATATAATCCGGGTGAATGGAATACTCCGTTGCGATCCGGATCCGCATTTCTCTGGCGTAGATATCATCTGTCGTACAAATGTCGGTGTAGATGATCATTGCGCGCTTTTCCCCATCGTTGAATGAGAAAGCGCGGCAGTACAGATCCCCGACTGTATGAGTGTGGCGGCGTCCGGCGAACATGCCGTAACCGTAAAGCTCCGCAAACTGCGGGATCTCCAGTTTCTTTTCTCCGCATCCGATTTTGAACATGGCGAGTGCTCCTTTATTTCAAATTCTTTTCAATATCCAGCAGGGTGTCTGCAACGAATGAAGCAATATTATCCGGGTATTTGAAACTGTGATTCTGGGGATAACCGTAGATTTCATAGTAGCCGAACCCTCTGACTGTTCCGCCCGGACGGGGGAAGCGTTTCATGCACTTTTCAGCGGGATAATAACCGCCGTTTCCGTTTGCCACTGTGATGGTGAAGGCATATTCTGCTTCGGAGCGTTCCATAAGGGCTGCACCGTCTTCCACGAAATATTCTCCGGGAATGAAAAGGAAGGAGAGCTCACCGATCCGCAAAACCTGAAACTCTCTGGTCTTTGTCAGATCTTCCCCGCGCTTGATCCGGATGATCATTTCGTCGATCCGATTGCCGCGTTCCGCTTCGTAAGCATCAATGGAACGGAAAATTTCCGCATCAGCCGCCAACTCTTCCACAGTCTGTTTGACTGCGGGCATACGGACCGTTTTCATAGCGGAACGGATGGTCAGGTCTGTAATTTTCTTCCCGCCCTCTGCAATGCTTTTCTTTAAGTCTGCAAGGTAAAGTTTTGCTGTATAGAGGTGCGGATTCTTTTCTTCGGGAATATCCCGGGCAGTATATCTTGCATTCAAATCGCCGCAGGGACCGAGCATGAAGAGGGGCATATCTGCCAGTTTTTCCTCTTTGATCAGATGGTTTGCCGCACCTGCCCAGTCGGAGGATGCGATCTTATAGAACGGACCGTTCATTACGATCCCGTGGACCCCGTGACTGTGGAGCAGGATCTTGCAGGAGCCATCCGGACGGATGAATTTCACCCAGCGGATATGTTCATCTGTAATATCTTTTTCGACTTCCACACGGTTTTTTCCGAGCTTTTGAGAAAGAGGAGCTTTCCCTGCTTCGGCATGAGCGATCTCTTCTTCGTCGTAAAACGCCTTTTCAGCGACTTCCATAACAGAGTTTTTCCAGTAATCCTGATAATCCGGATCGGGGATCCCGAACCCGCAGAATCCGCTTCTGTAAAGCGGCGGTGTGCTGTGGGAGTGCGTTGCAACAAAGGTGATATATTCCGGATGGATGGAGTATTTTGAGGCAATTTTATTTCTCAGTTCCCGGGCATAATCATCATTGACATACAGAGAATCTGTATAAATGATCATCGCTCTGTTATTGCCGTCATAGAACGAGAACGCGCGGCAGTAAAGATCGCCGATTGTTCCGAGATTCCGTCGTCCGGCAAAAAAACCGTATCCGTGCAATTCAATAAACAAAGGTACATTCAGCACCTTTTCTGCGCAACCTGCTTTGAACATTTTCATGCCCTCCTCATTTTTGTTTCAGGTCTTTGAGGATTAATATAGCAACTTTTTCCGTTTTGTAAATTGCCAAAACGTGCAAAGTGTTATCATTTTTGAGCAAAAATGTGATTTTTTAAATGTTTATTGCACTGAGCCGGGAAAATCAATTCAGAGTTTTATATAATCTGTCAGCCAAACCGGAGTGACGGATCACTTCTGTATTCAAAACCGGTTCGATCAGCGATTCAGGACACCAGAGATCCACACGTTTTTTCGCACGGGTTATAGCTGTATAAAGAAGTTCTCTTGTCAAAATTGGTGATTTTTTTGCCGGGAAAGTGATCAAAACATTATCAAAACCGGATCCCTGAGACTTGTGGACCGTCATGGCAAAAACCGGTTCATACGGCGGCAATTCAAAGGGCAGAAATGATTTCGGCTCCGGATCATTGATTGAGGTGGGGAAGTAAACCCTGTTTTCCCCATTCATGTTCCAGAGGATTCCGATATCTCCATTGGAAAGTCCGGTAACACGGTCATTTTGCAGAATCATGATCGGCAGCCCGGTCGCATCATCCTGCGTCATACGGAAGAGTTTCCGGCAGAGTTTATTCATATTTTCCACCCCGGTATTTCCGGTCCTGTGGGCACAGAGAATTTTGTAATTATCCAGCAGAAAATAAGCCTGTTTCATACTTTCAATATCGGAATTCAAAGTCAGAGTTTTTATCTTTTGCGGAAGATCTGCGAAAAATTGTTTCAAGTATTTTTCCGGCTTTACAGGGAGTTCGATCCTGCTGAAATCCGCCGTGGCAGTCATGATTTCAGCCTTGATTTCAGCTGCATTCTGACGATTTCTGATCATGGAACTGATCTTCCCGATCTGACTGTTTTCATCAAACCTGCGTGAAATTTTCAGCTCTGCAATGTGCCCGGTCAAGGGAGACATCTTGCGCTCCGGAATTGTCTTCAACTCTTCTTCGGGAGACTCCGTGAGGGCTGCAAAAACTTTTTTCCGTTCCGGTGTAAGCACGTTGAACGGCACATCTTTACAAAGATCACCAAGAACTGCTCCGGCATCCACGCTTGCCAGCTGATCCTTATCACCGAGCAAAATCAATTTTGTTCCCGGTTTGAGTGCCCGCAGCAGTTTGCACATCAGGGGCAGCGAGATCATGGAAATTTCATCCGCGAGAAGAATATCTGCCTCAATGGGGTTATCCTGATCCCGTCTGAAATTCGGGGTGTTCCACTTGACTTCCAACAGGGAATGGATCGTTCCGCAAACCTTTTCCGGGTTTTCCGGATCGATCAACCGTTCCAATTCAGCTTTGACAGCCGGAGTACAGTTCAAATCCTTCAGACTGTCCCGGATGGATTCTGCCAATCGGCTTTGTGCTTTTCCGGTTGGAGCGCAAAGAACGATCCTCGGAAACGTTCCGGTTGATTCATATTTTTCAAGGATCAAAGACAGCACTGCAGCAACCACAGTTGTTTTTCCCGTGCCGGGTCCGCCTGTGATGATCGTAAACGGTGAAATCCCGGCAAGATAAGCTGCAAATTTCTGCCAATCAACATGTTCAACGGGTTTTTCTGGATTCAGTTGAAAGAAAGAAATCACGCCATTGAACTTCTCTTTCTCAGGATCAAAAACTGTTTCCGGAGTGTTGACAAACTGAATGATCCGCTCCGCAAGTTCTTTTTCATACATGAAATACCGGTTCAGATAAAGCTTTCCGGATAGATCCAGAACCAGTGGAATATTCTGTGCGGCGTTTTCATCCATTCCCTCTGTCAGGGCAATTCCCCACGGAGGAGATAAGACTGCTCGAATCTCTTCGACAGATGAAAATGGAACCCCTGCACAAGATTCTTCAATCTCTTCATTTTGAGAGAGTTGCATAAAAAAGTCGGCAAAATCACTTTCGGAAAATTGATTCAGATCACAACAGGTATGTCCAAGCCTGACCGCTGCTGAAGCAATGGCGGCAACGGCATAAATCAACGGGTTATCCTGCCTGCTCTGTTCCTGAATATAAGCGGCAAAGTGACGGTCGATGGAAGAAAACGGCATATTTTTCAATAATTCAAGAGAGAGCATCACTCCACCTCCGCAATGTTGCAGATAAGTTTGAAATCCGGCTTGTCAGCATAGATCCCGCGTCCGGGAACTTCGGGATCGACCCCGCGCAGGAAAAGATAAATCGTTCCTCCAAAGTCCTGATCATAAACCTCTTCCGGTGTTTTTTCAAGTCTCAGAGAGAGGAATCGGATCAATGCCGAAGAGTAGAGCAGAGACTGGTAAAGATAGAACTTCTGCCACATCTCTCCAAACAGATATTCCTGATTGAAACTTTCCAGAGTTCGGTCCAGAATATCAGTCTTCCAGTCAATGATAAAAAATTTCCCTTTATGACGGAAGATCAAGTCAGCAGAACCGGTATAGAATGTCTCATCCCCGGGAAGGTCGCGGAGCGCAAATAATTTATCCATCTCTTCCTGTTCCAAACGATCCCGGAAATATTCATTCATGACTTTTCCAATTCTGACGGGATCAAAATTTTTAAACAGTTTGAAGTCAAAATCCATTTCAGAACAGCGGTCAGAAAGAGAGATGTCTTTCAGTGCAAACGTTGAACCGTCCCCGAAAGGCAGCGGGGCGGAGATGACTTTCCGGAACATCTCAACCGCAATTTCAGCCTTGTCACCGATATTGACAACAGAAAGATACCGTTGAACCAAAGTCATCAGATTTTCCGGATTTTGGAAATCCAGTTTTTCCAGAACGGTATGACATGCTGTCCCGAAAAGGTCCCCGCGAGGAAGTGTAAACACCTCTGCAACCGCTTCAGAATCAAAGGTTTTCTGTTCCGGAGCTATACTTCCGGATGTTTCTTCATCACTTCTGGAACGGCGTTCATTTCTGCGGAAAAACTTGTGTGCAGAAGAATAACTGATCTTCGGAGTGGGAACGGGTGTTTTTGTATTGTCCCAATGATATCTGGAAAGCTGGGGTTGCTCTGCACCGGTCCTGGTACACTGTTCATCGATTTTAATGGACGAATCCATCTTTTTCAAAACAGGATCCGGTAATTTCTTTTTCTCCAGACTTTCGTAATCTGACTGGATCAGTTTCTGTTCGGACGTGAAAATTTTCTGTGTTTCAAAGAGCCACGCTGCAGCTCCTTCAAGCCCTTTTGAGACGAGCAGATAGTTTGCACGGCTTGCCCTTGTCAGTGCCACATAAGCGATCCGCAACTCTTCCTGCAGCAATTCCGCAAATGCCAGAGATGTTTTTTCCCCATCCGTGATCCTGTGAAAGATCCTGTTCCCGTTTTCCGGATCGTGATACTTCAAAGCCCGTGCGCCACTGAGCTTGATACTGGCAAGATCGGGCAGAAAAACGATGGGGAACTGCAATCCTTTACTGTTATGGATCGTCATGATCCTGACCGCCGGAGCATCTGTCGGAAGGATCACACAGCTTTCCAAATCGGTTCTTGTTTCCGGTGAAATCTGCTTCTGGAACCATAGCAGAAGAAGTCCGATGGAGTTGCAGTCCTGTTTTTCTCTTTTTATAAGCAACTCTCTCAATTGCAGCAAGTTGGAATATCTCTGCGCGCCGGTCACCAACTGTGGATAACGGGTGTGGATCTGAAACTTTTCCATAAACATCCGGAACATAACGGCGAAACCGTTCTTTTTGAACGTGGTGCTGAGAATCGTCAGGAACTCCTGAACCTCTGCCAACGCACTTCTGGAACCTGCGGCTTCCTGTCCGGAGGAATTGTCCGGCTCACAGAGTCGACGGCAATTTTTGTCACCAGCCAGCTGTGTCTGCATCAGCCATGTTACGGCTCTGACATCCGCCGGATTCAGAATCGCAATCAGAAGTTTTTCCAAATCCCTTGCCTCCTGCGTATCATAAAGGCTTTCATTGTTGTTCACAACATAGGGAATTCCGTATTCCTGAAGCTGTTCCTGAAAATATCCCATATCCGTTCTGTAGCGGAAAAGAACTGCAATGTCGGATGGTGTGATCGGAGTGTAAATCTCTTCATCCTCTGAACCGGGCATTTTTACGTTTCCGTTCAAAAGGGCATTGATCTTCTGAGCGCATAATTGACAGAGTGCTTTCTTATTGCCTTTTCCGCCCAGACAATGGAACGGTTTTTCATCTTCCAGCCCGTTGAATTTCAACGTATTCTTTCCGGAACTTTCCACCGATTCAAACAAAATGGATTTATCCGCAAAAGGATTTGAGTTGGAACAGAAAATCTCATTTACATTTTCCACAAGAAGATCTGCTGAACGGAAATTTCTGCTCAAAGAAAAGGTACAATCTTTTCCGACAGCTTCGGCAGCCTTTTTGTAGGTAAAGATATCGCCGCCACGGAACGCATAGATCGCCTGTTTCGGATCGCCAACAAGAAACAGGGTACAATTTTCCCGTTTTCCGCAGGAAAGATCGGGCGCGAAAATCTTTGTAAATATCTCATATTGAGTCTGATCTGTATCCTGAAATTCATCAATGATCGCCGCTTTGAATTGGGTCCGCAGAGTTTCAGCCAAAGTCGAACCTTTTGCATTCAGAGCCGTGATCATCTGCTGTTGAAGATCATCATACGTCTGAAAGTTATCCCGCTGTTTCAGCATGGAAAGCTGTTCTGCAACATTTTTTCTGATACAGGAGAGTGCGCTGACCCGGAATCGGAATATTTTTTCAATGATCTCCTGCAGTTTTCTGCTGAATTCCGGATCGGTCTCTGACAGTTTTCTGAAGTCCGTTTTACTTGCCAGATCTTCAATATTCTGCCAGCCAAATCCGTATTCCACCGGGGATTCCAGAAGCAGTTCTGCGGGAAATTCCGGTTCATCATCGTTTGTGCTTGGAATTATTACGTCCGGATCAAGTTCACTCAGTGATTCCCACAGTGCAAATATCTCATTTGCAAGAACTTCCGGGAGTTTCTCTTCCTGAACATCAAAAGAGATTTCCGGGTGTTCGATCAATCCGATAAAATCCCTCAAAGAAGGCGGCACATAACCGCTTGTATATGACACCTTTGCAGAAGCATAAAATTCATTTTCCGGATGAAGAATATAATCATCATGATCTTCCCCGCCGCCGCTCTGAAAACTCTCATCGAAAGGAAGCAATCCACGATACAGACCGACAAATTTTCTATTTTCCGGAGCATAGCAGAGTTTGCGCCACTGGTTGCGGATCAGCTCCATGATCTGTTCCTGAAGCAGATCGCTGTCGATCAGATTTGTCTGGAAAAGGATCCCGCTTTCAAAGGCATTTTTTTTCAGCATTTTCTGGCAGAACCCATGGATCGTGCTGATTGCGTTGTTATCAAAATCAAGCATTGCCGCCTGAAGTTTATCTCTGGCAGCCTTGATTTTTTCTCTGTCCGAAAAATCATGAAGAGTGTTTTCCAGAATCTCTTTTTCTCTGGAAAAATCGGCCTCTTCCGAAATGGGCTCTCCTTTATAGAGCAGATCAAGATATTGACAGCAGCTCTGGATGATCTTCCGGATACGGTCGGAAAGTTCAGCGGTTGCCATCCGTGTAAAGGTGACGATCAGGATCTGGTCAATGGTCAATCCCTTTTCCACGATCAGACGGACTGCCAGATTCTGGATATTGTATGTTTTCCCTGTTCCGGCAGAAGCTTCGATCAGATAAACTCCGTCAAGAGAACATTTGCATGAGTTCAATTCTTTTGTTTTTATCATGATACGATCACCCTTCCGCTGTAAACTTTGTTTGCTGCCCGGCATACCAGCCGCCTGAAGTCTTCATCCAGATCCGATTTTTTGAAGAACAGCGAGGCGCAATAGTCATTACAGATGGCTTTTTCCACCTGTCCGCAATAATTACTGGAATTAACAGGATCGACCCGCTGTTTTCCTGTTGCGTTTTCGTTGACCTGGGCGACTTCCCGGAAAAACGGAACAGGTGAACTCTCTCCCATGGAACGGATCTGTGCCAGATGCAGAAGATGTTCCCGGGCTTGTACATGATCCAAAGGAGCAAGTTTCATTTCTTCGTCTTCAAATTGGCAAACCGTGGTATGATACTCCGGCAGTGCCGCCGAAAGAAATACATGCCGGAGCCATGGATCAATCTGATGTTTCGGCTTGTTTCTGGAATTCCGGAACATGACAGATCGTGTATGATCCGCAGAAACCGGAACGGTTCCTGTGACAACCATTTCCCTGCCGGGAGAAACCGGACATATTACTTCAAAATACTCTTCCTGCTGTCCGGAATATACGGTCAGGAATTCTTCAGCGAGGAGCCGGGTCGTTAGGATCTGCATACTTTCAAAGAGTTCTTTTCCGATCTCCTGATACGGCAGTTTGACGGTTTTAACAAGATAGTTCCGAAGCTCTTGAAAATCGATTTCTTTCCCCGGATTTGTCTTGACCCACGCTGCAGCATATTGCACGATATTTTTCTTGATGTCATACGCTTCAAGCGCATTGGCAAGGAACATTTCTTCATTTTCCTGAGATGACCTGCCGAACCGGGTGAACTTTCCGATATTTTTCCGTGAAAGATAAAATTCCATCGGACTGCGGTAAAAATGTTCCAATTCGTTCAACGAAAGTTTTTCCGGGAGTTCAAATGCTGAAAGATCAGTGAGTTCAAGATCTGGTATAACGATATTGGAAGTGAATGTTTTTGCCGGAAGTTTCTTTGCTTCTGCCGCTTCAAGAGCCGTTGCGGAGTAGGAATATTTCAAAAGATCGCTCCCGTCAAAATAAGAGTCTGCGTAAGATTGCAGATTGTGCTTGACAATATAAGCCTTCCGGTTATTGGTCTTATCCAATCGCTGAAGATACTGAATGATCTCAGCCAGCGGAGGAGTCGGAAAAACTTCTGAGTTATCTTTTTCATTCTGTCCGTTGTAGAAGATCATCAGTTTCTCTTTTGCTGCCAGCAATGTTTCGAGCAGAAGATAGCGGTCTTCCAGATTCTTGGAACGGTCGGTTTTCTTCATATCTTTTGCAATCAGATTGAACCCCGGAGCCGTATCTCTGCGCGGAAATTCGCCTGCATTCAAACCGAGTATGGCGATGACTTTCATGGGGATCGTCCGCATGGGGACCATGGAACAGAAGGTGATTTTCCCCCGCAGAAACGCACTGCCGGAGCTTGCTGAAAAATCTGTATTTTCCAGAATATCAAGAATAACGGGGAACGGAACTTCTGCGGTACAGTCTCTGGATTCAAAAGCCTGTTCTGCCAGAAAATGGATCAGCTGCGCACGTTCCTGAACCGCAACGGGTTCTGTTGTCAGGAAGAATTTATCCGGCAGCTCCTTGAGTTTTTCAAACCACAGCTTTGGCGTTTTCTCTCCGGAGAACTCATCTTTCAACAGGAAAAGTTCGTCCAGAAGATCCAGAAAACATCCGAATTTTTCCGCACCGGAACCTTCGGCAAAATCAATGGGAAGTTCCGGAAGTTTCAGCTGGGAATCAAACTCTTCTCCCACGGCATAACCGAACAGAAGCCGCCTGACACCCTGTCTCCATGAAAAACTTTCAAAGTTTACGCCGCAAACTTTTTCCCTGTGCGAACCATCGATCCCCCAGCGGATCCCGGCAGCTGAACACCAGTCGTGTATCTGCTGAACATCATCAACAGTAAGACGGAATTTGTTTTGCAGAGCTTCTTCTTCCAGCAGGGAGAAGATATCTGAATTGTTGTAGTTGGAATCCGGCAGATGCAGGATCCGGAGCAGAGCGGGCAGAATCGTTCCGGAATCTTTCAGGGAGCGGTCCGCAATGGAATAACAATCTGCAAGCGGTCCAGTTCCGAAGACAGATTCAATATGCGGAACATAATTTTCGATATTGGGGGCGGTAACCAGGATTTCCCCCGGCTTTCTGCTGTTCGTCTTGATCTCATGCAGCAGCCGATCATGAAGAATTTCGATTTCCCGCAAGGGTGTATGACAATTCTCAATCAGGATGGAACCATCCGGTGAACACTGTCGGGAGATATTTCTGTTTCCCCGGATATCATCCTGCAGACATTCCAGCATGGTTCCCGGTTCAGAATAAAGCGGAGAATACTCTTCGGCACAGTTCCAAGTTTCACTCGAAAGCAGTTCATCGAAAAAAGCCCGTCCCTGAACCCCCAATGATTGAAGCAGGGGATTCTGTTCGCTTTCTTCCCGGTCTTTTTTCTTTTTATTTTCCCAGTAATCCGCCGATGGCGCAAGATAGAAAAGAGAGACATCCTGATATTTTGCAAGTGCCAGAAAGAATTGCAGGAAGCGCGGCGGCATGGAGCTGATCCCGAAAATGGAAAGCCCTTTCCGGAATTGATCGCCGGTATATTCATTTGCTTTGCTGATAAAATCAGTCATGTAGCGATCAAGTGTAAGATCTTCGGAAAAGAGTTCCCGGTAGATCTTTGCCTGCCACACTGAACTTTGCTCCTGACTGCACCATTCAGAAACCAGTTCCGGACGATAGGTGCGGTACTGCTCAAATGTCATGGCGATCTGGCGGGATATCTGATACTGTTTCCGCATATCGGGATCATTTTTCAGATAAGCTGCAAGCTCCGGAATCTCTGTTTTTTTCAGGGAAAGATAGTGAAAGATCTTCCAGGTATCCCGGTCGACAGAGTGCCTGCCGAGTTCTTCTTCAGCTGTGGGATAATATTCCTTGACGGTCTGTTCAACGGCACTCCGGAGAAAGGGCATTTTCAAGTTCATTGCTATCTTTGAGTTGTTTGCAATATACTGTTTCAGCCATGTGGCGATCCCCTGTGTCTGCACGGTCGCAATGACCGGCTTCAAGGGATCGTTTCCGGTGCCTGTCTTGTAAATCTTTTCCAGAAAAGTTCCGGCAAGAGATTCCAGACTGGTCGATACATAAAAATGAAGTGCCATTAAAATTTTTCCTCTGAAAACTGCTTTTGGTCAGTATATACCAAAATAGATTTTTTTCAAGTAGTTTTTCAGAGAATCGCAAACAAATTTTCGGCGTTCCGGTTTGTCAGCTCACTGATCTCTTCCAGCGAAACGCCCCGAACCGCTGCAAGCGCTTCTGCAATCAGCGGGATATAGGCGGGAGTATTCTCTTTCCCGCGATGGGGAACCGGCGCAAGATAAGGCGCATCGGTTTCCAGCAGGATCTTGTCTGCCGGATACAGTTTCGCCAGAGTCCGGATATTTTCCGCTTTTTTGAATGTGATCATGCCATTAACGCCGAACCAGGCTCCAAGCTCCGCAAACCGTTCCATATACTCTGGAGACCCACTGTAACTGTGGATCACAAACCGTCCGCCGGAGACAGAATAATCTTTCAGGAGGTCATACGTCAGCCGGTACGCTTCTTCGGAATCTTCCTTGTCGCGGCAATGTACGGAAACAGGCAATTTCATGGATAATGCAAGATCCAGCATCTGCCGGAACACCCGGAGCTGACTTTCATGATCTGCAAAATCATAATAAAAATCCAGTCCGATCTCCCCGACAGCTTTCAGTTTTCCGGTGGCTGCAAAATCAGTAAAACAGGCGGTATCACCGTCAAAGTTTGCCGCTTCATGCGGATGAACTCCGGCAGCAAAAAAGAGGTTCGGAATATTCTGAACAGCCTTGCACAACATGTGTGCATCCGGAATACTTGAGGCGCACGCCAGAATTCCGGTGATCCCCTGATCCAGAGATTCCGCACAAACTCTGAGTGCCAGCGCTTCCGAATCAAAATGACAATGAGTGTCTCTGAAAGAGAGCATATTCATCAGCCGATGGTTTCACGTCCGAGACGTTCTGCAACGACCTGATTTTTTTCGTCCATAACAACGACTTTCGGACGGAACGTTGCAGCTTCTTCGGGTGTGAAGTTGGCAAAACACATGATTGTGATGATATCGCCAACGCTTCCGCGGTGAGCCGCTGCGCCGTTGAGACAGAAGATACCGGAACCCGCTTTCCCGGGAATTGCATATGTTTCCAGACGAGAACCGTTTGTTGCGTTCACGACAAGAATTTTTTCATAAGGAAGGATCCCTGCCTTTTCGAGCAGTTCGATATCGATTTCCAGACTTCCTTCATAATCCACATAGCACTGCGTGATTCTGGCTCTGTGAATTTTCCCTTTCAACATTTCCAAAAGCATTTCCATTTCTCCTGCTGTTGATTGCATCAATTCAGTAATATAGCATGCTTTTTGAAAATTAAAAGCGGTTTCCAAACTTTATTTACACTCAAAATATGTTTTTTTCGACTTTTTCAGAATCAAAACACCGGAAAACGGACCGCTTTTGACGATTCTTTCTCCAGTGTTTTATTTTCTGTTTTGACTTTTTTTATTCCGCAGTCAAAATCCGGAAATCATGCCGCGGGACTTCGATGGAAAAAGTATTGTTTTTAATCGGAATACTCTTCTGATCCTCTGCGTTTTTAAGAGTGCTGAAACTCTTCGCACCAACCTTTTCCGGAAGAAGTTTTACAGTGAAGTTCTCTTTTTCACCCATGTTCGACAGCATGATAACCGTGCGGTTTTTCTGCTTCCAGACCGTAACAAGAAGATCTTTGTGCTTGTGTTCAAAGACCTTGTATTTTCCCTTTGCCCAGTAAGGATAAAGGCGCGGCGGATCTGCAAAAAATCTCAGATCATTCACGATTTTGTGCCATAATCTGATCGGTTCCCGGTTTTTGACTGCGCCATCCCACGGCGCAATATCATGGGGGAGGATCAGCGCAAGCCATGCACGGGAATGATGCCCATCTTCATCATTTCCTTTAAAAATCATCTCTGAAAGGAAGATTGTGTTGATTCCGAATGCACGTCCCATAGAGACTGCCCGCATGTAATCAAGATCTTTCCAGTGGTCGATATAATCCTTATCTGCGACATTGTCATACCGTCCGGGCTGTTCTCCATCAATGAAGAAAGTGCAATTTGTCAGAGACGGGATCATCAGAGATGCGCTTCCATGGGCTCCGGTCAGGTTTTCAAAATTGTTTTTCCTGTATTGATATGCCAGATAATGATAATGTTCGCGCAGCATCCAGAAGTCATATTCCGGGTGCATTCTTCCCTTTTCATCT
>SUVT01000025.1 GCA_015061845.1 Lentisphaerota bacterium
AGTGAATGCCATGGTTTCTGCCTGTAAGGAAGTTCTGGAAATTTCCGGTGTTGAACCTGAAAATGTTGCATGGATCATCCCGCATCAGGCAAACCACCGTATTATCTCAGCCGTTGCACAGAGACTGACGATCTCCGATGACCGTGTCTATTCCAACATTGAACGTTATGGAAATACATCCTCTGCATCAATCGGGATTTGTCTGGATGAATTGAACCGTACCGGTAAACTCAAAAAAGGCGACGTTGTTCTGCTGACTGCTTTTGGCGGTGGTTTGACATGGGGCGCCGAGTTGATCCGTTGGTGATATAATCAAAGAATGCCGCGCAGAGCGGCACTGACAGAAGTTCCCCCCTGAGAATTTCCGCACAGCGCTGCCCCGCAAGTGGCAGCGTTTTAATTTTTTAAACAAAGGAGCCGCAAATGTGGTACTTTCTCGGAGGGATCGCCCTGTTGATCCTTGGTTATCTTACTTATGGTAAATTTCTGGAACGGATCCTCGGACCGGATGACCGTGAAACCCCTGCAATCAAAAATGCAGATGGTGTGGATTATGTTCAGCTTCCCCACTGGAAGAATATGCTGATCCAGCTTTTGAACATTGCGGGGATCGGACCTGTGATCGGTGTTATCCTTGGAATCAAGTTCGGGGAAATCGTTTTTCTGCTGATTCCGATCGGAAATATTCTTGCCGGTGCAACTCATGACTTCCTCGGCGGCATGATGTCGCTCCGCCGCAATGGTGCCAACCTTCCGGCTCTTATCCGTGAAAATCTTGGCAACAAAGTCTATTATGCTTTCTCTATTTTTGTTTCACTGCTGCTTCTGTTGGTTGTTGCCGTGTTCATCAACATTCCGGCGAACCTGATCGACGGTCTTGACGGCGTTGCCAGTACCAAACATTTCTGGATCGCTGTTGTTGCAATTTTCATTTATTACATTGTTGCAACGCTGTTCCCTGTCGATAAGATCATCGGTCGAATCTATCCTCTGTTCGGGTTGATGCTTCTTATCGGATCTTTTGCGATTTTCGGAGCAATTGTCTGGGCTGGTTTCAAAGATCCGTCAATTCTGACAGAAACAGCCACGTTCAAGAGCAAGATGTGGACTGCAGAAAACAATCATCCGATTCTGCCTCTGCTGTTTGTTACGATTGCCTGCGGAATTATTTCCGGTTTCCATGCAACACAGTCTCCGATCATTGCCCGTTCCATGAGACACGAACGGGAAGCCCGCAGTTCTTTCTATGGAATGATGATTCTGGAAGGTATCATTGCAATGATCTGGGCTGCTGCCGGACTTGCGATTTATAATCTTTTCCCGGAACAGATGGGAGTTGTTCCTGCAAAAGTTCTTGGATTTATCACAACCTACTTCCTCGGAAAATGGGGTGGAGCAATTACAGTGATTGCAGTTGTGATCCTTGCCATTACATCCGGCGATACTGCAATGCGGAGTTTGCGTCTGAGTTTTGCTGAAATCTTCAAAATCTCCCAGAAGAAGATCGTTCCCCGTATTCTTCTTGTTATTCCTTTGATTGTTGTCATTACCGGACTTCTGATCTGGTCCAACGCCAATGCCAAGTCCTTTAACAATCTCTGGAACTACTTTGCATGGAGCAATCAGGTTCTCGCAGCCTGTACACTGTTTGCTGCAACTGTCTGGCTCAGAAACAATAAGAAAACCTGGTGGATTGCAGCATTTCCGGCAGTGTTCATGACCTTTATTGTGGTAACGTATATCTTCTGGATATCTCCTGAACACGGCGGGCCTGTCGGATTCGGATTGGATTTGAAGACTGCATATTATTTCGGTGGTGCGATTGCACTTCTGTGTCTGGCGAAAATCTTTGCTGAACCGCCGAAGGATGCCGATCAATAATGAAAGGGCAAACACCCTCAATTCAATGGAAGAAGCACATCCCTTTGCTGGGAGTGCTTCTTCTGCTTTTTTCAGCGGGCCCTTACATCAACCGTCCGCCCTGGTTTGATGAATCATTGACTCTTGACTGGCTGATTTTTCCTCTTCATGAGATCCCGTTCCAGTATGTGATCCCGAATAACCACATTTTTTATACATTATGCTTGAGTTTGTGGGATAGTTTATTAAATCTTTTCGGTTTTGCCCAGATTCATTTTCTACGGGTATTATCATTGATTTTCGGTTGTTGTGCCGTTTGGATCATTGCCCGCAGGATAAACAGGGTAGTGGGAATGTATGCTTCTCTGCCTGTTATGATTCTTTTTGCAGCCAGCGGATCTATGATCCTGTTTTCTACAGCATTGCGCGGTTATATGGCTGCCTTGTTATTTACATTTGCAGCATTTTTAACTGCAGAAGCATGGATGAAACAACGGAAATTCCGGTCTTTGTTTTTTTACTTTTGCTTCTGCTATTTTGCGGTTCTGACGATTCCGACAAATCTTTTAAGCATCGGGGCTGGGCTGTTGTTCCTGCTGCCTCTCGGATTGCGTTCTAAAAAAGATTTTTTCCGTCTTGTACAGCTTGGTTTGATTGCTTTGGCGGCGATGTTGGCGGCTTATCTTCCCATCCTGCAGAAGTTCCTGAAGGTCTCTCAGATCAGGGAAGGGTGGTTTTCCTACTCTGACTTTGTCTGGAACTACTACGGAGCTTTGATTTTCAGTTTTCTGCCCCTGCTGATTTTCTGTGTGATCGGTTTGTTCCGGATGCCGTTGAAAAGGCTTTTGAAGTGGCGGTTTCTCTGTTTTGCGGGAGTGTTTTTAACTCCTCTGATTGCCGGTTGTTTGTTTCAAGCAGCTCCGTTCCCGCGGGTTTTCTTTCCGCTTGCCGGATTTTTTGCTTTGATTTTCAGTTATCTTCTTTCCGGATTTTTACGGAGACGGAAAGGTGTGGTTCAGAAACTTCCGTTGCTGTTTTCCATTGTCTGGATTCTGATTACCCCACACTTGATATCGTCTGCCTCAGAAAAGCTGTTCGGTACACATTACCGGGATGATTTGCTTCATCCATACCCCATGTCGCAGTCGTTCCGTCCGCACAAAGTGTCCCGGATTCTGGCAGATTCATATGTACAGGGGGGAATGCAGACGGTTTATATTGATTTCGATGCTGACCCGCCGTCTCTTGTGGTTCAGCTGCGGAATCTTGATTTTCCGCCGGAAGCTCTTTTGCGGGATCACCCCAGATTCGGACCGGTTCAGGAATTGCCGCAGGGGACCTGGATTATCTGCCGGGATCAACAAGGGTTTGAACGCTTACGGACAAGATTTTCGCTGACAGGCAATTATCATATTCATCCGGATACCGTTGATCAGTATCAGAAAATTTATGTTCCGGATTGATTGAGCCGGAATGAAGGAAGTGTCAAAAGCGATTTCAGCATGACTTTCAGAATCTCTCTTCCGGATTTGAGGCAGAGCAGGGAAAGAATCAAGCCAAGCGGCATTGTAATAATACTGCTCCACGCTGCCCCGACAGCACCCATGCGTGGAATCAGAATGTAGTTCCCGATGACATTGAGAAATGCGCCCAAGCCATTGGAAAATGCCAGCAGAAACAATTTGTTTTCCAATGTACAATGCCAGTAAAACGCATTCAGTAAGCCGGTACATGGCAATCCGAAAACGCAGACGGAAAAGATAACCGCAGCTGCAGAAAATTCACTTCCATAAAGGAACCTGAAAAGGTATGGTGCGATGAACACAAACAGAGGCAGGAACGGCACCATGATCCAGAACAGCATGAAGTAAAATCTGTGAAGCTGTTTTTTGTATTCAGAATCAGAGATCTTTTTTGATGAGGATACAGCGGTACTGAATATTCCTGCCAATAAGCCATAGAAAAGAGTCAGATTGAGCGTGAATCGTGATGCCAGCGTGTAGTATCCGACGGAATCAAAGCCGTCAAAATATTTTAACATCAAAATATCTGTTCTGCTGTAAATCGTGCCGAAAATACTGGCGAGAGACAAAGGAACTGCCGGAAGAAACAGTGCAAAAACTTCCTTGAAACGGAATGTCAATGAAAAAATAGAATTTTTCATTTTTTTGTAAAAACAGAACAGTGAAAAATGATAACTTACCATCAGCGCGAGTTCTGCAATGGCATAAGCTGTCAGAGACCAATCAAAAATAACTGCACAAACCCGGATGCTGTTATACGTAAAACAGGAAATGATCTGGGCGAACGCTTCATATTCATTCTTGACGGTTGCCGCAAAATACGGGGGCAATGCTGTGAGAAATACAGAAAAATACCCCATCATAAGGATCAGAATAAGTTTTGTTACCTGAGGTGTTTGTTTGCAAACAATTAAAACGATCCCTATTGTTAAAAGCATCAGAATAGTTTGCATGATTTTGAATGCAAAAAAATTCCCCAGAAGCCGATCTTTTTTTTCTGGGAAACAAACGAGATCCCGCTGGATGATCCCTCCGACACCGAAGTCAAGAAAAACCGTAAACATTCCGATCCATGCCATTGCATAGTTTAAAACACCGAACTGCTCCGGTCCCAACTTTCGCGTTACAAAAATACCGACAGTGAAAGCCGTGATGATCCATGAAAATCTGGCAACCATCATCCAAACGGTATTCATGCTGTACTGCCGGACCGTTTTGTTGTTGATCCATTCCCGGATCGTTTTTTTGATTTGTTCTGAAGTTTTCATCTCAATTATATAAAGCTGATTTTCAAGATATCCGATAATTTACGCCCTTAACCGGAGTTTTGCAAGCGATCTTGAAAAAATCTTTCACTGATTCCATTGTTTTTCTGCGAATTACACTTGAAATTTCAGCAAAATGAAAGTAAGTTACCAAGGAAAAATTTTAGAAACAGAAATACAGGAATCTCATATGACACTGGAAGAAATAAAGACACATTCAGCCGAAACTGAAAAACGCATGGAAACCTTGAAGGGATTCCTGAAAATAGAAGAACATCAGGCAAAGATCGCTGAACTGGAAGAGATCATGGCGAAACCGGATTTCTGGGATAATAAAGATGAAGCCCAGAATACAGTTCAGAAACTCAGCTCTGAAAAAAGTTCTGTCGAGCCTTTCCTTCAGCTTCAGAAAGAAGTCGAAGATTTTGCAGCACTCGCAGAACTTGCTGCAGAAGACGAATCATTTCTTGAAGAGGCAGACAGTCTTTGGGCTGCACTCGAAAAATCTCTTGATAAAACAGAACTGGTCAGCTTCCTTTCCGGTAAGTTTGACCGTATGAACTGCTTCTTCTTTATCCATGCCGGTGCAGGGGGAACAGAATCCTGCGACTGGGCAAGTATCCTGCTTCGTATGTACCGCAGATGGTTTGAACGCAGAGGCTGGAAAGATGAAGTTATTGATATGCAGCCCGGTGATGAAGCTGGTATCAAGAGCGCAACTTTGAAAGTCACCGGAGAATTTGCTTACGGTTATCTGAAGAGTGAACGCGGTGTTCACCGTCTCGTCCGTATTTCTCCCTTCGATTCCAATGCAAGACGCCACACCTCCTTTGCATCCGCTGATGCCTTCCCGGAATTGGAAGAAGATCTTGACGTCGTGATCGATGAGAAGGATTTGAGAATTGATACTTACCGTTCCAGCGGTGCCGGCGGACAGTATGTCAACAGAACAGACTCCGCAGTCCGTATTACTCACCTTCCCACAGGGATCGTTGTTGCATGTCAGATGGAACGTTCTCAGCATAAGAACCGCGCAATGGCATTCAAAATGCTGCAAGCCCGTTTGTATGAATTGCAGGAAGAAAAACGGAAACAGGAAGCCGCAAATATCAGCGGCGCAAAATCTGAAATCGCATGGGGAAGCCAGATCCGTTCTTACGTCCTTCAGCCTTATCAGATGGTCAAAGACACCAGAACCGGTTATGAAACCGGGGACACCGGCAGTGTGCTGGATGGCGATTTGGATGCCTTTGTCGAAGCCTTTCTCAAGTGGCAGCAGTAATGCTTATTGCGCTTGATATCGGGAATGTCTGTATTCAGCTGCATTTTGCTGAATCAGAAGCGGCGTTTGGTTTTGATCCAGAACACCCGATCCCGGAAGATGTTGTTGATCTCTGCAGAGACTATGCCGTCGGGGCTGTTTCAACAGAACAGTTTCTTTCAGAGATGTCTTTATTGACCAACCGCACAGAGAAAGAGGTCCTGGAAGCCTGGAATATGGAGATCGGGGCTGCCATTCCCGGTATGACTGAAGCTGTCCGTGATTTTGCAGCAAGAGGCGTAGAATTTGTTTTTCTTTCGGATACCAACGACCTTCACATGACCAAAATTAGAAGGTCTCTTCCTTTTGCAAATCTAGTGAAGGGGGCAATTCTCAGTCAGGAAGTTGGTGTTTGCAAACCGGATCCGGAAATTTACTCAGCGTTTGAAGAAAAATATGGTGTTCCTGATCTTTATTTTGATGATCTGGAAAAAAATATTGCCGGAGCAAAAAAAAGGAATTGGAATGCCGTTCAGTTTACCGGGGTATCCCAATTCCGTGAGGTCGTTGAGCAAGCTCTTGCTCAAGACCATTAAGTCCAGCGGGTCAGTTTATAGTCCAATCTCTCTTTCAACTGAATATATTGTGCGTTTGGAAGAGAAAGAATTTCCTTGATATCCTCATCTGGCACACCGGCTCTGGATAATTTCAGCAGACGGAACTCTTCTGTATCCAGTGATAGAAGCCGGGAATCAGTAAGTTGGCGGTTTTTATATCCGAAAAGTTTTGCCAACTGTTTTCCGATCCGTTTATGGATCGCCTGTCTGGTTACTCCTTCTTTCCGGGCTATTTCAGCAAAACTTTTTGCCCCCATCAATTTAGCGGACAGAATCTTTCCCAGTTTTCTGTCTTTTCCGATTCGCAGTAAAAATGCAGACAACGCAATAACTTCATCCCGTGTATAAGTCCGGTTGTCGGAGATATCGACAGGTAAAATATTTTCAGGAGCGGCGTTGCAGCTATCAATATACTCTGATGTATGATACCACCGGGAATCCTGAATTTTCGTCTTTTTTGCATCTTCGACACAAAATTTACATGCCTCCTGATAAATGCAAGTTTTGCATTCGATCTGCGCAATATCCTGACCGAAACATTCAGGTGCCGTTTCTTCTTCAATCATTCTCACCATAAATCCCCCCATCTTTTTTGTTCACTTGAAATCTTGTATTGATCATTGCAGAGATTGCTTCTTCAACTTGCGGACGCCAAAAGAACATTTTAGATCTTTCTCCTCCAACAGGATTTTTTACAGGAACAAAAATGCCTTTCTGAATCATTTTAGAAACAACATTTTTACTCCAGGGTAAAGTTTTCTGCAATTCTGCTCGTGACAAAAACATGTCTTTCATTTTATTTCCTTTCAGATTGTTGCAAAACAGATTGTTCTGTTTTTATCCAAAGAAAACTTGTCAACCGTTTTTATATAACTTTTATATTATAATGTTGTATTTTGTAATATCAAGTTTTAAAATATAAAAAAAATAATAAAAACGTAAGGAAAGTGTAAAAATGTCGTGTTATGTACAGAAAAGGGAAATAATGATAAAAAAAACTCCCGACGTTAACGGGAGTTCAAAAGTGCTTCAGCAAGAGCAAGATCGGAAAGACGTGTGATTTTAAGGTTGATTTCATCCGGCTGAACCGGATAGGTGCGAATACCGCAAAAACATTCAACAGCAGCTGTGTCATCTGTAAAAGAAAGTCCCTGGGCGACAGTCTCCCGCAGAGCGTGAAGCAGCAATTCTGTGCGGAACGTCTGGGGCGTTTCAATCTCCCACATATATTCTCTGTCAATATTCCCGGCAGACAGCAAACCTTCACTGTCAGCTAATTTTAATGTGCTTGTAACACGTCTGGCAGCCGCAGCTGCGGAATGCTGTTCAGCGGCTTCGTAAACAGCCTTGATCGTTTCCCGGCATATCAGAGGACGGGCAGCATCATGAACAGCTGTCAGGGTGCAATCCCGGGGCAGGACTTCTATTGCATTGAGAACGGATCTGGTACGGTCAGAACCGCCTTCCACTACTGTAATCTGATGATGAGGAAGATATTGCTCCATCAATGAGAGCAATCCGGATTTGTGATCCTTATGAACAGGAATAACAATATAGCGATCCTCGCAGAACATTCTGAATTGTTCCACGGCGTGAATGAATACCGGTTTTCCGTTCAGGTTCTGGAACAATTTATTTCCATTACCATAACGTGTGGAAGAGCCTCCGGCAGGAATGATTGCGGAATATTTCATGATTATAACCTGTAAAATAAAATGCCGCGAACTTTTTCAAATTCGCGGCAGATTGAATAAATTCAGAAAAAGCGTATCTTAGAGAACAACTTTTGTTCCGCGCTTTACGATGCTTGCAGCTGCAAGATGAGGATTCCGTTTGAGGATTTCCTTTTCGCTGGAAGCATACTCTTCAGCAAGCTTTGCAACAGTTGTGTCTTCTGTGATGATCTGAGTCATAACAGTTGAGGGTGTTTGCGGGATGCTTGCATCCGGGATCTGAAGATCATTTACATCGGGCAGAGAGGAATCTTCTTCTGCTGCAGGCTGTTCAGTCGTTGTTGACTGTTTTCTTGCCGGAGCCTTTGCCGGGGCTCTTCTTCCGGCGCGTCTGGGCGGAATTTTGAGTTTCTGGTTCGGCATGATAGCTTTATCCAGAGGAAGATTATTGTATTCTGCAATATCGCTGGCACGGAGACCGAATTTGCTTGCGATTTTGCTGAAGCTGTCATTTTTCTTGACAACATAGATTCCATCAGCCGGAATGGGGGCATAGGACTTCTGAACTTTAACTGCGGGCTGGAAAGCGGGTTTAGTAATTTTCTTTCCGCTTGCAGGGATCAGGATCTTACGTCCGGGGATGAGCTTCTTTTCCGGGTAGGGGTTGTAAGCCATCAGATCTTTCAGGGGAACGCCAAATTCCTTGCTGATTTTTGTATAGGTATCACCTTTTTTGATGATATATTCGATATCATTTTTACGAGCAGGCTTTTCTGTGACAGGTGTCGGATCACCTTTTTCCGGAACCTTCACTTCAGGCTTTTCTTCTTCTTTTTTGACCGGAGGAGCGACTTCACTCTTCTTTTCAGGTTCATCAATGACCACAGGTTCTTCTACCTCGGGCTGATCCACTGTTTCGGGAGCCTTTTCCGGTGCTTTTACTTCTTCAGCCTTAGACTGGTCCTGTTTCTGTCCGGGGATATATGCTCCTGCGGGCATGGGTTCATCTTCCTGCACGCCGGTACATCCTCCCAACATAATAGCTCCACCGATGACAAGGTGAAGTGCGGCGATTGATGTACAGATGACTAACATCTTACGTTTCATGTGTTTGACCTCCGGTTTTTTATGTTTATTATTGTTGTTAATATTCTACGGTACTATTACATTCTTTTTTCACGAATGCAAATGATTTTCAGCAAAAAAAACGATTTTTTTTTACAGGATCCGGGTTCTTGAAAATTTTTGCCCGGATCTCTGTAAAAAACTCTGCTTTTTTACTTCAGTCCTGCACAGAATTCTGCCATCCGGCTGCATGCTTCACGGATCACCGCATCAGAACAAGCATAGGAGATACGAACGCTCTGGCTGTCTCCGAATGCATCTCCGGGAACTGCTGCGACTTTCTTTTCATCCAGAAGTCTGTTCACAAAATCTGTTGCACCCAGTCCGAAGGATGCGACATTGAAGAACAGATAGAATGCACCCTGAGGACGGATCGTTTTGATTCCGGGGATTGCAGAAACCAGATCATAGACCAGATCTCTGCGGGCAGCAAATGCTTTTCTCATTTCTTCCACAGGTTCCTGGGGACCGGTCAGTGCTGCGATTGCACCGTACTGGGCGAAACTTGTGGGGTTGGAAGTGGAGTGGCTCTGGAATGCAGCGATCCGTTTTGCGAGCCACATGGGAGCTGCAAGATAACCGAGTCTCCATCCGGGCATGGAATATGCCTTACTGAAACCATTGATGGTGATTGTCTGTTCAGCCATTTCCGGAGAAAGGGAAGCGATGCTGCAGTGCGGATATTCTGCATCATAGACCAATTTTTCATAGATTTCATCAGACATGACCATGAAATTATATTTCAGGGCAAGAGCAGCGATCCCTTCGATGGTTTTTCTGCTGTAGACAGCACCGGTCGGGTTGGAGGGGGTGTTGAGGATCAGGAGCTTTGTTCTGGGAGTGATTGTTGCTTCCAGTTCAGCGAGGTCGACTTCAAAGTTGTTTTCAGCTTTGGTATTGAGGATCACGCTTGTTGCGCCTGCAGCTTTGACCATTTCGGGATAGCTGAGCCAGAACGGAGCAGGGATGATGACCTCATCGCCGGGACCGCAGAGGGCTGCGATTGCAGCAAAGCCGCTGAATTTTGCTCCGGGTGAAACGATAACCTGAGCGGGTTCACATTTAATTCCATTATCAACAGCCAGTTTATCAACGATAGCTTTCCGGAGTTCCATGATACCGGAGGAGGGAGTGTATTTTGTTTTTCCATCCGTAAGAGCTTTGATTGCTGCCTGTTTAATGTGTTCGGGGGTGTCAAAGTCAGGCTGTCCTGCGCCCATTGCGCAAACATTTTCGCCGGCGGCTTTCAAGGCATCTGCTTTTGCTGTGATTGCAAGTGTCTGTGACGGCTGAAGGTAAGCCATCGTACCCTGTGTTTCTCTGAGATCTTTCATACTTCAGAATCCTTATTCCCGTCTCTCCCGGGAGTCATTCGGCATTGGACTCGATGTCACTTCCGCTGCCGGGCCAGTCCCGGTGCCGCAAAGGATTTATCCGTCCAATGATCCGGATTATCTTCCTATTTCAATGAATCTTCAATGATTTCAGCCAGATCGTTTTCATCAATCCGGATCACTTGAGATTCCCTTTCATAACTTGTTTTACTGTCAGAAGCATGGGCACTGTTGACCATGACATCTGTTCCGAATTCCCGCCGGACGGTTCCTTCCGGAGCCTTCGTCGGGTCTGTCGGTCCGAGAACTTCGCGGATCTTTCGGATCGCATCTTTCCCTTCGTAGACCAACGCCATACATTTAACCAGACCGGGCTTATCCAGTTCAGATTCCGGACACTGATCCGGTCTTCTGCCGGACATGAAACCGACGATCCGGTTGAACTGATCATCTGCGAACTCTGTACCGATCGTTTTTGCAAGAACTTCAGCACTTTCATCAGAAAGTTCGATCCCGAAATGTTCTTCCAGAATTTCAAGAGCCTCTTCTCCGATCTTTCCGCTCAATTTTTTCCGGAGAGTCTCTTTGACCGGTCCGTAGAAATCCAACGCCTGAGCAACACTCATCCGGTAGACTTTGCATCCCATGATCCGGAGGCTTGTCCGGCTGAACATGTCGATGATCCCGCCGGGACGGACACTGGGTCTGTTCCAGTTATCGGGTTTGATGATCGCAAGAGTACGCTCAACGCCGGGAACTGATTCGATGGTTCCGCTGACGATATTTTCCTGTCCTTTCAGGAATTTTGCCAGGATCGCAAGTCTTTCCCGTGCGCCTTCTGCATCCGGCGGTGTAAAGACAGCCGGTTCAAAATACTGCAGAGAACCATCCCGGTTATAGACTAAATCGCAATAGGTATCACGGATGGTTTCCCCGGCAAGAGAACCTTTGCGGTTCTTGCTGGTCGGAAGTCCACCCACAACACTGTAAAGTCTGCGGCAGGCATCTTCCCCTCTGAAGAGAAGAAGCATGAGGCGAGCCTTTTTTCCATCGGGAAGGGGGGTGAAGTTATCCATGACATAATCGGAAAAGATCTTGGCAGTAACCTCGTCTGTCTTCCCTATTTGACGGCGGATGGAATCTGCGAAAGCGGCACATGTTTCATAATCCGGGGTAATGATCTGGGCTCCTGCCAGTTCAAGTCCGGTTCTGAAAAGCAAACGTGTAATAATCCCGCCTGTACGCGATTTCCTCAATGAATAGGGGGTAATCAGCACATACGAAAGTTCGGATGCCATTTTGTCTCCTTTCCGGTTAAATTTTGTTTTTTTTCTTTCATTCTGAAAACTGCGGTAATTTACCATTCATTTACGCAAGAATCAAATGCTTTTTTGAAAAAAAAAGGATTATTTTTCATCTTACCGGACTTTTTGAGAAAAAAAGACAGAAAATAAGGCAATATATTAAGGAAACAAGACGCAAACGCCTGTTTGCAAAAAAATCAAACTTGTTCTTCGGGTTTTGCTTCTTTTTGTTTCTTTTTGGAGTTTCTGGTCATCCAGCCGGACTCATGAATCGTAAGCAGAGCGTAGGGCGGGATCCAGAAGAGAGCAAAAAAGTTCAGAAACCCGTAGACATACGCCCAGAGGGATTCGTTTTTCCCATATCGGCAGGCATAGAAGAATGCCGGAATCGTCGACCAGAGCGTAATCACAGTAACTGCGCTGTAGAAAAATGCCATTGCATCTTTGACGATACTGACAGTTGAAGAGATCAAAAAGAGCATCGGAGTGAACATCCAGATGTAAAGCATGATCATATTGATTTGCAGACCGAGCCAGTTCCAAGAGCATCGTTTGAAAGCAAAACGCATCATGGAGAAGTTTTCCCGGAAGTTGGATCTTGCCCACCGGATCAGCATTTTACAAAGGCCGCCGAAAGATGTCGGCATTTTGGAGAAGGCCACAGCGTTCCGCTGAAAGACAACTGTTGCGCCCTGTTCCAGAAGCAAGTTGGCGATTCCGCGGTCTTCTCCGATCTTTGCCGGTTTCCCGAGAAATTTTTCATTGAGCCAGCCATCAAGATGGGGAACAAGCATATTTCTCCGGTATGCGCTGAGCGCACCCGGGGTGCAGAGAACGGAGCCGATCCGGCTCTGGGCGGATCTGGTAAACTCAAAACCATAAACAAAACTCACATCAAGGATCTGCGGGATCAAACCTTCATTCAGGTTGAGAACACGGATGTTTCCCGCCACACCGCCGATTTTCTTATCTGCGGCAAGAGGAGAAACCAGTTGTTTCAAAGTGTCTTTCAACAGCTCGGAGTCGCTGTCAACAGTAACAAAAACTTCTGTTTCCACGCTCATGATCCCCTGATAGAGAGCATTTCTCTTTCCCTTATTTTCCGGGAGATCGATAACGGTGATTCTGCCTTTTGAATCAGCGGCAGCTTTCTGCATCCACGCAATCGTATCATCATCACTTCCGTCGTTGACTGTAATGATTTTCAATTTATCAGCCGGGTAATCGTTGTTGACAATACTCATCAGGGTCGGATAAACTTGTTTCCCTTCATTAAAAGCCGGGACGATCACTGCGCATGTGGGCAGCTGATCATCGGGGACCAGATCATGAGGTTTATATCTCAGTGTCAGGTATGCCTGCCAGAGGATGTAGAGAAGGTTCAATCCAAGAACGATGAACCCGGTTGCAATGACTTCCAGTTCCATGGCGTCGTTGACCAGAACCAAGCCGGTATTGGTTCCTCTGGAAATGACGGTAAAAATCAGAACATAAATGATGGTAAGGACCGTCAGAAGTTTGATCAAGTTCAGAAGTTTGATCCGTTCTGTGACCCGGATTGTTCTGGCAAGAGCCTTTTCCAGCATTTCGCTGGCATCTTCATAAGTATCTTCAACTTTCGCAGAAAAAATATGCAGAGAGTAACGTGTCTTGCGGACACTTCTCCCGATAGGCGTATTTTTGTTGCGTTTCAGAAAGTTTCTCATGATAAACTGCCATCCTTGAATGTCAGACCATCTTTAAGAATTACTTTCCGGTCTGCAGCTTTTGCGACGACTTCATCATGAGTAACCATGATAATGGTCTTTTTTTCTTCTTCATGGATCGTACGGAAGAGGGAGAGGATCGTCTGTCCTGTTCTGGAATCCAGGTTTCCTGTCGGTTCATCAGCCAGCAGAAGAAGCGGATCATTGATGAGTGATCTTGCAATTGCGGTCCGCTGCTGTTCTCCGCCGGAAAGTTCATTGGGACGGTGCATGATACGATCTTTCAGACCGACTTTTTCCAGCAGCATTTCAGCCCGTTCCAGCAGAGCTTTTTTCGGTGTTTTGGTGAACAATCCGGGAAGCATGGTGTTCTCCAGAATCGACAATTCCGGCAAAAGATGGAATGACTGGAACACAAAACCGATTTTCTGACGGCGGAATGCTACGAGACGTTCCCCGAAATAATCTTTCATGTTCTCTCCATCAATAAACAACTTGCCGGAATCCGGGTGGGAGATGGTACCGATGATATCAAGCAGTGTTGTTTTTCCGCTTCCGGAGGCACCAAGAAGAGCGACCCATTCGCCCTGATTGACATTCATGGATGCCCCGCGCAGAACGGAAACTTTATGCTTTCCGATATGGAATGTTTTATGTATATCAACTGCTTCGATAAATTTTTTCATTTTCAGCCTCATTCACTTCTCAAAGCACCGGCGGGGTCAAGTCTTGCAGCCCGGAGAGCCGGAATCAAACCGCCGAGTGTACACAGGATGATTGCAATGGCGGAAATCGTTACCAGATCCATCGGAACAATGTGTGCCGGTAATTCATTGAATACATAAACCTCTTTCGGGAAGATCTCCTGACCGGTGACGACCCGCAGAAATTCCAGAACATTCATACGGAATTTTACGAAGAGCCAACCCAAAATCAAGCCGAAGGTCGTCCCGATCGTTCCAACAAAAAATCCCTGGAAAAGGAAGATCCGCATGACTGTTGAGGAACTGGCTCCCACCGCCTTGAGCAGACCGATTTCTCTGGTTTTCTGAATGACGGTGGTGATCAAAGTATTGGTAATACTGAATGCAGCAACGAGAACAATAAAGACAAGCAGGAACAACTGCATATTCTTTTCGACTGCAAGAACTCCCAGCAGTCTTCCATTCATTTCCTGCCATGTTGCAACGTTCAGTGTCGGAAGCTGTGCGGATAATTTCGCCTTGAAATCATTCATATCATAAGGATCTTTTGTCCAGACCAGAATGTGTGTTGCGGGGCCTTCTCCGGGATTTGAAACCTTGGAAGCTGCATCTGCAATCGATTCTGTATCGTCAGAAAGTTCTTCAATCTGCATCATATCGTAAAGCAGTCTGGCATCATCCAAGCCAATGAACAGGACATTTTTATCAAAATCATATTTATCAAAAGAGTAAATTCCTGTTACGGTAAACTCCTCCGGAAGGTATGCTCCCTGCGCTGCTTCGTACTCACCGGCTTCATTGGTTTTTACCATTTTGGAGAGTTTGACAGGGGAGTGAACAAGAATTTTATCACCGATATCGACGCCCAGCTCTTTGGCAATAACGTAACTGATGATGATTTCATTCATCTCAAGGGAGAATTTTCCGGCTTTGATGGATTCTTTGACGTTGAATTTCGATACCGCTTTATCATTCGGATCAATCGCGATCATCTGTTTCGGCAGAAAATTATTTCCGCGCTGAAGAAGGATCGGTCCCATGATCGTCGGCATAGCGGAACCACCCAATTTTTCAACAGCCTCAATAGCCTGTTTGGGATTTTCGATACTTGTTCCGAATGACGGGGTGATTTGAGCGTGAGATGTGGTGTCAATCAGCTTTTCTTTCATTTTATCAGAAAAACCCGTCATGACAGCAAGAACTACAACAAGGACCGCAACACCGAGTGCAACCCCAACAATAGAGATCAATGTAATGACCGAAACAGCATTCCGCTTCGGCTTGAAATATTTCCACGCTAGAAAAAGATCCGCACGCATAAATTAATGTTTCCCCAACTCTGCAGACCGTTCAGCAGCTTTGATCACCGCTTTTGAAACGCCTGCAGCAAATCCACTTTCCGCAAGAGCCATACAACCTCTAGAGGTCGTTCCCCCCGGAGAGATGACATCATCTCTCAATGCTCCGATCGGACGATCACTTTCCATTGCCAGTTTAGCGGCTCCGTAAACCGTTTGAGCAGCCAGTTCAACCGCCGCTGCACGGGGAAGTCCGGCATAAACACCGCCATCTGCAAGAGCCATAATGAATTCCAGAACAAAAGCCGGACCGCTGCCGCTGAGACCTGTCACAGCATCCAGAAGGTTTTCCGGCAAGACCTGCACTTTTCCAACTGTCCGGAAAATTTCCTGTGCAGATTCAATATCTTCTTTTGACAATCCGGCAGACGGAGAGAGACAGCTCATCCCTTCACCGACCAGAGCCGGAGTATTGGGCATGATTCTGACGATCCGGTTCGTACCGGTCAATTTTGAGAGGGTATCGATCGTTACTCCGGCAACGATTGAAAGGACAAGTTTATCACCGATCAAAGCGGGAAGTGTCTGCACCGCTTCAGTCAAATGCTGCGGTTTGACTGCAAGAAGCACGATCTCTGCATTGAGAGCTTCTTGCAGATCCTGACAGATTTCTCCGCCACAGGCTTTTTGGAAATGTTCCGCCGCCGCTGCAGACGGATCATATGCTTTTATCTTGAATCCCGTATTCTGTCTGACGAGTCCTGTCGCAATGGCTGTCGCCATTTTTCCTGCACCAATAAAACAGATGGATTTCATCATTTATTATCTCCTGCATTTTTTTCTGCAATGTTTTTTTTATTCAATCATTACAGACCAACAATACTTCTTAAATATAGCACAGCTTTAAGAAATAACAAGTCATTTTATCATGGTTTAATTCATTGTATTTGAAAAAAAAGAGTGATTTTTCCGGAAAAATTTTTCGTTTCCCCCCTTGACAGTTGCAATTTTCAGGAATTTTCTTTTCAGAATAAAAGCTCAGTTTAAATCGATTATATCGTAAAATCCCTGCGCCTGAAAGGCATTTTTTTCGCTGCCGGAATGGGTTCCTTCGATATAAAAATATCCGTCATCCACCATGCCGGAACAGCATAAATGTTCGCCGAAGCCTGTTGTCTGATTGAAGTTGATCTGGATCTCTTTCATCCGGACCGGAGCTTTGCTCTGCTCTCCAAGCCAGTCTTCCGTAAACATTGCGTAATAGGTATTGTTCAAATGCCGGTTGTAATCAATATAGGTGGAAGAAATTCTGTGATCGACCGGCATCGTCAGAGAACGATCCGCAACAGAAAGTTTGCCCAGAGATTCCCCTTGGAAGAAGGTGTCTCCTTCAAACTCCCATTGAGGAAGTCCGGTCAAATATTTTGCCGGGGAGACCGGACGGTAGTTATTGGGATTCAGAGTGAGCCATGCACTGCCTGCTTTCCCGAACACCGTTCCGTCTTTCGCTGAACTGAGAATGAATTGACGGTATGCAAACAATCTGTCAAATCCGCTGGGGTAGGTCGTGATCCTGAGAATATCACCGTACTCCGGAAAAATATCCATTTTTACTCTGATCCGGGAGAGAACCCAGCTTAAATCACTTTCCCGGAGCTGCTTCAAGCCAAGCCCCAGCTGATCGGCATGTCTTCCGGCAGAATCCTGAAGATAGTTGAAAATCGACCAGCTCCGCATTTTTGCATCGACGGAAATATCGTTGAGCTGAACCGGATATTCAATAACAAACGGCTGATTTTTCATAATTATTCCCTTTCAAAACGTTCCTGCACAAGCTCCGCAGCTTTCTCCGTGATCCGTGCAGGAATATTTTTCCCCGGGAACCAGAGTACCAGCAAGAAACGATTCTTTCACTTGCTGAACGTCTCCCGCAACTCCCGGAATGACTTCGATCTTCATTGTTTTCAGCAGCTCCATCATGCAATTTCCGATCCCGTTGCAAACAAGAACTTCCACACCGTTCTTTTTCAGAAAGAGCGGTATTTTTCCCGAACATGCAACCTTTTCTTCCAAGCCGTCAGAAAGCAGAAGAAACTCTGTCGTTTTGCCCAAACTTCCGGCAATTTCCTGACCGCAGAGAGAAAAAGCTGTTTTCATGGGAAGTATTTTCAATGAATCAGAACTTTGAATCGTCTGCAAGCTTCTGCAATTCAAGTGTCTGACGGGCGCGTTTCAGAATGAGAGCTGTATTCATTTCCGCCTCTTTACCGTCAAGCTCCATGAGGAACCAGTCAAGATAACGCGGTCCGGTGTAAGGCTCTGCGGTAAATTGACGGGGTTCGGCTTCTCCGTTGATCCAGGCAGTCATGTTGTTCTGAATGCAGTTGAACTCAAGAACACCCTTTGTTCCCCAGACGGTGAACCGCCAGTAGTGGGGCATTTTGTAGCCATGAGAATCGGGTTCTGCATATGAGACATCTCCGAGAACTCCGCAGCCATTTTCCATAACAAGCATGAACTGCGCAGCATCATTGAAGCAGTCACAGCCGGAATCAAATGCCTGCCAGGTGCGGGCTGCTGCAAACTTCGTGATTTCCATACCGGTCATCCACGGAATGAAATCCATGGCATGAATTGCAATATCGTTGATGGTTCCACCATGTTTCCCGGGTTCAAAATACCAGTGCGGACGGGAATTCAGAAGAAGCGGATGCTGTCCGCCGAACTGGATCTGGGTGATTTTCCCCAATTCTCCGGCAAGAATCATTTTCCGGGCAGTGGTGAACGGATCATAGGTACGGAGATCCAGCATACAGCCGACGGAAAGTTTCTTTTCTGCAGAGAGTTTTTCGATTTCATCCAGTTCCTGCAGAGAGGTACAGAGGGGTTTGTCTGCAATCACATGTTTTCCGGCTTTCAGCGCACTGAGAATGACAGCGCCGCGTTTGCCGTAATAATCTCCGGTTGCGACGATATCGCAATCCGCTTCCTGAAGCATGGTTTCCAGAGAGGTATAGACCGGAAGATCCAAACCTGCATGAGCATCAAGAAATGCCTGACGTGCGGCGGAATCTTCTTCGCAAATCGCTGTGATTTCCAGTTCTTTTGATTCCTGTGCAGCCTGAAACAGTGCGTTGATGTGTCCATGACGCAATCCGGCAAAAGCAATTTTTCTGATCATCTGAGTTCCTTTTCTTTTTATGCTCTGTTCCCAATAAAGGTTGTTACTTGAGGAGGGGAAAAAGCCCTTTTTAGGAAAGGTCCTTTTCCCCCTCCTCAACTTGTCACGGCGCAGCCTGAAAGGCGAAGACGGAACTCCACCCCTTTTTTCCAAACCTTTTTGCGGCATTCCGATTTTTACGATGTAAAAATCGAAATGCCATCTTAAAGTTAAAATAGCAGAAGGATTTACCAACCTGTATGGGGAACAGCGCTTCTTTTTATGGAAGATTTGTCTTTTCCTTTAATATAACGCTGTCAGAAGAAATTTCAACCGGAAAAAATGATATTTATTCAGGGTTATTCCAATAAATTCCCCGCAAAAAAAACGCCGCTGCAATTCTTTGAAAATCTGCAGCGGCATTTTGTGCTTTGGATAATCGGATTATTCGGAAAGTTTGATCACGCGATACTGTTTTCCGGGGATCCCTATGATGGTAAGACGGTTTATCCAAATCGCAACCTGTTCATCGTGTCTCAGATTTTCAAGCCCTTTCACCGTTTTCAATCCAAGAGCGGAAAGATTCAGTTGTTCCAGGGTCAGATCACGCTTGTTGTTTTCAAGGTTCATGACAACTGCATAGGCTTTGCCCTTATCCTTGTAGAAACTCACGATTTCCCGTTTCGGATCAGTCTTGCAAATGGTCTGTTTCCAGTAGGGTACAAAGGTGAGTTTTCCTTTCCGGTAATCCATATCCCGCAGGATCGCAAAAGAACGGTAAGTATTTTTCTTGTGATAAAGCCATCCGGTGTTGATCTGGCAATCATGGAGCAACGCAAGCCCGAACAGATAATTCTGATGAGCATCCAGCTCATCATAGGCTGCTTTTGCAGACGGAGAATGTTTTTTCCCGTTGAGATAATTTCTGATATCATTGTCGATACGGAACTCTGGGAGCATTGCCCCGATGACTCCGAAATTCCGTCCCATATATTCCGCACGGAAAACATCCGGACGCAGGATTTCCTGATAACCCCGGTTTTTCACCAGACGGGAGTTGAAGTTTTCACCGTCAATGAAAGCCCCGGCGAAGCCGTGTACCTGGGCACAGATCTGTCCGCTGTTGTGATAGATAATGAAACTGTCGGAACGGTGTTCTCTCAGCATGGTGTAAATCCGTTTCACCATCTGACGGGCTCCGCGGTAATTGGTTGTCGGAAGAACCTGACCGTTCTTGAGATATCCGCAGCCGTGAGCTGTGTTGGTGCATTCACGGGGCTGAGACATGTCAAAATAGAACCCGCGCAGGTTGCACTGTTTGACGAACTGCTGAAGTCCCCAGAGGTCAAAATCCTGGAAAGAACGGCTTGCCTGACAGACAGGCATCCTGTTGTTTCTGGTGTCGGAAACCGTGATGACCGGCATATTGGAACTGCAGATCCATTCATAGCCGAACTGTTTGAACTCTTTGGAATCTCCCCAGGTTTCATGCAGCTGGAAGTAGGGCAGTACGCTGATCCTGTTGTTTTTGCCAAAGGTTTTGTTGTAATTACCAGCTGTCAGATTTTCACGGACAAAGGGATAGCAGACATCGCCGCAGGTCTGTGAGACTTTGCCCCAGCCGCCAGCCCACCAGATCAGAAAATCTTTGTTTTCTTCATCTTTGAAGACAGTGTTGAGATCCTTTGAAGCGCAGAACCGCATATCACGATAGCCCGGGTCGACCGGTTTTGCCGGTGTCGCCTGAAGACTGAATTCAAAGGTTTCATCTCCGGTCAGAAGTGTCGGAGTGTTGATCAGGTTGATCTTCATAACCGTATTGTTTGCGGTCCGTTCCGCTTCCAAAGCCTGATTGGAATGGTCAAGCCCCCAGTTATGGGAGTGTTCCGCAACAAAAGAAATTCCTTTTTCTGCGCTGCCCACCCAGAGCGGACGGTTCGTGCCGTTCCATTTTGTCAGCGTTCCGGTTGTGGAAAGAGTGTAGTCATAAGGTACAATCAGATCGCCATACTCTTTTTTCAGAGGAATCACGATCTGAAGTTTATTGACAGTGACCCCTTTCGCATGCGGTTTCAAGGTGAATTTGTGCCACATGAAACCATCATATTCCACGGTGGTGTTCATGACAAAGTCAACACCGCCCAGAGAACCTTTCCCTTCAATCACCGCTTCTGTATCTTTCCGGGAAAGAACTTTGTTCTTCATGATCAATTTTCCCTCGTCCGTTGCAACCGAAATCGGCGCGGCAAGAATGTTTTCACCTTCCACAAATATCTTTTCTGGAAGCGGATTCTTTCCGAAATCATATCCGCTGTTCAGCAGGGAAACGGTGTTTTCTTTCACCTTTACAGGAATCCACGGGGACGGGACTTTATCGGAAATACCGATCTTGTTGCCATACCATGCAGGCATGGGAAGATGAGAAATAACGGTTTCTTTTTCTGCTGCAGTAATTCCGTTTTCAACGAGTTTGACATTGACCCGGTAATCACCCGGTGCATATCCTTTCAGGGAAAGTTCCGTCTGAAAAGCAAGTTCGCTCAACTCAATGACTATTTTCCAGAGAGATTTCTTATCTTTAAAGATCTCCACCACTGCTTTGGTATTATCCGGATTGATATTGAGCTGCGGGAAACTTCCGGAAACAGAAACCATCTGTTTTGACGGAATCGGAGCGATCCGAAGCTGAATATCATCCAGAGAATAAACAGGATTATCAAGTTTGAAATAAACCTGTTTCCCATCTTTGGAAGTCACAAGAAAGGAAATATTCATAACGGATGCCGGGAATTTTGTATAATATGAGATCTCCACAGATTTTCCAGGTTGGATTCGGGTCGTTTGATCCCAAAGGATTTTTGTTCCAGCTTTCAACTGATAGCGGACATCCTGTACTTTCTGACCGGCATTCTGGAGAAATCCTTTGAATTTGATTCCATTGCAGTCGAATTTTTCAATGTCATCAATGCGGACCGCTACGGTATTTTTTCCGGCGAGAGTGAATTTACCATAGAATTTTTCTTTCCGGAAACCGCCTTTCCCGGAATTGGGATCCTGAATGAGACTTTCTGTCTGCAATTTCAGTTTTTTCCAGTTTCTGGCAAAGTTTGCCTCAAAGACAGTTCCGTCTGCGGGAGTGATCCCAAGATCTTTGAGCGGAATAAAGCCTTCCACCTGCCAGCCGTTTTCATTGACAGCACTGACCGTTTTCCACTTGGGAGTCCATTTCAGAAAAATCTCTTTTTTTGCAGAAATGGTGTAATCATATTTGATATCCAGAGTATTGACTGCCATGTAGTAATTCATGGTGTTATACAGAAAATCAAGAATCAGAGAGTCGTCATTGTCGATATCCTGATCGTGATCGCCTCTCTGGCGGAGGAACATACCATCCAGCAGGGCTGTGTGGGCAAGCTCAAAAGCCTTTTTTCCGAGAGGGGATTTCAGGAAGAAATAGAGATTGTCTTTGTCGTAAGTCAGATAAAGAACGGCGGGAACTTCCGCAACACTGCCTGTTGCAGAGTTGAAAAGCAGGGGAAATGCAGTTGCATTGTCATATTCCCCGGCAGACATTTTTCCGTCGGTCGTGACTTTCCCGGCGGCAGGGGCAAGAGTAAATTCCGGTTTCGGCGGGGTGATCCGTTCTTTCTGGTAAAGATAATAAATTTCAGCCGGAGTCAGAGCTTTGCCGTAAATACTGATCTCATCCATGATCCGGTTATTGCCTTTGTTCCAGCCGCCCCAGCTTTGACCGAATGTGATGCTGCCGACATTGGAAGTCGCAGGAGCAGGAGCCTTTTTCACAACTGTTCCCACACAGATTCCATCCATATATAGAGAGGCTTTCTGATTGTCCCAGACATAAGCGTACTGATGCCATGCTTTTTTATCGTAAGTATTTTCTCCGGGCAGGGAGACCGTAGCTGTCTGATTTTTCTTTTCAAAGAGATACCGTTCCAGGATCCACGGACGGAAGCTGTAACCGTATTTGTAAAAAAGAGTATTTCTGCCGCGCTCGTTCAACTCAAAAAAGATGTGATGGAGTTTGTCATTCGTGTTGAACTCAACATGATCCAGTTTTTTCTGCCAGAACGTGATTGTTCCGCTCTGACCGTTGACATTTTTCAGAGCTGAATATTTCAGAGCTTCATGAGAGTTCCCGGTTTTGAAGCCTTTTCCTTTGTAACCTTCCACGAATTCCGGTTTTTTCCCTTTGGCAAGGAATGTTCCTTCCGGAGACCCTTTTGCAAAAGCGGCAGTTGTACCGTTTTCAAAATCCAGGTAGAACAATCTGGATTCCTCAACTGCATTCTGAGCAAAGATCCCGCTAGTAAGGAAAAGCGAGAAGAGTAACAGACGTTTTTTCATGGTTTTTTATCCTTTATATCAGTTGTTTTACGGGGGTGACTGCCACATCAATATTTCCACGGACAGTTGTCATATAAATGATTTGAGAACCATCCGGTGAGAAATGAGGATGGGGGTCAAGATGATAGGGATTCCGGGACATCGGCGGAGGCGGCATTGCGGAAACAATATGCTTTTCTTCCCCGGTCGTTCTGTTGAAAAACAGCAGTTCCAACGCCTGATCCTTATTCCAGATGTACGGTGTCTGATCTCCGCAGAAAAGAGTCCGGTTTCCATTGCTGTGAGCATGACAGATCGGGCGTTTCCAGACATGGGCGCGTTCCAGAGAGTCCGGATCAACTTCAAAAACTCCGTTTTCATAATCCACATAACAGATTTTGCCATCCTTGCTCCACCATTCGTGAGCCGTATTTACACCGTGACCTTCCCAGAGATCCGGACACAGCGGACGGTAATAAGTCTGGTCAATATCCATTACCCACAAACGCATCTCCATCCACTCATATTTTCCGGTGTAGGCGTTCCGTCTCCAATCGCGCGGACACACAAACTGTTTCGGATTGACCGGAGAGAATGCGGAATGATTATGGACATACGGGAACTCATGCAGCAGCTTGAATTCTCCGGTTTTTGCATGAAACATCGCAATGAAAGTGACATCTCCGACAACGCCGTCCGTCAGAATCCATTCTCCATCGCAGGAGAGAGAAAGGTGGGTTGAACTGCGGAACAGATGACGGCATGCGATATAATCATCCGGGATGCTGCCGATGATTTTCACTTCGCCCGCCGGATCAATGAAGCAGAGATTTTTGTGCGACATGAAATACACTCCCGAACTGTCCGGCGCGATCATCGGTGAGGCTTCCCAGAACATCCCCTGCGGGAAATATTTGATTTCCGGTTTTTCCGGATTCAGCCGGACATACGCCAGAAACCGTTCCCGGCAAGGCGGAAATGCCGCATAAAACCAGAGATATTCACCATCAGGAGAAATGCTCGGATTGGTAAAGTAAAACGGCATCTGAACCGGAGCGACCCGTTCTTTCAGAATATAACTTTTTACCCCGCTTTCAGGATCAGTCCATTCCTGAAAAAACGGATGTTTCGATAAGTCGTACATAAAAATTTCCTATTTTTTTAACGATACAGGACCGATCAGCCCTGATTCGAAAGACTCTTTTTCAAAACTCCTTTGAAGGTCTTCGTATGGCGACGGAAGGTCAAAATAAGAATTCCAGAGTTTCTTCACCCGCTCCGGTGAAATCGCATTGGCAAGCGTATTGGTAACTTTGACTTCCAATACATTTGTACCTTCTTTCAACGCCCCTCCGACAGAAAATACGAACGGGGAATAAATCCGTCTTCCAAGAGAAATTCCGTTCAAAGTCACTTCGGCAGCATATTTGACGTTCCCCAGGTCAAGAAATGAAATTCCGGAAATATCTGAAAGTATGAACTCTTTCCGGTAAACAACATCCCCGCTGAAATCTTCCCCCAGAACCGGACACCAATCGCCGGTTTTACACCCGTACCACGGAGAATCTTTCAATTCCGTCTGCTCATAATCATGATCCCCGACTTTGAACCGGAGAACCGGACACATCTGCCAGGAATCATCCAGCTGCACAACAGTTTCTCCGGGGATCCGCTCCGGCTCTGCCGCATTTTCCGCGGAGGGACCGACAAGAAATGCAGTCATAGTGTACGGTGCAAATTCATAACACCAATTCCCGTTGGAAGCTCCTGGAACGCGGAACAGTTTTCCCTGCTCTGCATCACACCGGGCAACCGGGGAATTTTCCTCTGCTTCAAAAGTTCCGGTAATCGTCTGACCGGAAATATTCATCACAAAATAAAGGAAATCGCCATTGCCGAGGTCTGTCTTTCTGACTCTGAACCGCCAATCGCTTTCGGTCATTTTCAAAGTCGGTGCAATCTCATTTGTGCAATCAGAACTCAAAACCCGCAACCCGGCGGATTTCAGACGGGACAGATTTGCTTCCGCTTTTTCCGTCATCATCGCATTTTCCGGAATCACAAGAACGGAATATTCCGCCTCGCCGATCTTCATTTTTCCATTGCTGAATTCTGCAGTTTCCAGTACATCGTCATCAATATAATCAAAATCGGTCTGCTGTTCCAGCAAACGGAAGGCGATATTATCCTGATCCAAGGCGGTATTTGAAGTCTGTCTGGCTTTCCATAGAGAGCGCATGTCATAGAACAGTGCGGTATCGACGACCGGTTTTGATTCTGTGGAAAGACAGGAAAGGCGTGCGGCATAATCATGAAAATCTTTCATGAACCGCCAGAGGGGATTGCAGGAACCGAAAACCGGACGGGTACCCCGGGCAAGTTTTCCATCTGTTCCCATGGGGTAACAGCTGAAAATAAAGGTGTTGATCCCGCAGCAGATCATGTAATCCACAATAAATTTCATCTGTTCACAGGTCAATCCTGCCCCGTAAACAGCAAAAAGCTCACCGACTGCACGTTTTTTTCCACTCTGATTCGCCGTGCTGGACGCAAGTTTCGGGAACGGATGCAGACGCTGTCCGTACCACAACTGCCGCCAGATCAAATCGATTCCCGGCAAATCCAGTTCCCGCATAACACGCAGAATATTTCCACCGTGAACGTGATACATACTTAAACTGAGATCATTTTCGCCATTGAAATGCCCGCCGGAAAGAATTCCGTGTTCCCTGCACCAATCACGGATCGGACGCATGAAACGCTCCGTAAACAATTGGGAAACCACGTCTACATAATCGATCCGAGCCTGTTCAGCTTCCGGGGTGAGAGATTCCAGAAGAATGGAACCGACCAAAGGTTCAACATCATATCCTTTCCGTTTCCGGAACTCATCAAAGAGATCCCATGTCCAGGGAAGATACCCCCTTGCACATGGTGAAAGACAAGGTTCATCCATAAAAGCAAAATGAAAGACTTTTCCGAACTGATCCCCGAAATAGTGATAATATTTTTCGTGAGTCAATTCCAGAAATTTATCAGTGACTTCCCGCATAAGCAAACTGGGAAGAACAGCCTTCGGTACATTAGGATCTATTCCGCGAACACATATTTCATATCCGCCTTCTCCATCCGGCTGAAGAAAACGCTGGGCAAACCGTTCCGGATCTGATTCATAAACCAATCCGCAGGCACTCCCGGAAGGCCAGCCGCCTTCGTCATATAGATAACATTTGCTCCCGGTGCGTTCACATTCGTCAACAATCGTCCGGAAACTCTCAAAATATTCATCGGAAAGATATTCCGGCTCCATTCTGGACCCCATGGATTTCCGGAATCCGGGTGGAATCGGGTGCGGAACAAGGCTCTTTGCTCCTTTTTCTGCCATATCTCTTATTTGCGCAGAAAGCACGGTTTGATTCAATTTGTCTGTCAACAGCCAAAAATAACCCGGTGTGTTTTCTGCCGCAGGGATTTGAAATGAATGAATATCAAACATGTTTTTTTCAGATCTCCCTGCTTCACTCTTTTGGAGAAACTGCATTTTTCCAGTCAAGACGGCACCAGGGGGCAACATCAAGATACTGTGATGTTCCTCCATAAGTGACCAACTGATCGATATTCCACAAACCGACATGTCCATCAGCAAAAACCAAGCCGGCCTTATTCTGCTTATGATAATTTCCGGGTCCCCACTGCTGATCTTTATATCCGCCGCCATACCATTTCATACCGAGAACCGGATAGTTTGCCGGGGAAGCAGATGCGAGTGCCGGATCCGGATGGTTCTTATATTCTCCGGCATAAAGCGCAGATGAAGGCATTCTCAATTTTGAAATTTTTGCACCGAAATTTTTCTTTCCATTATTATTCAAACTCCACAGATAACCATGAATCCCGTAACTTCCGGTAACCCAGTCATAATTCTGTTTCAGCGGACTGCCTACTACACTTTTGGTGTGACTCGGACACCGGAACGATCTCATTACATTCCAGTTATCTTCTGTTTTTGTGGAATCTTTCCCGCCGATATATATTGCAAGTCTGGCATTCCAGGCATAGTTTCCAAGAGCATCATTTTGTGCATAAGTAGTAATAAAATCATCATTTTCCGAAGTATAAAGAGCCATCGCCTGTCCGATCTGCTTCAAGTTTCCGTTACAGCTCCCGCGGCGTCCCTGTTCCCTTGCAGTGTTCAATGCCGGTAAAAGCATTCCCGCAAGAATGGCGATGATCGCGATTACAACAAGCAGTTCAATCAAAGTGAATTTCTGTTGTGTTGTTTTCATTTTTTTTTACTCCTCAGTCTTTATTTAATTAACAAAACATTTTTCAAGCTTTCTGAAATATAACGGCATATTGCCTGTATTTCAAGAGAATGCGATCATAAAGATCGAAAAATATTCAGCCATTTCAAACAAATTCTCCGTTGTTCCTGTGTTAATATATCACAGAAAACCATAGAATGTCAATGCAATAAAACAGTCATTTATACAACAAAACAGTTATTCTGTTGTTTTCACATTTGCATTTATTCAATAACTATGATATCTTATGCCGGAGAGTGGTGATAAGGAGTTGAATATGGGCTTGATTCTGACAAATAAATCTCTTTTTCCCAAAGATCAGAAATTCCCTTTGCGCGGTTTTTTCTATATGCAGCGTGATATGGAACCGCATCAGCAGGAATTTAACGAGGTCACTTTTATTACCGGCGGGAAAGCTCTGCATTATTCCGAACCGGGCGGCTGGGAGGAAACCCGGGCAGGGGATGTATGGATCATTCCAGCCGGTGGAACTCATGGCTACATGAAAACCAAAGGTTTGCAAATCTTCAATCTCCTTTTCATTGCGGACCGTTTGCCAGTTCCGCTGCTCGAACTTTATACTCATCCGGAATACCGGAAACTCTTTTCCGGCGACAGCCAATACTGGAAAAATACAGGCTGTTATCCCCGATTGAAACTTTCCGTAAAACAGCTGCAGATGTTTCTGCCCTTCATGAATGCTTTTGCAAAGATCCAGAACAGGAAAACAGCCGGACGGAATGCCATGAAATACGGGCTTTTTATGACGATCATTTCCGGTTTGTGCGATATTTCTGCTGAACAAAACAGAGTCTCCGCAGTTCCGGGGGCAATGGATATCTCCCGTATTACCAGATTCTTGAATGAACATTATTCCTCAGATATCGGGATTCGAGATCTGATGAAACTGACAGCAATGTCTGAAAGCACGTTGCGGCGTCATTTCCGGAAATTTTTCGGGGTGGGACCCGTTGAATATATCCGGAATTTCCGTTTGAATATTGCAGCCGGATTACTGTTGAATACAACTTATTCGATCAAAGAAGTTTCGCAAATGTGCGGCTTTACAGTGCCGAGTTACTTTTGCAAACAATTCCGGGAAGTCTACAATCTCACTCCGTCGGAGTATCGGAATCAGAACTGAAAATTACAAAAAAATCGGCTGTCACCTGTTATGGCAACAGCCGAAGATGTTTTTTTGTTCTCAGTAGATCTCCACTTCGGTGAGCAGTCTGGAAGCAAGATCAAGCTGCTCGTTTCCGGCGTAAGAGAATTTTGTGCAATAGATCCGGACAGTATCGGTCATTGCTTTCTCTTTGATCGGAATGATGATAACATCTTTCTTTCCGTTGTTTGTGAACGGATATTCTTTTCCGTTGATCACAACCTTACCGGCTTGAAGGTTTCCTTTCGGAGAGTAAAGGCGAACCTCTTTGACCGGAGCTTTTTTCCGGAGCTGGAACTGGATAAACGGATTTTTATCTTTGTTATCAGGTTTCCAGGTGTATTCCGGGCGGTTCGGTTTGATCAGACCGTCGACCAGATAGTACATCGATCCGGTTTTTCCGGTCATATAGAACCGGACATCGGAAGAACAGGTTATGATCGGCGTATCTGCACCGTATTTCTTCTGATGATTGCCGTAAAGCTGATATTCATGAGAGAAGATATCGCCCAGACCGACAAGGTTGCCCTTTTTCTTGCGGGCTGCCTTGAATTCTGCAATCGTTTTCAGCGTTTGAGAAACCGGAGTCAGTTTCTGTGCAATCACTTTATCTGAGAAATATATTTTTGTCTCATTCGGAGCAAACGTATCGGAAAATACACCATTCTTTACAGAGATCGCCTGTGCGCAGCCCTCTGTATAGAGCATTCCGGAGAATGCTTTTTTCATTTTGAAATCGACTTTCAGTTTCTGCATGGAGGTGTTGATCGCGATCAAACAGAGCTTTCCGTTATGCAGTTTCAAACCTGTCTGGAAATAGTTGAATGCCGGAGCTGTTTTCACCTGTACGCCGTTTGGCACACTGTTTTCCAGCAGATAGGGAGCTGCTGCAAGGAAGATATCTCCGATTGCCGGAGGACCGAAAATTGCTTCGGTAAATCTCTGGCTGTCATAGTAGGCGTAAAGATTGATCCCTTTGATATTATTGGCGATTGCCTGGAATGCCTGACTGCGCTGATCGTGATAATCAGGGGCAACACCGCGTGTTTTTTTGTCCGCAGCAAGGTCGGGCCAGCAGCTTGCCTGAGGCATCATCCACGCCGGACGCAGAGCTGTTGCGACTTTTGCATAATCGGAAGGTCTCCAGCGGACTTTTCCGGTTGTGCCGTCTTCAAAATACTGCGGGTAGCAGTCCGGCAGTAGGATATCACAACCTTTATAATAACGGCGCATCCCATCAATTCCCCAGTTCAGCATGAACGTGGGATGATACGGGTCGATTTCCGCAATCAGCTCTCTGGCTTCTTCGTACCAGGCGGGATTGTTATCCCGGCATTCCGGTTCATCTGCCATGTAATAACCGAGCAGACCTTCTTCCTGACTGATAACGGAAACAAACTCTCTGATTTTTTTCTTCTGCTCTTCCGTCAAACCTTTTTTACGGGTGTCGGGATCTTTGAAGACAACCCATTTCCAGCCGGGGATCAAATCCTGGAAGGGAATAACGAGAGAACGCATCTGGCGTCTTTTGAATTGGGTGCGGATGGACTCCTGAGCTCCTTTCAAACTGGCAAATCTGGCAGTATTCAAATGGGTGTTGTAACGGATGTTTGCTTCTCCGTGGGAGGCATACCAACCGTAAGAGAGGAATTCTTTTCCGTCAACAAAAGGAACGCCCCGGGTATCCAGATAGACTTCACCTTTGCGGTAAGGAAGAACACGGATCTGCAGAGAGGTGGAAAGTTTCTTGCCGTCTTTCACACAGCTTGCGGTCAGGGTATAACGCCCATCTGCGAGCTTGGAACCGTCGAATGTTACAATATCTTTTCCGGTAGATTTTGCGATTTTCCGGACTTGACGGAAATTATTTCCTTTCAGTTCCACATCAATGCCGATCCCGCTGAATTCCCGCAATTCAATCAGAGCTTCGATCGTTTTATCTTTCATCGTTGCATAGATATTGTTCCGGTAGGCAGGGCGTTTCAAACTCAGCTGCATGGGGATGTAAAGAACAGAAACATTCTGATATGCACGCTTCTGCAGAACAGGAGCTTTACGGTTCGTTGCAAGATCAAAGTACATGGTATATTCCCCGTTGGGAACATCCGGAACGATAACGGAGAAGTTTTTATAACTGGAACCCTGCAGTTTGATGACTGCTGAATTCTGATATGTTTTTCCCGTTTTCGTGTTGGTCATTGCTCCAATCAAACGGAAGATCTTGAATGAACCGGAATTGTTATGAACGGTTGCAGAGATTTTGTAAGACTGCTTCCCATCTTTCCGGATGAGTTCGCCTTTGAATTCCTCAATATCAAAAAGATATTTCTTTGCCTGGAAAGAGCCGATTTTCATTTTATTGAAATATTTCGGCATGAGGTGGCTTTTCTGGGGCAGGGGAGAGGAACCGGAAAGTTCAACTTTTCCGCCAGCCCAGCGGGTTCTTCCCACATGAACGCGCCATGTATCAGTGTGTTTTTCAGAGTAATCCATGCTGCCGAAAGGAATGGCAGCTTCCAGTGTCCATTTATCGGCATACTTTTTGGTTTTGAGCTTTACGGAACTGTTCCATCCGCCGTTGAAAAGAAATTTGTCTTTTCCGGTATTGTCATCCTGTCCGAACAGATCAGAGAACGCATCATTGGTGTCAACGGTGATTTTGTAATAGGAAAGAACTTTATCACTGTCGGGAACCAGATTCAATTCAATGGAATCATTCATCCAGATCAAAGCGGATCCGTGCGAATATTTCCCTTTCCGGATCTTAGCCATCGCAGGTTCATCACATTCAACTGCAAAATAAATATATTTTCCATCGTTGAAGGTTTTGAATCTGGATTGAACAGGAGCTTTTTTCCCGGTGCCGAGTTCAAAGAAATCGCCTTTCCAGGGCAGAGATTTCCAAACAGGATCGGAGAGATCCCCATCAATAACGGCAGTTTTTCCTGAAAGGAACGGCATTGCAGAAAGCATAGTGCCGGACAACAGGATCGCTGCTGAAAGTAACAATTTTTTCATGTTGGAACCTCAATTGTTATTTTTCAATGGAGAAAATCAAATCTGCTCCCTGATAGACATCTGTCTTGATATTTGCTTTCGGTTTTTCGCGGAAAAGTCCGGTAACAGAGATGTTGTAATCGCCTTCCGGGAAGTTTGCGGTGGAGAATTTTCCGATGTATTCTTTTTTGCCGTCATTGGGCAGCCACTGATATTTCATAAAATGAACATTCTGATACGGAGCTTTTCCTTTGACTTCCTTTTTAATAGCCTTTGCGAAATCTGCGGGGACATTCTTGACGTATGCAAGAGCGACCCAAGCTGCATGACGGTAGTTTTCCGGGGCTTTGAATTCCATTTTGAACTGGATCACATCGCCGGGTTTGAAGACGGTTTTTTCCCCGATCAGTGTTACTTTGAATTCCACTTTCGGTTTCTTTTTTGCTCCCTGTGCAAAACATGCGAATGCAGCAACGAGAGCCAGTGCAATGAGAAGAAGTTTTTTCATGATATGATTCCTTTCTGTTGAGGCAATTTCAAAAGTCTTCAAAAATGGCAGAAAATTCTTGTTGCGATCTGCAAATGGAGCGTTTTCGGTGGTTACCCTGTGGGTAGCCACGCTCAAACTACCATTTCCAAC
>SUVT01000026.1 GCA_015061845.1 Lentisphaerota bacterium
AATAAATAACCACCGAAAACGCCCCGCTTTAAGATCGCAGCGATGAATTTTAAGAATTTCTGAGGACTTTTGAAATTGACTCAAGACATTTTCCAAAAAATTCAAAGGATAATTTACTATGCAAAAACTTTTTTTCTGTTCCTGTGCTCTCTTCGCTGGAGCCGTTCTGCAAAGTGCTGTTCCTTCTGCAAATGAATTGCTCTCCTATGAACCGGTTCAGGAGAAAATGCTCGTTTATGGAACCGGATTTGAAGATCCGAATGACAAAAGCATCATCCTCGGCGAAGGGAGTCGTTTCGCAAAAGGGGAAGGTAATAACGGAAATACCGCATTGCGGATCGACCGCGTTGGTAGAGTCAGCCGGGTTCTCGACAGTTCGATCGCATTGCCCCCGGAAAAGATCAAGCCCGGATATAAATACCGGGTCGTTGTCAATGTAAAGGGAAAAGGTGTCCGGCATGCTGTCCGTAAAAGACCCCCAACCAGTTACCGGTTCATGGAAACCTACTACAAAGACTCTAAAGGGAGCATGAGCACTTTCTGGAAAAACAGAGTTGTCCCTTTTGCTGTCCCTCCGAAAGAAGATGCTTTTCATGAGTTCAGCTATATCTTCCCGGGAGTGAAAGGTGCCAGCGCATTTCTGCGATTGGCTCAGTGGTACGATTTTCTGGGAACGATCTGGTTCGATGACCTTCGTGTTTATCAGGAAGGGGTTGATGTCAATGCGTTCCTGATAGAGCCGCGTTCCGCAACATTTTTTGAAAAAAACAGCTCTTTCCGGATCAGGATCAGCATTCCGGATGAACTCAAAAATCTGCTCTGTGTAGTAGAATTTGTGAAAGATAATAAGGTTCTTTTCCAGCAGGTCGTTCCCGTAAAAGATTTCTGGGCGGAAGGAAAGTTTCCGAAGGTTCTACCCGTGGGTCAGGCCGTTATGCACATGACACTGGTCGATCCTGTCAAAAAAAGAAAATACAGAACGATCACGCATCCGGTAACGGTTCGGGCAAAGTATGCTCCTCCTGCCGGAGCGGTGACGTTTGACCGGGAAAACCGGATGTATGTGGATGGAAAACCGTTCTTTCCGCTGGGGATTTTTTACAGCAGTCTTCCCCATCAGCGGGAGGAACATCTGAAACGGCTGAAGGACTCTCCGTTCAATCTCATTATGGATTACTCCGCATTGAGTATTGCCGCACCTGACGATCAGGAAAAAATCACAGCCATCCGCAAGGGGCTCGACCGGATGCAGCACTATAATATCAAGATCATTGTGTGCCTTACTGCATTTTATGTCAAACACTCCAATTATGTGAAGCGCGGCTGGTCCGGAGAAAAAGGGACCCTCAATATGACCCGGAAGCTGGTCAATGCTATCAAGGATCATCCGGCTCTGCTGGGATATTATCTGACAGATGAACTTTCAGAAGAACAGCTTTCAGTCCCCGTTCAGATGCGTCAGCTCATCAACCATCTTGACCCGTATCATCCCACCTTTACGCTTTCCAATCTTCCTTCCGCAATGCCGAACTACATCGTTTCCGGAGATATCTTCATGTATGACCCGTACCCGATCGCATCTGTAAAAGGCGGCAGACGCGGCGTGGAAAAAAATATCAGCTCTTTCCGGGAAAATATGCACAGGAGCGGCGCGCCCTGCTGGGGCGTTCCGCAGACGTTCAACTGGGGGATCCACCGTACCATCCATGCCCAAAATCCCGGACAGGAAAAGTTGGAAAATTATCTTGAACCGACGGTGAGCGATATGCGTTCAATGATGCTTCTTTGTTTGCTGGATGATGCCAGAGGTATCGTTCCGTGGTGCTATCCTTTCCCGTGGCCAAAGTTCGTTTGGGATCGTTTCAAGGCAAAAGGAATGGCAGACTATCCGGAAAAATTCTGGGGTAAAATCAAAGAAGCCGCATCCGCAGTAAAGATGCTCTCCCCGTTCCTTGTGACTCCGCAAAAAAATCTCCCTGCTGTGCAGGTGCAGAATCAGGGGAAAACGAAAATCCGTACCAGACTTTACAGGAATGCTGCCGGAAAACATGCTCTTGTGATCGTCGGTTGCGGCGGCGGGGCTTCCAAAGGGATCATAACGCTTCCCGCAGGACTCAAATTCCGTTCAAAATATGGACTGACCAAGAGTCTTGGAAACGGAAAATATCTGTTCGCAAGCGCGGATCTGGATTCCGATATCCTTGAGGAAATCCAGTAAAAACTGTCATTCCAAATCCGGTAAACAGAATATTGGCATTCATGTTTTGGGGTATTCTGAGACATGAATGCCTTTTTTTGCAGCCGTTCAGACCTTATCAGCTTTTTTTGTCTGAAAATGATCAAAACTTCCGCTACGGTAGCCCCGTGGGTCGATCGTGATATCTTTGAATCCGATGGAGTGCAATTCTTGGAACAACTCTGCCTGACAATTTTGCAGAGCAGGGAGCTGGTCAGAAGAAACTTCAATTCTTGCCGTATTGCCGTCGATCCTGAGCCGGATCTCTGCCGCTTGCGGAACAAATTTCCGGATGATCTCTTCACCGGCTGCAACTTTCCGGATCTTTTCAGCGGTCAGTTCCATGCCGTAATCAAATCTGGTCGCAAGACATGGAGATGCCGGTTTTTCTGCGGTGGAAAGCCAAAGTTCACGGGAGAGCTGCCGAACCTCTGCTTTGGAAAAATTACATTCTGCCAACGGCGAGCGTACTCCCAGTTCCCGGATCGCTTTTTGTCCCGGACGGTATTTTGTCAGATCATCGGCATTGGTTCCGTCGATCACATAGAAAAGATTTTTTTCTGCTGCGAACTCCCGGATTTTTGTGAAGAAATATTTTTTGCAGAAGTAGCACCGTTCCAGGCAGTTGTTCCTGACTTCCGGAATCGACAGAGGATCATATTCCAAACAGTAAAAAGGGACTCCGGACCGTTTTGCCAATTCTTCCGCTTCGGCGCACTCCTGTTCACTTTGAAAAGCAGAATACATCATGACTGCCGCAAAGGGAAACGGTTTCTGTTCCCGGAGTTTTGCGATCACAGCCAGCAGAAGCGCACTGTCTGTCCCCCCGGAAAACCCAAGCGCAATTCCATCCTGACAGAATTCAGAAAGATTCCGGAGCAATCTGTCCAACAGCTCAGACATCCTGTTCCTTTGCTTTCCGGGCGGCTTCTTCAAACACTTCCTGAATGGGAATCCCGCTCCCTTTTGCCGCCCGCTTGACACTTTCAAATTCCGGATAATAGCGGATGATCTCTTCGTAAGAACAGCGTTTGACTTCAATTTCTCCGGCTGATGTTTTGACTTTCATAAGCTGCCGATCCATGCAGACCCGGTCGACAGGATATTTCCTCAGACCGATGGTCGTGGTACAGCGGAAGATAGTTTTTTCGATTTTGGAGAGATCTTTTTCTGTCGCGATGACTTTCAACAGAACCGCCGGACGGTTTTTTTTCATGAAACAGGGCTGATAGATCACATCTTTCGCACCGGAAGCGAAAAGCTCCTCCATGGCAAACCCGAGAACTTCTCCGGTGGAATCGTCAATATTGCTTTCCAGTACATAAATTTTTTCCGGTGAAGCCACTGCAGAAAGCAGCATGGCACGCAGGATGTTGGGGCGTCCGAAATCACGTTTTCCAAGCCCGATCCCGATTTTTTCGATAACATATTCCGGCGGCAGTTTGGAACTTGTCCGGAGAGCTGCCGCAATGGCAATACCGGTGGGCGTGATCATCTCCCCTTTTGCATCCGTGACCCGCAGCGGGATTCCGGAACTTTGTGCGATATTCACAACTGCCGGAACCGGAACCGGCAATTCTCCATGCTGACAGCGCACCGTTCCGGTCCCTTCGGAAAGTCCGGTAACAATGCACTCTTCAATTCCAAGATCATCGATCAGAACAGCTGCGGAAACAATATCGACGATGGAATCCACAGCGCCGACTTCATGAAAATGCACCTCTTCAATGGAACAGCCATGAGCTTTTGCCTCTGCATCGGCGAGGATGTTGAAGATTTTTACCGCAAGAGACTTTGCCCGTTCCGGAAGAATTGCTTTTTCGAGGATTTCACGGATATCAGAAAGGTGTCTGTGGCAATGGTGATGTTCATGATGATGTTCATGATGCAGGATCACGTTGAAATCACAGCCTTCCAGACCATAACTTTTCTTTCTGGAAATTTCATAATCGAACTCATCCAGCTGCAGACTCTTCAAACATTCTGCAAGATGTTCTCTGTTTCCGCCGAGATCCAGCAGGGCGGCAACGGCCATATCACCGGAAATTCCGGAAGCTCCTTCCAGATACAATATTTTACTCATGAGTTCCGTCCTTTCATCCGGAGGATCCGGCAAGCGAGAACTCCGGCACCGAATCCGTTGTCAATGTTCACGACAGACATGCCTTCTGCGCAGGAATTCAGCATGGCAAGCAGAGGCGCGATCCCTTCAAAGCCGGCACCGTAGCCGACACTGGTGGGAATCGCAATCACAGGGGCATCGGTCAAACCGGCAATCACACTGCCCAGTGCGCCTTCCATTCCGGCAGCGGCGATCACGATATCAGCCTCTCTGATCTGTTCCACCCGTGCAAGCAGCCGGTGAAGTCCGGCAACGCCAACATCATAATGACGGTCAACTTCCGCACCGAAGAACTCAATGGTTTTCGCTGCTTCTTCTGCCGCCGGGATATCAGCTGTTCCTCCTGTGCAAACCGCAACTTTTCCTTTCAGATTCGGTCTGTCTCCCCAGTCGGAAGCTAATATTTTTGATGTGGGATCGTATGTTACAGGAATTTGTTTTTTTACGAGAAATTCAGCCTGTTCCGTGGAACATTTTGTTCCCAGCACAGGAATATTTTCTTCCTGAAATGCAAGAAGGATCTCTGCAAGCTGTTCTGATGTTTTTCCCGGACAGAAAACAGTTTCACTCTGACCGGTCCGTTCTGAACGGCTGAGATCGAGTTTCGCAAAACCGAGATCTTTGATTTTATCCATAAAAATTCCTGTTGATAAGTGATAATTTCGATTTCTCTTGAATATAGCACAGGAAAGATATAATTCAAATAGAGATAAAAAAAACGTCCGGACTTTCATCCGGACGTCTGAATAATCTTTTCACAAAAACTTATTTAATTTTGTCAATATTGTCTTTTGTGACGAGTTCATAACGTGCGTCAAATGCTGCATTGAGATCATCAGGAGCAGGTTTCTGGTAATCTGCTTCTTTCAGACCCTGTTTTCCGCCAACTGCAACGATAATCTGCCCGGACTTGAAGTAAGGTCTGAGTGCTTCGATATCGCCCATATCCAGCAAAGCAACTTTCTGTTTATCACTCTTAAAAACTTCAAGTTTAATGACTTCAGCACCCATGGGGAGAGCTTCGAGGAGGATGAACAGTTTTGCATCTGCATTTGCCTTGAAGAACTTATTGAATTCTTCAACGGTCGGTCCGGGTTCAGCAGGAGCTTCTTCCGGCTTACGGGTGTATTCGATCGGCTTGATTTCAGCATCGCCAACATACTTCTTGACGAGTTCTGCCTGTTCCTTTGCATATTCATTCTTAGCCCATTCAGAACCACCCTGGGGAATGATCACGATCTTACCGGGATTCTTGGACTTGATATATTCAGCAACTTTCTTGATCTTTGCTTCATTGAAACGCTTTGCACTTTCCTGCTGAGTACGGGTCTCAAGATTTTCTCTGCCAATGCCTATGCTGTTATCAATAAAAGCATAGGAACAGACAATCAGAATAATCACGGCTACGACAGCCAACGGCTTGAATTTCGGATTGTCTTTTTTGATGTAGGAAACAACCATACATACAACAGCTGCAATAGCGAGAATGGCGATGAGCCAAGTTGGGATAGTGGGCATTATAACCTCCTGTATTTTTTTGTTAATGCTCTCAATTCAATATCCATCGTTAGGGATAAATATAACAGTATTGAACGAATTTGCAAGATAAAAATCAGTGAAAACCATAAAAAAATGAATATTTTTTGTCTTTCAGCATGGAAATCTTGACGTTTTCCCCCATTTTTTGGTAAATAACAGGAATATTTTCGCATGGTTTCTTCCGGATCTGACAGCGGAATGATGTTTCCCAAAGTTCTCTCGCTACATGTTCCGGCATCTCTTTTTCTTCCAGAACTCCTTCCGGAAATTGCAGGAGCGGGGTGTGCCAAGCCGTGTTACGGAAATATTTTCCGGGACCATTTCCAGTTACAAAATCAGACCGTTTGGAAAAGAGACCGGAACGGCATTTTTCCCACACTTTTTCAGTCTGTTCTTCCCACTCTTTTTCCATCTCTTTCAGAAGTGTAAAAGCTTCTTCTTCCGTATCGTACATCCCGGCTTTCTGCAGCATTTCAGAAATCTGTTCTGCCGGAACTTCGCCGAAAGCAATTTCAAGAGAACGCAACACTTCTGCCGCAGGTATGACTGGTTCATCTGCTTCCACTGCGCCCGCCGGATCAAGAATAACGATACTCTCTCCGTCTGTTGCCAGGTTGTCCATGCGGAGATCAGGAATCATGATGCCGGATTGAATCACATCTGCCAGAAAATCGCAGAGTTTCTGAAGAAATTCTGTATTGATTTCCGGAGAGGAATACCAATATTTCAGAAGTGTATCAAAATGTTCCGGCAGGGCTTTGGTCACAATGATTGAATCATCAAAAGTTGCTGACCATGCGGAACATTCTGTACAGGGGATCCCTTTTTCTTCCAGAAGTGCAAAGGATCGAAAATCTTTTTCTGCTTTGGATTTCGTAAACGGAAGATGAAAGCCCCGTTCCCGTTTGACAAAATAATCTTTTCCGTCATCCGCAGTGATTTGCCAGATGTATTTGCTTCCGGTTCTGCTGAGCAGTTTTCCCGGGATCTGTTCTATATCTTTTGCCCAGGGATCAAGCAATGCTTCATCCCCGTACACATGCCAGGTTCTGCCATATTTTCTGATGTTGATCATTTTTTGACGGAAAGATCTTTGATTTTTGTATAATATTCCAATGCCCGCAGGCTGTTCTTCAGGAAGGGACTCTTCTGCTGTTTCCGGAGTTCAACGGTTTTTTTCTGAAGAGCAATTGCGTTATCCAGACGGCAGACTGCAAACTCAGCCCGGGCGGCGATTTCCATTGCGTTTGCATGAAACTCCGGATCATCAGAAGTGCCGGGCATTTTCAATATATCAGCGCACAACTCAGGAACCTGTTCTGCCGGGAAGTAGAACCGCGGAGACATCTCCAGAAGGAATGCGGCAAGATTCAATTTATCATCGGACGTCGTGCAGTTTTTGATTGCATTATCGACAGCCTTCTGCCAGAGAGAGAGATTTCCGGAACGGACGATCCGGTCAAGCAGCAGCAGGTGGATCCCTCCGGCTTTTTTGCCGCACTTCGCTATGCGGTCCTCCAGAAACCTGATTGCGTTTCCGGATTGATTTTTCAATTCATAGGAGTAAAGAATGGTTTGAATGGATGTCATATCCCCGGGATTTTTTTCAAGGATTTTTTCCGCTGTTTTTGCAGCAACATCAGGAAGTCCCGAACGGAGAGCTGTCTGCATCTCCATTTTCATGCGGGAGATCCCGCGATACTCTTCCAGTGAAAAAGTTCCATCCATAATGGCACTTACCACGGAATCCAGATCCATAACAGGTCCGATCCATGCAATCGCACCGTTAACACCGATGACTGCTTCGGGAACTCTTGTTACAACAAAATTCCGGTAAGTTCTGCCATTATTATCAGCTCCGATCGCAATGGTATAGGATGGATCCGATAACTTCATAAAGCTATCCAAAGTCGCCTTGTCATTCGGAACAACAACTCTGATTTTCAGTAACCATTTTCCCTGATAGGCACGGCGGAATTTGGATTCCAGACTCTCCAGATAGCGGAGAGTCTGGATATTTTCCTGAGTATTGATATCTGAGAAGACAACAATATCCATGATTTTTGTATCTTTTCCGGGGCAGACCCTACGGAGCGGTTTTACCCAATCCGCATCAACATCCGGCATTTTCATGCCGGGCGCCACGTTGATCTGCGCCACAGCGGAACAGACTACTCCAAGAAAAATCAGGATCGCTGTAAATCTTCTCATCATCATCTCCTCAAGCCTGTTCAAAAGCGTAAGCTGCGCGGAAGATCAGATCTTCACGGAGCGGAGCCGCCATCAGCTGCATACCGATAGGCATTCCGTTTGCAGGATCTTTTCCGGCAGGGATGCTCATACCGCAAGTTCCGCAGAGGTTCAGAGAAGTGGTGAACACGTCACTGAGATACATCTGGATCGGATCGGATTTTTCACCGAACTTGAACGCCGTGTCGGGCGTAACAGGGGTGAGCAACAGATCACAGCTCTTGAAGGCTTCTTCAAAGTCTCTGCGGATCAGTGTTCTGACTTTCTGAGCGCGCAGATAGTAGGCATCATAATAACCGCTGCTGAGCACATAAGTTCCCAGCATGATACGGCGTTTGACTTCGTCGCCGAAGGCTTCACCGCGGGACTTCATGTAAGTTTCCAGCACATTTGTTGCCTCGGGGGAACGGTAGCCGTAACGGACGCCGTCGAACCGGGCAAGGTTTGCACTGGCTTCAGCCGTTGCGATGATGTAGTAGCATGCCATGGAATATTTTGTATGAGGAAGGCTGACTTCCACCATTTCTGCACCGAGAGCTTTGTATTTTTCGATTGCTTCCCGGGCAACAGCTTTGACGGCATCGGATGCGCCATCCATTTCATAATATTCTTTGGGCAGACCGATCTTCAAACCTTTGAGATCCCCTTTCTGAAGAGCTGCAGCAAAACCTCCGCAGGGAGTATTCAGAGAGGTGCAGTCCTTTGCATCATAACCGCCGATGGTATCCATCAGGATCGCAGAGTCCTTCACATTTTTGGTAAAAGGTCCGATCTGGTCAAGAGAGGATGCAAACGCCACAAGCCCGAAACGGGAGACTCTTCCGTAGGTGGGTTTGAGTCCGACAACACCGCAATAGGCTGCAGGCTGACGGATACTTCCGCCTGTATCGGAACCCAATGAAGCAGGGACCTCATCAGCGGCGACACAAGCTGCGGAACCGCCGGAAGAACCGCCGGGGACACAGTCAGTGTTCCGGGGGTTGCGTGTTTTCTGATAAGCGGAGTTTTCGCAGGAGGAACCCATGGCAAATTCGTCCATATTGGTTCTTCCGAAAGGAATGAAACCGGCTTTTCTCAGATTTGCAACGGCAGTGGAATCGTAAACGGATTTGAAGTTTTCCAGGATTTTGGAAGCGCAGGAGCAGCGTTCATCTTTAACGGCGATACAATCTTTGATTGCGATCGGAATTCCGTCATAAGGGGAACGTGCGTTTCCGGCGGCACGGCGCTGATCGGCTTCTGCGGCGGCATCCATGACGTGTTTTTCGTCAAGAGCCAGAAAAGCCTGAATCTGCGGATCTGTCTCTTTTACCTTATTAATATAAGCGGAGCAGATCTCAGCGGAAGAGAGTTCTTTCTTTTCGAGCAGATCGGAAAGATCTCCGACGGTCATAGCGGTAAGTTTGTTCTGATCCATTATGCCATCCCTCCGCCGGGGAGAACCTGAGGCATTGCCACAAGCTCATCGTCGATGGTGCCGGGCGCATTTTTCAGCATAACGTCTCTGGGGAAACCGGGGACTGCCTGATCTTCCCGCAGGACGTTAGTCATCGGCGCGGCGTGAGCAGTGGGTTCGATCCCCTCTACATCAAGCTCAGTGAGCTGATCGACGTAGCTGACGATTTTTTCCATTTCACTCTGGAACCGCGCGAGCGATTCCGGAGCGAGTTCGAGCCGTGCGAGCATAGCGACCCGCGCGGCATCGAATTTGTTGGCTCCGGATGACATCTTACTTGCCTTCGTGTTCGAGTTTCAGGGTTTCGGTGGTAGCATCGCAAACTTCGCTGGGTCCATAGTACTGGATGGGTCCGGGGAAGACGAAGCTGGTTTCGACAGCCCATTTATCGCGGTTTTCGACGAGTTTCTTGAAAGGTGCGCCGTCGAGTTCGACGAGAGCCTTCTTGATCACGGGCTTATCTTCACCGTGGCGGCGTTCGATGTTCATCATAGCGGTCAGAGGAACTGCGCCTGCGACCCACTGATCTGCGGGAGCGACCAGGTTGGTGATGCTGGACATGTAAGCGGTCTTGCCGTTTGCGATGATAGCTGCAGCGTTGTAACCGATGCTGTAGCAGTAGTCAGCGTCAAAGTTGGAGGGAACGGAGCAGCGGCCTTCGTAACCGAAGAAGTGTGTCTGAGCACCGAATTTGATCTTCTTGCCGGATGCTTTCAGCTTGCCTTTGACCAGTTCGACGAGGAGCTTTTCGGTTTCGATGAGAGAAACCTGAACGTTTCCGTGGGGGTCACGGTCATTGGAGAGCTGGAGCTGGATTGCTTCGGGAAGAGATGCAAAGACAGCCTTGAGTTCTGCGGGGAGACGGTCGAGGATGAATTTGATCTTTTCGTCTTTTGCTTCGATGGAGGTGAAGTTTTCGCCTTCTTTTGCGAGGAGGTCGTTGAGTTCAGCGATGAGTTTCTTCATTTCGGGGATGAACTCGATGAGACCTTCGGGGATCAGGATAACGCCGAAGTTTTCTTTGTTTTCAGCGCGCTTCATGACAACGTTTGCGATATCGGTGACGATGTCATCGAGGGTCTGCTGTTTTGCAGCGACTTCTTCGGAGATGATGGTGATGTTAGCCTGAGTTTTGAGACCGCATTCGAGAGCGATGTGAGAAGCGGAACGGCCCATCAGCTTGATGAAGTGCCAGTACTTCTTGGCGGAGTTTGCATCGCGTTCGATGTTACCGATCAGTTCGCTGTAAACTTTGGTAGCGGTATCGAAACCGAAAGAGGTTTCAATATACTTGTTCTTGAGGTCACCGTCGATGGTCTTGGGGCAGCCGACGACCTGGATGGGCACGTTGTTCTTCTTGTAGTATTCAGCGAGCAGACATGCGTTGGTGTTGGAGTCATCGCCGCCGATGATGATGAGAGCGTCGATACCGAGAGCTTTGCAGTTTTCTGCGCCTTTATCGAACTGTTCGACGAGTTCGAGTTTGGTTCTTCCGGAACCGATCATATCGAATCCGCCGGTGTTGCGGTAAGCATCCATGAATTCATCGGTGATTTCAACGTAGTTGTTGTCGACGAGTCCGCCGGGACCGCCTTTGAAACCGAAGAGTTTGGAATCTTTGTTGAGGCTCTTGATACCGTCATAGATACCTGCGATAACGTTATGTCCGCCGGGGGCCTGACCGCCGGAGAGGATAACACCGACGTTGACAGCTTTACCCTGAGCAGCGGAATCAGCCTTTGCGAAAGTCAGCACAGGCATGTTGCTGGTGGAGGGGAAGAGGGCTTCGATTTTTTCCTTGTCAGCGAATGCGGCGAGTTTTTCGCCTTCGGTGCATTTGACAACTGCGCCTGCCTTGAGAGCGGCGGGGAGTTTGGGCTGATAGGAATAGCGGGCTTTCTGCAGTGCGGAAACGCAACAACTCATGTTTTTTTCTCCTGATTTATATTTATGGTTGGTTGTCAGTTCACTGTTATTTCTCAATGTTTCCCGGAATTTTATTCCGGTAAAAAAACACATATGTGGTAAGATACTCTCTCTTTGGCGTTTTCGCAAGTCAAAGAAATCGTTTTTTTTCACATTTTTCCACAGTTTTTTATTTGGAAAACCGTTTTTATGGTGTATGTTACTGAAATAATGCAGTTTTTGAGAGAGGAAAAAATCCGTTTTTCCGGAAAATTTAATGATAACGATGGAGCAGCGACCCCATGAGATACCTTTGTAATGCCTGCCGGGAGATTTTGACGGCAGAGGATTCCGAAACGGGAAAAATGATCGCCTGCAGCAAATGCGGCAGAGAATCATTGGTCCCGGACGGGGCATTTGCATCCGGATCGGTAATTGCTGACTTCGTGATCATCAGTCATCTTGCCAGCGGTGATATGGGAGAGATCTACCTTGCCGAAAAGATCGGTTCCGGAGAAAAAACTGCTGTCAAGATCCTCTCAAAAGATCATACTTACGATGCGAAATTTATCGTTTCTTTCATTCATACCGGACGGAAAGCAATGAAAAAAACATATCCCCACACGACAAAAGTATTGGCAGTCGGCGAGGAGAATGGACTTTTTTATTATGCGATGGAGTATGTTGAGGGAAAATCTCTTGCAGAAGTTTTGCAGCAGGAGGGGAAACTTTCTCTTTCCCGCTGTATTCATATTGTTAAGACACTTGCAGAAACCTTGGCGGCTGCCTGGAAAGAGGACCGGATCGTTCACCGGAGCATCAAGCCGGATAACATTCTGCTGACGTCTGACGGGGAAATCAAACTTGCCGATTTCGGGTTGGAACGGGATTTTCTTGATCTTGCATCCCGTCCGGATGAAGACCGGCTGCGGTTGATCCAGTATGCACCGCCGGAACTGATTTCAGATTTTTCCATGACATCACTGGATACCCGCAGCGATATCTATGCGCTGGGTGCAGTGTTTTATCACGCAGTTACCGGGCAGCGTCCGTACCAGAATTTCAAATTGTCGGAAATCGTTTCCGGAGATGTGCCCCTGGATATTGTGGAAGCACGGCATTTGAACCCGGATCTTCCGATGAAACTTTCTGATATCATCCGTAAAATGATGGCAAGAAACCCCAAAGAGAGGTACAAAGATTTTTATGAAGTTCTGGAAGATTTGAAGTATTTTCCGGTAGAGGACGATACAGTTACAGACCGATCCGGGGATGAACAGAACTCCATTACGGTGAAAATTGGAGCGGCTAAACGTGCAAAGGTGAATAACCTTGATGAAGAAATAACATCAAGTCAACTGGATAAAATGCGGCGGAACCGGGAACAGCAATCCCGTTTGATCGTGCTTGGAATTCTCTGTTTTATTCTGCTTCTTGGGATCATTTCAGCTCTTTTTATCAAATGGGTCGCTTATGAACCTCAGCCGAGTGCCCGGGAGATGGAGATCAATATTGCCCGGATGAGAGAGCGCAGCCGCCGTCAGAGCAGTTTGTATCAACCGTTGGAAGCCGGATCGGTCGAACATCTCAGCCGTGTTGTTGTTGCCCATTGCTCCAATGAAGATTACGACGAAGCATTGCGTTTTATTGAAGAGTTTTCCCGGAAGTATAAGATTGATCCCAAATTCAAATCGGAGCTGACCGGACATGTTCAGAAGGGACATAAATTCTTTCTTCAATTCAGCAACAGCAACAACGCTGTGACGGGGATCCGTTTCTATTCCCGTGTTCACGGATATTGTACGGTCATTTCAGTCAAGGATCTTGTCATTACAGCGAAAAATTCAAAAGAAAAGACCGTTACTTCTCAAATCCGGACTTTTCCCCATGAAGAGTATGCCAGTTATCTGAAAGAAGTTGTAAAGCGTTTCGGTTTGCAGGCAGAGTTCCGTTCTTATCTGCTGTGTACCGGAAATTTTGAGGATGCTTTGAAGTTGGCGAAGGACAACAAAGCAGAATATGAATTTTTTGAAAAGGTTATCTATGGATATATCCGTGCAGGTCTCTCCAATGCCAGTCCGCTGGAAATACGGCAAATGAGGATGCTGTACGGATCGTTGGATGCCTTTCAGAAAGCAACACACCCGGGAAAATAACAACTTAACCTAACATGGAGATAGAAAAATGAACAAAGAAAAGTGCCCCTGCTGTTCAGGGAAAGATTATTCCGAATGCTGTGAACCCGTTATCAAAGGAACCCGCAAGGCTGCCACTCCGGCAGAACTGATGCGTTCCCGTTATTCCGCATACGCAAAGGGGGAGATCGATCACATCGTGGAATCCACCCATCCTTCCCAGAGAGAGACCATTGATGTGGAAGAAATGAAAAACTGGGCAGAACGTTCCGTCTGGACCGGTATCGACGTTCTTTCGGAATCCCCCGTTACAGAAGATTCCGAAACCGGAACCGTGGAGTTCGTTGCACATTACACCGATCAGGGAAATCCGGTGGAACACCATGAACTTTCCGAATTCCGCAAGAAAAACGGCGTCTGGTATTTCTATGACGGTCAGCTCGTCAAACAGCAGCCCTACCGCGCAAAGCCCAAAGTGGAACGCAATGCACCGTGTCCCTGCGGCAGCGGCAAAAAATACAAAAAATGCTGCGGGAGATAACGTATGATCGCAGACAGTTTTTCGACCTTTGATCCGGCGCAGCTCGGAGAGGATTTTGTTGCGGCTTTTGAGGCTTTGAAAAATATGAACGGAGAAACAGCTGTCGGACGGCATGATGTTTCTGAGAATGTCTATGTGAATGTCATGGAATACGATGCTTCTGCACCGTGGGAACCTTCCGAACTGGAAGCTCACCGGGTCTATGCAGATATCCAGGTCGTTCTCTCCGGAAAAGAAGCTGTGGCATGGGCTTACAACGAAGGGATGCCTGTCACCCGTGAATATGATGCTGAAAATGATGTTCTGTTCCAGAAAGCGGAAGCGGCACAGGTTTCCAAACTGGAGCTTGTTCCCGGACAGTTTGCGATCTTCTTCCCGCAGGATGGACATTATGGAAAATTTGCTCCGGCATGCGGCGCTGTTCCGGCGATCCGGAAAGCTGTGGCAAAAGTAAAATTGAAATAAAGGATTGAATTATGCCGATTGAAACAAAAGGTCCCTTTGCTTTGACATTCTGTAATCTTTCCGCACCCCTGCCGGACGATTATCTCGCCCGTCTCAATCAGGGGGCTGCAGGAAAGCTTGATAATGTAAAAGATGAACCGGAAATTGCATGGGTCAGCGGACGTCATCTTCTGGAAACAGAGATCGATGAAAATACCTCTATTCTTGGCGGACACCTGCACATCAATCTCCGCAAAGCAGAACGGAAGATCCCTTCATCTCTGCTCAGTGCGATCTGTCGTCGTGATGAACTGGCTTACATGCTGGCAAATCAAACCGCCGTCGTGCCGCGCCAGATGAAAAAGCAGATCAAGGAAGAGGCAATCGAAAAGAACCTCATGAAAATGCCTCCCACCATCGGTGCAACGACTGTTGCAGTGAACCGGGCATTCAATGAAATGTATGCTGTCACCGGTTCACAGAAAGTGATGGATACTATCGTTTCCGGTTTCATCAAAGATCTTGATATGGAGCCGATCCCCGTGACCATCAATGAAATGATGATCCGTTTCTACAAAGAAGAAGCCAATGCTCTGCCCAATATCATTTTCGGAGGAAAAACAAATTCTGCCGGGATGGATCCTACTCCCGGACGTGATTTCCTGACCTGGCTCTGGTATATTTCCGAAGTCGACGGCGGCGCACTTGATCTTGGGGAATGGGGTTCCTTCCAGCTGGGGATCGAAGGTCCGCTGGTGTTCGGATTCTCTTCCGGAGAAGCTCAGGGCGCAGAAGAAAGCGTCGTCAAAAAGGGCTGCCCCCAGCTCTCCGCAGAAGCCAAAGCGGCTCTTGCTGTCGGAAAGAAACTGAAGCGGGCAAAACTCCTGCTCGTCCGCGATCAGGAAGTCTGGACTTTCACCTTTGATGCAGATAAATTCACTTTCAGTGGTGTGAACCTGCCTGAAGGGGAAGAAAATGAACCCAACTCTCTCTTTGAAGAACGTGTCATGTTCCTGCACATCATGAAACTTGCTTTTGAAGGTTATTTCAAGAAGTTTGTTGATACCGTGACCGGTCCTGACCGGGCAGCTTTTGAACGTGATGTCCGGAAGTGGGCAAGCGAAAGAGAATCTTACTGATAACAGTTCATCAAAAAGGAGTTTTTACAGTGAAAGAAAAGATCGATCGGAATTGGAAATTTCATCCCGGCAGCGGAGAAAATGTTTTTTCCGCTGCAGATTTTGATGATTCCGGCTGGCGAGTTTTGGATCTTCCTCATGACTGGTGTGTGGAAGGAGATTTTTCTCCGGCAAATTATCAGCCGCGTGCTTTTGAAGAAAATCACTTGGAATTTCATTCCGATTCCTATCTTTCGCGCGGCTGCGGCTGGTACCGGAAAACATTGGATATTCCGCAGATCTTTCCTGAACAGCAAGTGTTCCTTGAATTTGAAGGCGTTTTCGGCGAAAGTACCGTTTATGCTGACGGTATGAAAATCGGTGAAAACCGTTCCGGTTATGCAGGGGCAATTTTTGATTTGACTGCCGCTGCAGCCGGAAAAAACAGTATTGAAATCGCAGTGGAAGTTTCTGCAGAGCGGATGCAGGGCTGGTGGTATGAAGGTGCCGGGATCTACCGTCATGTTCACTTGATCGTCAAGCCTGCATGTGCTTTTGAACCGTGGGGCGTTGCAGTTGCGACACCTGAAATCTCAAAAAGTTCAGCCACTGTAAAAATCACGGCTGAACTGCAGTCAAAAAAAACGTTTTCTGCAGCAGATGGCATTTGTACTTTCCGGATCCTCGATCCCAATGGAAAATGCTCTGCGGAAACAACAGTTAAAATCGAGTCCGCAAGTTTGGAAAACGGAAAAATCAAAACGGCGTTGACCGTCAATGATCCGGTTCTCTGGGATGTGACAGCTCCGAATCTTTATACATTGACAGCGGAACTCAGCACATCAGCGGGAAAAGACAGCGCAGAGATTCCTTTCGGGATCCGTTATTTTGAATTTACAGCCGATGACGGTTTTTATCTGAACGGACGGAAACTGCAGTTGCGCGGAGGGAACATTCACCATGATTTCGGCGGACTCGGGACGGCATTGCCTGACCGGGCTCACTGGAAAAATGTGGAAGTCCTCAAAGAGATGGGGGCAAACATGATCCGCTCCTCTCACAATCCGGCTGCTCCGGCATTGATGGAGGCATGTGACCGGCTGGGGATGCTTCTCTGGGCTGAAACCAGAAATCTGCATACAGATAACGGCGCAGAAGCCGATTTGACTGCCTTGATCCGGCGGGACAGAAATCATCCGTCCATCATTCTCTGGGGGCTTGCGAACACTGCCGGTGCCAGAAACGGAAATGATTCTCTGACCGTTCACTTGCAGAAACTGCATGATCTTGCCCATCAGCTTGATCCGGAACGGTTGACGGCTGTCGCACTGGAAGGCAATGCCGATGCCAACGCAAACGGTTTTGCCTGCGTGACTGATGTCGTCGGTTACAACGGCGGCGGAATGGCGATCACCGATAGAGATCACCGTTTGTTTCCTGACAGAAAAATCATGGTCAGTGAATATGCGTCCGGTCGCGGAGCAAGGGGGATTTATGAGGAGGAGCCTGTCAAAAAAGATCAGGAAATGGAAGTCCTTGGCGATGGACGGACCTTTGCACGAAACGGGAAATACAACACAGAATACAATCTTATCAACTCTCACGAAAGAGAGTGGGAATATACCGATCTGCGTCCATACCTCGCGGGCGGCTTGATGTGGTCGGCAATTGAATACCGTGGAGAAACCTGCGGTTGGCCGGTCGTGACAAGTCAGTTCGGAGTGCTGGATATCTGCCGGTTCCCGAAAGATTGTTTTTACTATTACAAAAAAATGTGGTCAGAAGAACCGGTACTGCATATTTTCCCCCACTGGACCCATCCCGGAAAAGAGGGAGAAAATATCACTCTCTATGCGTTCACAAACTGTGATTTTGTTGAGCTGGAATTGAACGGAAAGAAGATCCCCGGGTTCCCGGAATTTCTCCAGAGAGGGTGTACTCGTCCCCGTATCTGGTGGGATATTCCTTATGAACCGGGAACGCTGGTCGCGATCGGTAAAAACAACGGAAAAGAAGTTTGCCGTGAAGTTCTGCGGACAGCGGGAGCCCCGGCGCAGCTCCGTCTGACACCCGACCGGACAGTTCTTTCTGCAGATGGGGAAGATATTTCTTTTATCAGGATCGATGTTCTGGATGAAAACGGAACGGTTGTTCCTGATGCGGCTGTTCGCCTGGAATTTGCGGTGGAAGGTGCAGGAAAACTGCGTGGTGTGTGTTCCGGAGATCCGAAAAGTCATGAGTCGGAACAGGCTTCTTTTGTCAAAACATTCAGCGGTTCTGCTCTGGCGATCGTCCAGAGTCTGCCGGATATGGAAGGAGAGATCTGCTTTACAGCAAAGGCTGAATCTCTCAAGACAGCGGAATGTATTTTGAAAAGTGAGATGGAATAGAATTTTTCTGTTCAGGATTTGAAAAGAACATGAACGGTGCTATAGTAAAACCGGAATCTTATCAGACATCAGGAGGTGACAGATGATACAGAATTTTTTCAGTACAGTCAGCACATTTTTTGCTGGTGATACCGTGATGAGTCTCTATTGGGGACTTGCTGTTGGCGGCTCTCTGTTTTTTATCCTGAACCTTATCTTTGCTTCCATTGGCGGTCCCGATGATTCTGCGGATGGAGCAGAGGATGTTGTTGATGCCGATATTGCAGACTTTCATTTTCTGAGTTTGCGTGCCGTTCTTGCTTTTATCAGTATTTTCGGATGGAGCGGAGTCCTTTGGGGAGATCACGGGTTCTGGGGATTTCTTGCTGCCTTTGTGTTCGGTTTGATCGCAATGAGTTTGACTGCATGGGTGATCTGGGGAATGATGCACCTCCAGCAATCCGGCAACGTTAAGACAGAAGATATTGTCGGGAAGACAGGAACCGTTTACATGAAGATCCCCGGCGGCAGTGTTTATGGTAAAGTGACAGTTTCAGTTGGTGGTTCAACACGGGAAATTACGGCGATTGCTGCCGATGAAATTCCCCAGGGGACGTTAGTCCGTGTCGTTGAAGCTGTTAATGAAACCCTCTATCGAGTAGAAAAAATTTGACCCTTTGAGAAGATGATGAACGAATTTACAACACATTCTCCGGAAGAAACGGAAAAATATGCCGGTGAACTGGCAAAATCTTTGAAACGCGGAACTGTTCTGCTCTTGTTCGGCGGACTTGGTGCCGGAAAAACTGCATTTACCCGCGGCTTTGCCCGTGGGCTTGGCATTACGGAACCTGTTTCCAGTCCGACGTTTACCATCGTGCAGGAGTATGTGATCCCCGCTGGGGGTATGCTTTACCACATGGATCTTTACCGGATCGATGACCCGGATGCCGCTCTTGCGTTCGGGATCGATGAGTTTCTGGAAGATCCGAACGCTTACTGTGTGATTGAGTGGCCCGAACGCGGAGAGGGGCTTTATCCTCCCGGTAAAACCATCCGGATCGATGTTATCCGTGATGAAAAAGAGCCTGAAACCCGGACATTCCGGATCCAGGCATGATCAGATTCAAACTGGTCTGTCAAAGTTTCAGGATCAAAGGCGGGCAGGGCGCCGGAATAATATTTGAAAACCGGCGTATTAAAATTTTTGCGGTCTGAGTTCACTTTTCAGGTAAAGCGGATGCTTCGGAGTTCCGTCTTTGGAAAGTTCCATGTACCGCAAATCGCAGGGAAGTTCCCGGAGATAGGCAAGAACATGATCCTGCCGATCCATGAATTTTCCATGAAGCCCCCAGGCGCAGACGACCATTTTTGATTCCATGGCAATTTTTTTGATCCAGTAATCATTTTCCGGTCCGATAGGATCTTCTGCTGCACGCATGACTTTCGGATCCGTTGCCCGGTAGGCAAAAAGATTCAGCATATAAAACGTATTGCAGCCCATATCACGGGTATAACCTCTGATCCGGCGCAATGTCGGGTCAAGCTGATTTTCATCGGCAGTGGAAGGGTTCAATGCGATCCATGCGATTGCCCGTTCTTCCGGATCAAGCAGATCCCGCCAGGTATGTTTCAAAAGATATCTCCACTTCCTGCATGGGGAAAACACACAGGGATTTCCGCTTTCATTCATTGTACAATCTCCGTTAAATTTCAGGTATAATACCCGCCTTTTCCATCTTTTTCAAGTGGCTGAGAGGAAAAATGACTTTTTTTCTTGACTTTTTCAAGTCACGTTATAAATTATTCCCGGGAATAGAGAGAATTGATTATGACAGAGATAAAAATTTATTCAACGGAGATAGCATCACCCCTTGGAATGTTGACGCTTGCTTCTGACGGCGTTTCTCTAACCGGGCTCTGGTTTGAAGGGCAAAAGCATTTCGGGGGTGCATTCGTTCAGCCTTTTACGGAGCGGTGTGATCTTCCGGTGTTCCGTTCAGCAGAGTTGTGGCTCAAAGAGTATTTTGCAGGCAGAAAACCTGCTCCTTCCGCATTGCCGTTGACTCTGTATGGCACGGAATTCCAGAAAAAAGTCTGGACGTTGCTTGGAGAGATCCCGTATGGAGAAACAGTTACTTATGGTTGGCTTGCTGAGAGAGTTTCTGAGCTGTCGGGAAATGCGCCCTGTGCCAGAGCTGTCGGCGGTGCAGTGGGGAAAAATCCGGTCTCAATTATATTGCCCTGTCACCGGGTTGTCGGGATGAATGGAGCCATGACTGGTTTCGCTGCCGGATTGGAGCGAAAACGATATCTGCTTTCTTTGGAAAATTGCCTTGACAAATTAATGATGTGATGTATATTACTGAAGAGTCAAGGTAAGAGTTATGGAATATCGCAAGGGTGATATCGTGGATCCAATAGATATCATAAAGTATTTTTATCCGCAAGATACCATGTTGCGGAAATTATTGATATGGCACAGCGAGCAGGTTCGCGATAAGGCCCTTCAGATCGCAAAATATAACAAAAAGCTGAATCTTGATACAGAAATTCTGGTCAATGGTGCGATGCTCCACGATATCGGAATTGGAAAATGCCGTGCCAAAGATATCTTCTGTCTTGGAACCGAGCCTTATATCAAACACGGGATCCTCGGGGCAAAAATGCTTCGGGAATACGGCAGGGAAAATGGATTGGATCTTGAAGTTTATGCCCGTATTTGTGAACGGCATACCGGAAGTGGTTTGACTGCCGCAGAGATCAAAGAGAGCGGTTTGCCTTTGCCGGAAGAAGATTTTCTTCCTGAAACGCCCGAAGAAAAAGTGATTTGTCTTGCAGATAAATTCTATTCAAAGTCCGGAAACGGTAAGGAAAAGAAGCTGAAGACGGTTGTCCGTTCCATGGAAAAATTCGGAGATGGCCCGGTGCATCGTTTCCTTGCTCTCTGCCGGGAATTCCACATGCAGAAGATCCCGCCTGTCACGACCGCGTTTATGGAAGCCCTTGCTTTTATCGTTCTTGATATTTTAATTGCGTTTTTTACGATCTGTCTTTGTCCCTATTGGAAAAGTCTTTTCCTGGTCAAAATTGTTTTTATCTTAGTTTTCTTTTTGCGGACATATTATTTTTACCGGAAACGCCTCTTGCTGCGCCAGGATGTCTGGCTTTATCAGATATTTTACTTTATTCTCGTGGCAATAACTTCGCTGATCCATTGATTTTTTTTGCTTTTTTTTGTAAAAAATTCATTTTTTTTCATTTTTTTTAGTTTACCCCCCTTTACAATTTATAAAAACTATTGCATAATAAGTAGCGTGAGAACATCCGATGCGGTAAAATTGCGCGGTTGTGACACTGGTTTGTAGTATGCTGAAAAGATGATATGAAATGAGCGTTTTATGAGATATTTCATCGATTCACCAGATTTTCTGTTACTTCATCAGTGTTTTGAACTATCAGTTTAATTGTTCCGCAGATGATCTCGTTAAATTTTTAAAGAGAGAGTAGAGAGAAATGGCTGAAAAAGAACAAGGTAAAGTCAAATGGTTTAACAATGCCAAGGGGTACGGATTTATTGAAAGAGCCTCCGGCGGAGACATTTTCGTACATTATAGCTCTGTCAAGATTGATGGCTATCGTACACTGAAGGAAGGTCAGACTGTGGAATTCATTGTCTCCCAGGGAGATAAAGGTCTTCAGGCTGATGAAGTTGTTCCGGTTGCGGAATAAGTTCATTCTTCTCATTGGAAAAAGCGGCAAGTCATAAAAGACTTGCCCTTTTTTTTGTCCGGAATTCCTTTGAAAAATTGGACAAATGTCCCTGATTGTCGCACTTTTTGAGACATTTTGACACAGTTGTTTCCATTCTTTCTGCCTGAACCATTCTTGGCATGATTTTTGCTAATACATTTTATGTAAAAACAAATCATAAGGAGTTATTTTATGGAAAACAGAGTATTTCAGACAGAAGTCAAACAGCTTTTGCACATGATGATCCATTCGATCTATTCCAACAAGGAGATTTTTCTCCGTGAATTGATCGCCAATGCCGCGGATGCTATCGATAAGGCTCGTTTCGAGTCTCTCACAAACCCGGAATTCTCTCAGGACTGGGAAATCCGGATCAGCCCGGATAAGACAGCCGGAACTTTGACCATCTCCGATAACGGGATCGGTATGACCAAAGATGAAATCATTAAAAACCTCGGAACCATTGCCCATTCCGGAACAAAGGCATTCATGGAAGCAATGCAGAATGCTAAAGAAGGGCAGAGTTCCCCGGAACTTATCGGACAGTTCGGGGTCGGATTCTATTCCGCATTCATGGTCGCTGATAAAGTCACCGTGGAAAGCTGCAAAGCCGGCGGAAAAGAAGCTGTCCGTTGGGAATCCAGCGGAGAAGAATCCTTCTCCATTGCAGAAGGTACACGCACGTCTCAGGGTACTTCCATCACACTGCACCTCAAAGATGATGCCAAAGAATATCTTGAAAACTGGCAGATCTCTACGATCGTCAAGAAATATTCCGACTTTATCGAACACCCCGTCAAGATGCTGCAAACTGTCAAGGATAAAGACGGAAAAGATATCATGGAAGATAAGGTTCTGAACTCCAGAACTGCCATCTGGCTCCGTCCCCAGTCCGAAGTCAAAGACGAAGAATACACCAGTTTCTACAACCATCTGACCGGACATTACGATGAACCCATTGCCCGGATCAATTACAGTGCGGAAGGTGCAACCGAATTCAAAGCATTGCTTTACATTCCTTCCCAGTGTCCTTTTGACTTCCATTTCCCCGGAAGAAAAAGCACCGATCTTCAGCTCTATATCCGCCGGGTATTCATCTCCGATGATTGCAAAGGATTGGTTCCCAATTACTTGAGATTTGTTGCAGGGGTTGTCGATTCTTCCGATCTTCCGCTGAATATTTCCCGCGAAACACTGCAGGATAACCCCATGATCGGAAAGATCAACAAGGCTGTCACAAAACGGATCCTCACCGAACTTGATAATCTGTTGAAAAACAAGCGTGAAGAATACACTGAATTCTTCAAGAACTTCGGTCCGCAGCTGAAAGAAGGAACTCATGAAGATTATGCCAATGCAGAAAAACTGCGGAATCTTCTTCTGTTTGAAACCCTTAACAAACCTGCTGCCGAATATTCCACTTTGAAAGAATATGTCGCAGCAATGCCCGCAGACCAGAAAGAGATCTATTATATGACCGGCGACAGCCGCGAATATATGGAAGCCTCTCCCCATATCGAAAGTTTCAAGAAAGCCGGTTATGACGTTCTGATGATGCATGAACCCATTGATGAATGGGTCGTTCAGGCAATTCCGGAATATGAAGGCAAGAAGCTCGTTTCTGTGGCAAAGGCAAAGATCTCTGCAGACTCCGCTGCAATGAAAGAGCTGAACGAAAAAGCCGAAAAAGCAGCACAGGAACAGGGCGGAAAAGACCTGATTTCCAAGATCAAAGAAGTTCTGGCAGACAAAGTCAAAGATGTCCGTTTCTCCGGCGCAATGACTGAAAGCGTCAGCCGTCTTTCCGGCGAAGAAAATGATCCCAGCCCCCACATGCAGCGGATCATGAAAGCTCTGAACCAGCCAGTTATGGAAGTGAAACGGATCCTTGAACTGAACCCGTCTCATCCATTGATCAGCGGCTTGACCAAACTGGTGGAAAAAGATCCTGCCAATCCGAAGGTCAGTGAGTATGCGGAGCTGCTGTATGATCAGGCTCTTCTCGCAGAAGGAAGTCCGCTGCCGGATCCCGCAAAATTTGCAAAACGTGCTGCCTCCCTCATGGCTGAAAGCATCGAAAAAGAGATCTGACGAACATGGATTACTACGAACTTTTAGGCGTCGACCGTTCTGCAGATACAGCGGAGATCAAGAAAGCATACCGGAAACTTGCCATCAAGTACCATCCGGACAGAAACCCGGATAATCCGGAAGCGGCGGAGAAATTCAAAGAAATCTCCAAGGCATATGAAATTCTCTCCGATGAAGAAAAACGCCCTCTTTACGATCAGTATGGAGAAGATGCGTTCAAAGCCGGCGGAATGGGCGGTGGCGGAGGCGGTGATCCGTTCGATATCTTCAACAGTTTCTTTGGCGGCGGAAGTCCCTTTGACAGCTTCTTCGGCGGCGGTCAGCGCAGACCTTCCCCGAATGCTCCCGTGGATGGCGATGATCTCCGGTACAGACTTGAGATCAACTTTGAAGATGCCGTCAATGGCTTGGAAAAGACCATAGAATTTGACCGTATGTCTGTCTGCATGGAATGTCATGGTTCCGGTTGTGCAGAAGGTTCTAAAAATGTCACCTGCCGCAGATGCGGCGGACGCGGTCAGGTCGGAGTTTCTCAGGGCTTCTTTACTGTTATGCACACCTGTCCGGAATGTAATGGACGGGGCGTTGTGCCGGAAAAGAAGTGCCGTGAGTGCGGTGGTAAGGGACAGGTCAAGACATCCCGTAAAGTTTCCATCAAGATCCCCGCAGGAGTCGATACCGGAAACCGTCTCCGTGTTTCCGGCGAAGGGGAACCCGGTCTCAGAGGCGGACAGGATGGCGACCTTTATGTGGAAATCGAAGTTCGTGAACATGAAATTTTCCAGCGTGACGGTACGAATATTTACTGTGAAGTTCCCATTGACTTCCCGACAGCTGCACTTGGCGGAAAGATTCAGGTTCCGACCGTTTGCGGAAAGACTGATTTGGAAATCCCGCCCGGAACTCAGACCGGTGACAAGTTCACTTTGAAAGAAAAAGGGATGCCCTCACTGCGCGGCGGACGGCGTGGAAACCACTACGTTTCAGTCTTTGTGGAAGTTCCCAGAGGTTTGAAATCCGAACAGAAAGATCTGTTGCGGAAGTATGCCGAAACATTTGCTTCTCCATCGACCCGTTCGGAAGAGCATCCGAAGTATGCTTCTTTCTGGGATAAAGCAAAAGAATTTATCGGTCTGGATTGATTTCTCTTTTCAGATAGAAATGAAAATGGACTGTAGCATCAATTTGCCGCAGTCCATTTTTTTGCCGGTTTTGCAGAGTTAAATCAAGCTTTTCCGTTACTGCCGAAGAATTTGATTTTCTGGCGGATGACTTCACGCATTGCCGCATCAGGTTTCTTTCGGAGAACTGCGGGCCAAGCTGCCATGTGCGGAAGCTGTTTCAACTCATCCAGCATGGCAGTGTTCCAGGCTGTCAGAAGTTCGGAATAGATGTTTACTTTGCAGATACCATGGGAAATCGCCTGCGACATCTGGTCTTCCGGCGTTCCTGAGCCGCCATGAAGCACCAGCGGGATATCAGAACAGGACTTGATCTTATCCAACCGTGCAATGTCCAATTCCGGAGCTTTCATGTAAACGCCATGAGCCGTTCCGATCGACACCGCCAGAGCATCGACTTTTGTCCGCTCAACAAATTCTGCCACCTTTTCCGGTTCGGTCAGCATATCCGGACCGGATTCACTGCCTTCGCCGGAGCCGACCCATCCGTTGCCGACATGACCGAGTTCCGCTTCAACTGTGATGCCGCGGGATTTTACTGCATCCACAACTTCTCTGGAACGGGAGATGTTTTCTTCAAACGGTGATGCAGAAGCATCCAGCATCACTGAGGTGAATCCGATATTTGCCGCACGCATGACCTGTTCCAATGTGTTTGCATGATCCAAGTGAATACAGACCGGGACGGACGCCTTTTCTGCCGCAAGTTTTGCAAGGGAGAACCAGTAATCCAGACGATCGCCTTCCAGGTCGGGACCCAAAGCCCCGAGCATCACGGGGGAACGCAGCGCATCCGCTTCTTCGGCAACTGCACGGATCATTTCCAAATCGGAGACGTCGAACATTCCGACTGCATATTTTCCGGCAGAGGCTGCCTGAAGCATTTCTTTCAAATTGACAAGTGCCATATTAGTTTTTCCTTTCTTTCAGAATAACATCAGTTGATATTGAAATGGTTCAGCAGAATCTGTTCCGCCTCTTTGTTCCAGAGCCCGCCATTGGCTTCGCAACATTCTGCAAGTTTGGCGAAAAGAGGGTTTCCCGAATTCGCCCCGAAGTCTGCAACGGCAGTCAGCGGCAGACGGATTCCGGGATAAATCATCTTTTTTCCCCCCGGGATCGAAGGAAGATTCATTGTCGTTTCGATTGCCGCATCCAGACCGCCGATGTGGGTGATCATTACTTCCGGATGGATCAGATTCTGTTCCATCATCTGCAGAGCGATCCGCAGGTCAGTAACAGTTCCGCCGGATGTGCCGACAACATGGGTTGAAGCATAGTGGACGTTGTAGAAGTTGAAGTCTGCAGAGAACTTCTGATCCATAGGACCTGCAAAGAAGTTCAGACAGCCATCTCTGCCGAGGATCTTGTCAGCAAGCTCCACCGCATCCCTGACCGGTGCCATGCAGAGGACATCATCAAAGCCTTTGCCATCGGTGAGTCCCCGCAAAAAGGAACAGGCATCCATGTCGGCTGTATTGATAAATTTCAGTGTGATCCCATCCTTTTCAGCTTCAGCAGGAGAGAAGATTTTCTCTGCACGCGCCAGACGGTCGGGGTTGATATCTGTCACGACCAGCAGACCGGGTTTCCGCGGACCGTGCAGGGCATAATCAATGGCTCCAAGTCCCATGGGTCCTGTTCCGCCGATGATTGCCATCCTGCCGCCTTCCACATTGCCCATCTCGTGAGTATATTCTTCTTTTCCGTTGTGGTAGAATGCACGGAACCCGCCGATGATACAGCTCATGGGTTCCGCAAGACTCCCACGGAAGCAGGCATCGCCGGAGTAGGGGAGAATACAGCCGTGTTCGATGATTTCGTTCGGGATCATGACCAGTTCAGAATCGCCGCCTACGGTTCCGAAAGAGTAACCGATGGTATCATAACTTCCGGTGGGATCAAGTACCGGCTGAACAGCAAATTTGTCTCCGGCATGATATTTGTCAGCCCATTTTTTTCCGACTTCAAGGATCACACCGCAGAGTTCATGACCGATGATCGCAGGATTTTCTGCAACATTATCCGGAACCCGTTTGTGTGCCGCACCCTGTTCCACTGTTTTATAGGTGGACATGCAAACACTGTCAGAAATGATTCTTGCCAGGATCGAATCTTCGGAGAGCGCGGGCAGTTCAAATGTTTCCAAACGCAAATCACGTTTCCCGTACAATCTTACGGCGGTCGTTTTCATAAAGATACCTCTTCCTTTCGGTTGAACAGAACGCCGGACAGAACATCCGGCAATTAATTTTTCCGGGATAAATATATCATAACGCTTTGCGAAAATCAATCAGATTTTGTCCGAAATGATCATTCTTTGCCGTTTCAATCATTTTTTTGATTGAAATTGATCATTTTAGTGCTACTTTATGAATAAAATCAAGAGAAAGGCGGCTGATTATGAATGGAGAACTGAGACGGTCACAGATACAGGAGTATCTTTCCCGTCATGAAATTCTGACAGTGGAAGAAGCTGTCAGCTTGTTTCAGGCAAGTCCGGCAACGATCCGGCGTGATTTCACCGAGCTTGCATCCAACGGCGGCGTTTCCCGGATCCGCGGCGGAATCTGCCGTCAGCGGAACAATCTTGATGAACTCGTCCCATTCACCTTGCGGGAAAAATGGTATTCTACAGAAAAACGCTATCTTGCATGGCGTGTTTATGAGTACCTGAAAGAGGTGGAAACGCTTTTTATTGACGGCGGTTCCACGACAACTCACCTGGGGATCTTTCTCCGGAATTCCCGGCAGACAGTCATCACCAATTCTCTTTCGCTGTGCAATGTGATTGCTGAAATTTTTCCCTCCGGCGGCGGACCTGAAATCCGGTGTACCGGCGGCTGTTTTCATCCGGAAAGCGGCTTGTTTCTCGGTTCCCATGCAGAGTCGGCAGTTGCAGAATATTATGCCGATGCCACGATTCTTTCTGCACGGGGGATTTCCTCTGCCGGGATTTTCAATCACAATGAACAGATCGCCGGGATCAACCGGAAGATGATGGAACATTCCGACCGGGTGATACTGATTGCCGACCACAGCAAGATCGGTGTGACAGCCATGAACCGTGTTTGTTCTCTGGATAAGATAGAAGCTCTTTTTACTCTGGAAACAAAGGAAAATCAGGCAATCCTGAACGAAATCAGAGCCGCCGGAGTGAAAGTTTTCAGCGACTCCCCGTTTGAACTCTGATCAGCAGAAAACAAAAAAACTCCGCTCTGCGATGTACAGAACGGAGTTTGAAAAATCAGTAACTGATCAGATGATCAATTATGCCATTGCCTGGGCAACTGCCACAGCAACGTCAACAGAAGCACCGACCATGGGGTTGTTACCCATACCGATGAGACCCATCATTTCCACGTGAGCGGGAACGGAGGAGCTTCCGGCAAACTGAGCGTCGGAGTGCATTCTGCCCATGGTGTCGGTCATACCGTAGGAAGCAGGACCTGCTGCCATGTTGTCGGGGTGCAGGGTTCTGCCTGTACCGCCGCCGGATGCCACGGAGAAGAAGGGTTTGCCAGCGGCAACGCGTTCTTTCTTGTAGGTACCCATGACAGGATGCTGGAAGCGTGTCGGGTTGGTGGAGTTACCGGTGATAGCGATATCCACGCCTTCTTTCCACATGATGGCAACGCCTTCACGGACGTCATCTGCGCCGTAGCAGCGGACTGCTGCGCGTTCGCCCTTGGAGTATGCCTTTTCGGAGACGATGGTAAGTTCGCCGGTAGCGTAGTTGAATTCGGTTTCGACGAAGGTGAAACCGTTGATACGGCTGATGATCATAGCAGCATCTTTACCGAGACCGTTGAGGATAACGCGGAGGGGTTCCTTACGGGCTTTGTTTGCGCTGCGTGCGAGACCGATTGCTCCTTCAGCAGCTGCGAAGGATTCGTGACCAGCGCAGAATGCGAAGCACTTGGTCTGGTCTTCGAGAAGCATGGAAGCCAGGTTGCCGTGTCCGATACCGACTTTGCGGTCATCAGCAACAGAACCGGGGATGCAGAAGCTCTGGAGACCTTCGCCGAGGGTCTTTGCGATTTCGCTTGCGACGGTCTGACCGCGCTTGATAGCGACAGCTGCACCGACGAGGTATGCCCAGCATGCGTTTTCAAAGCAGATGGGCTGAATATCTTTCACGCGCTGGTAGATGTCAAGGTTTTTGCCTTTGGTGATCTGTTCTGCTTCTTCGATGGAAGCGATCCCGTTATCGTTCAGAAACTTGTTGATCTGAGCAATACGACGTTCGTAGCTTTCAAAAAGTGCCATAGTAACGAGCTCCCTTCCTTATGCCTTGCGCGGGTTGATGACCTTTGCGGCATCCGCAAAACGGCCATAGGTTTTCTGGAATTTCTTGACGAGGTCTTTTGTCGGCATGTTGAGGATCTCTTCCTTACCGGAATTGACCGCTTCCATCATCTTACCGAGGTTGACGAACTCGTAACCGATGACCTGATTGTCTTCGTCGAGAGCGAGACCGGTCACATAGCCTTCTGCCATTTCCAGGTAGCGGACACCCTTTTCAGAGGTACCGTACATGGTACCGGTGATGGAGCGGAGCTGTTTGAGGTCTTCGAGACCTGCACCGATGGGAAGACCGCCTTCGGAGAAAGCTGTCTGGGTGCGTCCGTAGACGATCTGGAGGAAAAGTTCGCGCATCGCGGTGTTGATCGCATCGCAAACGAGGTCTGTGTTCAGAGCTTCGAGGATGGTTTTTCCGGGAAGGATTTCTGCAGCCATAGCTGCGGAGTGGGTCATACCGGAGCAGCCGATCGTTTCAACGAGAGCTTCCTGAATGATACCGTCTTTGACGTTGAGGGTGAGTTTGCATGCACCCTGCTGAGGGGCACACCAGCCAACACCGTGAGTAAGGCCGGAAATTTCTGTGATTTCTTTCGCCTTTGTCCATTTCCCTTCCTGCGGGATCGGAGCGGGACCGTGTTTCGGGCCCTTGGCGACACAGCACATCTGTTCGACTTCATGTGTAAATTGCATTTTGGCAACTCCTTATATTGGGTTTATATGCGAACCTCGTAATATAACTCCGAAACAGTGATTTTTCAAGGCAGAAACAGGGCGTATTGCTGTTTTATGGAATAAAAAATCCCGATTTTGCAGATTATTGCTGATTTATAACAGGTGAAATCAAACGGAATCCTCTTTCCAAAAATCTTTTCCGGAGAAAAAACTGTATCTGTTTGAAAAAAGTTCTTTCCGATGTTATATTGTGGTGAAAGTCATACAAGATACAAGGAAATAACTATGAAAATCATTCTTGCACCCGATAAATTCAAAGGCACCCTTACAGCTGCACAAGTCACTGAAATAGAAGAAAAAGCGATCCGTTCCGTTCTGCCCGGAGCTGAAGTCATACGCGTTCCCCTTGCCGATGGCGGCGACGGTACGGTGCAGGCTCTGACAACTGCCCTCTGTGGTATGTTTCAAACCTGTACCGTTCAGGATCCCCTCGGCCGTCCGGTGTCCGCAGAGTTCGGCATGACTCCCGAATGTGCGATCCTTGAAATGGCGACAGCCTCCGGGATGGTGCTTCTCTCTGCCGCTGAACGCAATCCTATGAAAACTTCCACGTTCGGAACAGGCGAACTGATCCGCAAAGCGTTGGATTCCGGTGTAAAAGAGATCGTGATCGGGATCGGCGGCAGTGCAACTGTCGATGGCGGAACCGGAATGGCAGAAGCTCTCGGGTATGAATTTTTCAACGTTGCCGGAGAAAAAATCACCGGACTGTGCGGCGGAAAACTTTCTGATATTGCAAGAATTTCCAGTTCCAATGTTCACCCCGCTTTGAAAAATTGCAAATTCCGGATCGCTTCTGATGTGACAAATCCTCTGCTTGGCAATAACGGCTCCGTTGCAGTTTTTGCCCCGCAGAAGGGCGCAACGCCGGAGATGATGCCCCTCTTGGAAGACGGGCTTGCCAACTTGCGGGAGGTGCTGTACCGTCAGAATATGATCACAGAAGATATTCCCGGTGACGGTGCTGCCGGAGGTTTGGGATTGGGTCTGCGTGCATTCTGTTCAGCCGTTCCGGAATCCGGTGCAAAACTTGCGATTGCTCTGACCCGTCTGGAAGAAAAATTGAACGGTGCAGACATGGTCATCACCGGCGAAGGCTGTTCCGATGATCAGACAGAAAACGGAAAACTCTGTTCTGAACTGGCGATTTTCTGTAATTCCCGCAATGTCCCCTGTTATCTGCTTTCCGGAAAAATCATTGGCGATCCGGGCAAGTTGTTTGCAGGATATCTTGCAACTGTTCCGGTGGAGATGCCTTTTGAAGAAATCAAGCCCCGTTCCGCAGAACTGCTTTATCAGGCAACCGTCAAATTCGCAGAAAAAATGTTTGCCAAATAAAAAAGAGGTTGCATTTTCTGCAATTGCTAATTATATTACGTTCAGACAACAAGAATCTGTTCCCTTTTTATCATGGCATTTATGTTTTTACCACTTAAAAACATGAATGCCGCAAAAGATTTTGAAAAAGGGTGATGGGGTTTGGGGAAGCGGGAAAAAGACTTTTTCAAAAGTTTTTTCCCGCCTCCCCAATCTCAGGAAACTCTTTATCAGGAACAGAGCGCAAACACACTGAAAAATTTTGGAGAATAAAATGAGTACAAAAATTGCTGATTGGAACGGACTTCCTGCCGTTTATGTTGAAAATGAATTTGCTGAAGCAGTCGTGACACTTCATGGCTGTCATGTGGTTTCTTTTGCACCCCGTGGATCCCGTGAAGTCCTCTGGGTTTCCGGAAAGAGTAACTTTGCCGATGGTAAACCGATCCGCGGCGGTATTCCTGTGTGCTGGCCCTGGTTCGGCGGCGCAGGTCAGCCCGCTCATGGTTTGGCACGTCTTTCCCGGTGGATCCAGACCGGTTCTACAGAAACGGAAAACGGCGAAACTGTTCTGAACTTTGCATTTGTTCCCGCAACGGAAGAATTTGCGTTCCTGCTCGCCAATATGAAGATCACTGTCGGGAAATCCCTGACTCTTGAGCTGAAAACCACCAATAACGGCGAAGA
>SUVT01000027.1 GCA_015061845.1 Lentisphaerota bacterium
ATGGGTGTCGATCACGGTTTTCTGCTCTCCGACCGCAGATTCGGCGGGGCGGATGTTCTTGCAACTTCCTACACCATCTCTCAGGGGCTGCGCGCCGCCGGGGATTTTGATCTCATCATTTGCGGGAAACAGACCACTGACGGCGACACCGCTCAGGTCGGTTCCGAACTTGCAGAATTTCTTGACATCCCCCATGTGACAAGTGTCTGCAAAGTTCATGGGATCGACACCGACGGGATCACGGTCGACCTGGATCTTCCGCTGCATATCCAGACGGCAAAAGTCAAGTTCCCCTGTCTGATCACTGTGGAAAAAGGAATTTTTGAACCCAGACTGCCTTCTTACAAGCTGAAACTTGCCACCGCTGACCGGGAAATCAAGGTTCTGACTCTTGACGATCTGACTGATAAAGATCCTGCGCATTACGGTTTGAACGGTTCTCCGACTCAAGTCAAGCGGATCTTTCCGCCGGAACACTCCAACACCCGTGAAATGTGGGATGGTGAAAGCGACGAACTGAGCAGCCGTCTTTTCCGTTTTCTCAATGACAACAAATATCTTCAGCAGTTGAGGTGATCTATGCCGCATATTGAAATTCATCAGGATAAAGCGGCGGGCAGACAGCAGGAGCTGGCATCTCTCTGTCCTTTCGGAGCGATTGAAAATACCGATGGCAAGCTCTCTATCAACGCAGCCTGCCGGATGTGCCGGCTGTGCATCAAAAAAGGGGATGGCGTTTTTGAATTTGTGGAAGATTCCGCTCCCGGCGTGGATAAATCCCTGTGGAAAGGGATCGCCGTTGTTGCCGAAATCGAAGAGGGCGATATTCATCCTGTGACCTTTGAATTGATCGGAAAAGCAAAGGAGCTTGCCGCAAAGGTGAACGATCCGGTTTATTGTCTTATGATCGGTTCCGGGATCAGCGAAAAAGCGAATCTGCTTCTGGAATATGGTGCGGATGAAGTTTTCGTTTACGATCAGGAGGAACTGAAACATTTCCGGATCGAACCTTACACGGCTGTCATGGAAGATTTTATCAACCGGATCAAGCCTTCTTCTGTGCTGGTCGGCGGAACTCCTGCCGGACGTTCTCTTGCGCCCCGCGCTGCCGCCCGGTTCCGTACCGGACTGACCGCTGACTGCACTAAACTTGACATTTCCGAAAGCACAGATCTTGACCAGATCCGTCCCGCTTACGGCGGAAATATCATGGCACACATCAACACACCGCGACACCGTCCGCAGTTCGCAACGGTCCGTTACAAGATTTTCTCCATTCCGCAGAAGAAAGCGAATCCGGATGGCAAGATCCACGCCTGTTCATTGACGCCGGAAAAGCTGAGATCCGGAATCGAAATCACCAAAACAGAGTGGAAGAGTCTGGAAAAAGGGATCGAAGAAGCAGAAGTTCTGGTAGTTGCCGGACGGGGAGTGAAGAAAGCGGAAGATATCGCTATGCTTCAGGAACTTGCATCGCTTCTCGGCGGAAAAGTTGCTTCCACCCGTGCCGTAGTGGAAGCCGGCTGGATCGATGCCCGGTGTCAGATCGGATTGAGTGGACGTACCGTGAAACCGAAACTTCTGATCACCTGCGGAGTTTCCGGGGCGATCCAGTTCGTTGCCGGTATGAACAGTTCTGAAAAAATCATTGCGATCAACACGGATGAAAACGCGCCGATCTTCAATGTGGCGCATATCGGGATCAAGGGCGACCTCTACAAAATCGTGCCTGACTTGATCCGTCAGATCAAAGAATCCAGAGGGGAGGCATAATCATGGCATATCCTTATAAGAAATTTTCCGCAGAAGATCTGGCAGCCCTGCAGGCGATTTGCGGTACGGAACGGGTCATTCCCCGGGAAATGATCGGGGAAGATTATACTCATGACGAACTTTCCGGAACCTGCAGCCGTCCGGATGTTCTGGTGAAAGCGCTCTCCACGGAAGAAGTTTCTGCTGTCATGAAATACGCTTCTTCCAACAATATTCCAGTGACCCCGCGCGGTTCCGGAACGGGGCTTGTGGGCGGTTCCGTTGCCCTCTGCGGCGGGATCATGCTTGATCTGACACTCATGAATCATTTTCTTGAGCTGGATGAAGAGAATATGACTCTCACACTGGAACCCGGTGTTCTGCTCATGGAAGTGGGAAAATATGTGGAAGCCTCCGGCTTGTTCTATCCGCCTGACCCCGGGGAAAAGACTGCCACCATCGGCGGAAATATCAACACGAACGCAGGCGGGATGCGCGCGGTGAAATACGGAGTCACCCGGGATTATGTCCGCGGCTTGGAAGTGGTTCTTGCCAATGGTGAGATCATCAATCCGGGCGGAAAAGTCGTGAAGAACAGTTCCGGCTACAGCCTGAAAGATTTGATGGTCGGCTCTGAAGGAACTCTCGGGATCGTGACCAAAGCAATTTTGCGTTTGCTGCCCCTGCCGAAACATAAGATCAGCCTGCTGGTTCCCTTCCCGGATCTTCCCTCTGCGATCAAGGCAGTTCCCACAGTGATCCGTGCAAGTTCCATTCCCACGGCAGTTGAATTTATGGAACGGGAAGTGATTCTGGCTGCGGAAGAGTTTCTTGCCCGGAAATTCCCGGATAACACCTCCGATGCCTACCTGCTTCTGACTTACGACGGAGCAAGTAAAGAGGAAGTCGATCTTGCATGGGAAGAAGCTGCTGAGATCTGTCTGAAATGCGGTGCGCTGGATGTCTTCATTTCCAACACGCAGGAACGGAACGAGTCTATCTGGTCGGCGCGCGGAGCATTTCTGGAAGCGATCAAAGCCTCCACCACTGAAATGGATGAGTGCGATGTGGTTGTTCCCCGGAGAAATGTTGCTGAATTTGTGCTGTATTCTCACGCATTGCAGCAGAAACATAACGTCCGGATCCGTTCGTTCGGTCATGCAGGAGACGGCAATCTCCACATTTATGTTCTGAAAGATTCTCTTGACGAAGCTGCATGGGAAGTGAAACTGAAAGAAGTCTTTGCGGATCTTTATGCCAAAGCCAATGAGCTTGGCGGAAAAGTCAGCGGAGAACACGGGATCGGCTATGCGAAAAAGCCCTATCTTGCGGAATCACTCAGCAGGGAAGAAAAAATATTGATGCAGGGAATCAAAGCGGCGTTTGACCCGCAGAACATTCTCAATCCCAACAAACTTTTTACAGAAAACGTCTGAACAGAATAAGGAAAAGTGCTGTCTCAAAGAAGCGGGGGTCGTGCTATGACAATACTGCTTCTTTTGGGGACAATCACATTTATTATTCTTTTGACGGCGGTCTGGAAGATCCATCCGCTCCCGGTTTTATTTCTGGGAGCATTTCTTTTCGGTGCATTCTCCGGGTTCGGAGTTCAGGAAACCCTGTTGCTGCTTTCTGCCGGATTCGGGAACACGATCCGGGGGATCGGACTGATCATCATACTCGGAACGATTATCGGAGCGTTCATGGAACAGCGGGGAGCGTTGCGGGTGATTGCAGAAAAAATCATCGGAACGCTTGGCAGAAAGCGGGCGCCGTTTTCCATGAGTCTGGTCGGATTTATCATCTCCACCTGTATTTTCTGTGATTCAGCCTTTATCATTCTGATCGGGATCTGGCAGAAAATCGGAAAAATTGCAAAACTTCCGCTGGCTGTCGGGACGGTCGCCTTGAGTCTGGGTCTGCTTTCCTCCCACTGTTTTGTACCGCCCATGCCGGGACCGGTAGCAGCTATTACCGTTCTTGGAGCTGACTTTGGAAAGGTTCTTCTTTTCGGTCTTCCGGCGGCATTCGTTGCGGCAATGGCTGGTTATTTCTATGCCTCTCTTGCCGGAAAAAATGAAATTCTGGAAATCAGAGAAGCGGAAATACCGGAAGAAAGCGCAGAAAAAACTGTCTTCAAACATCACTGGCCAGTTGCATTCCTGCCGATTCTTGTTCCTTTGTTTCTGATTGGCTCCGTCAGCATCGCCGGAATGTTCAAAGAGAATCTTCCGACGGGTATTTATGATATTCTGAAAATTTCCGGCAATCCGGTTTCTGCCCTGTTTATTGGAGCTGTGATTGCAATTTTTGTGATCGGGAAATGTCATCAGAAAGAGCTTGCGACGGAAGGTCTGATCGGAAAAGCGGTCTTGAATGCGGCAAATATTCTGATGATCACCGGAGCAGGAGGAGCGTTCGGAGAAGTTCTGAAACAAATTGATTTCAAGTATCTTCTGCATGAAAATATTACTCTCACAGGTGTTCTTGCTCTGTTGATCCCCCTGAGTTTTTCTGCCATTCTGAAGATTGCGCAAGGCTCTTCCACATTAGCGATCCTGACTTCCGCCAGTGCTGTATTTCCCCTGTTGGAACCATTGGGGTTGACCTCTCCGACAATGCGGGCATTGACTTGCTGTGCCATCTGCTGCGGGTCAATGATCGTTTCCCATACAAACGACAGCTATTTCTGGGTCGTCACAAAATTTTCCGGCATGAGTGTCCGTCAGGGCTTGAAACTTCAAACCATCGGGTCTCTGGTGTCAGGAATTTCCGCTGCAGCAGTGATTTTAACCCTTGCCTTTATCTTCGGGGAGTGAGATTTCTGATTTCAGCAGAAACTTATCCGTTACTTTTTTTATGAATGAGAAGATATACATAATGACAGTATAACAGACTTTGTGAGCCCAGGGGAAACAAAGATCATAAATCTTGCTTATCAGGAAGTAAAGAACGATTCCGGCAATAAAAAGCCCCAGAACAGCAGCTGCAAAATACCACCAGATCAAAGATTGTGATTCCGGGATATAATCTTTACTTTTAATAAAATTCTTCCAGACTACGGGATCGCACTGGAGCAAATATATTCCAAAGGAGTAGGTACTTATAAAAGCCAAAACTTTTTGAATGACCTTGTTCGTGATTTTGAATTTCAGGAACAGGAACAAAAGGGAAACTGCCTCCAGAACACAGAATGGAGAAGTATAATTCATCAGAAAAAACTTGTCAACGTCGAAATTTTTTAAGAAACTGTCTGTATATAAGCTTGGATCAGCGTACCAATAAATAAGAAAGGGAAGAATTGCCCCGATCAATACACCTGTGATTGAAAACAGAACAATATACTTCAGCCTGAAAATATATGGTGCCAGATTTTGCAGTACCTGCCCCCAGCAAAAACAGACGATCAACCAGAGGATGGAATAACCTCTGTCCAATGATGCGGAGGTCGTCTCCGGTGAAAGTTTGAAGACATTTGCCAAAGTAAATACACTGAATGTTATAAAGAAAAAAAATGTTTGTCCACGAAGTGATATACGGGAAAAAATATTCGATAAAAGCGGCAGAAACAATAACAGTCCGAAATAAGCACCCACATACCACAGATTGATCAAACAAAGGATAAAAACGATATTTTTTATCTCAATATTAATCGTCGGGATCACAAATGTTGCGGAGAAATAGATAATCAGACCGAACAAAACACATTTCCCCCAGAAATCAAAGATCTTCCGGAACCATTTTTCATCATAATCCATGGGCTTCGGACGATGGAGGAAACCGGATAGTATGGCAAAACAATTCACACCGCAATAGCAGATATATTCAATCAGATAACCCTTGAATTGTATATCTTCCGGCTGGTTTTCATCTAAAAAATGAAGATGCTGATTGTTGATATGGAGCACGGTGATCATCACCATTGCTAATATACGATAGAGATCTGCCCCATAATTCCGTTCTGTTTTCATTTCTGATTCGCTGTTTTATTTTTTAACGATCCGGAAACACAAGCAGCAAATATGGAACCAGAAATATTGTGCCACACACTGAAAATCGCTCCGGGAAGCGCACAGCTTATCCCGAAGAATTGTTTTGATAAAGCTGCTGCCAAACCGGAATTCTGCATCCCGGTCTCAATCGCAATCGTAACTGCTTCTTTATGAGAACAGCGAAGCAGTTTTGAAAGGAAATAGCCTAACGCTATGCCGATTCCATTGTGCAGGATCACCGCAAGCAGAATCAGCCAGCCGGAACTCCTGACCGCATTGGCATTCAATGCCATGATGATCGCAATCACAAATACGATCCCGATCACCGACATAAAAGGACAGGCTTTGTTCAAAATTGCCTCTTTTCCCCGCATCAGACGGTTGATCACCAGCCCGATCCCGACAGGAAGCGCAACGATCAGAAGGATGCTTTTGAACATATCCCAGACAGGCACATCAACTGTTTGACCAAGATACAGAGCCGAAAGAAGCGGTGTCAGAAAAATCCCGCCGACCGTGGAACATGCTGTCATCGTAATGGAAAGAGCAACGTCTCCTCCCGCCAGATAGGCGATCACGTTGGATGCAGTTCCTCCGGCAACCGACCCTACCATGACCAGTCCGATCATCTGATCTTCCGGCAGCCGCAGGAGTTTTGCGATCACATACGCCGCAACCGGCATGATACCGAACTGAAGAATGAAACCGGTAATCACCGCTTTCGGTTTCCGGATGGATTCGGCAAAATCTTTAAGGGAAAGAGTCGCCCCCATCCCGAGCATGATAAACCCCAACAGCGGAACGATCAGAAAACCAAGCGGAGTCAAAACCGATGGAAACAGGCAAGCAAAGACGGAACAAACCACCGCCAGAATTGGAAAAAGTTTGACCGTCAGAGTAATCATTTCAGCAGGAACTCCAAATCTTCCATGGTGATGTGACGCATTGCCTCCGTCGGTGTTTCCACCAGATTTTCAAACAGCTCAGCTTTCCGTTTCTGCAATTCCAGAACTTTTTCTTCAATGGAATCTTTCACGATCAGCTTGATGCAGTTCACCGATTTTGTCTGTCCGATACGATGTGATCTGTCAGCCGCCTGAGCCTCTGCAGCGGGGTTCCACCACGGGTCGTAGATGATTACGGTATCAGCAGAAGTCAAGTTCAACCCGACGCCCCCGGCTTTCAAGCTCAAAAGGAACACCGGAATGTTCGGATTTTTGTTGAACCGGTCCACATGTTCCATACGGTTCTGAGTGGATCCATCCAGATATTCATAACGCAATCCGGCAGAATCCATCCAGTTTCTCACGATCCGCAAAAGGGATGTGAACTGACTGAACAGCAGCACTTTGTGACCGCTGTCGATAGATTCCATCAGCAATTCCCGGAGCAGTTCGATTTTTGCAGAACCGGGCACTCCGGGCATACCTTCAAAGAAAGTTTCCGGCAGAAGTTCCGGGGCACAACAGATTTGCCGCAAACGCAGCAGAGCAGAGAGCATTTCAAACTGGGAGTTCCGGGTCTGATCGGGATTTTTCTTGTATTCTTCAAAAAGTCTACGGCTTTCCGACAGGAATTTTTCATAGAATGCCCGCTGATCCGCTCCCATTTCACAGCAGAGGGCCTGCTCCTGTTTCGGCGGAAGTTCTTTATGAACATCGGATTTCTTTCTGCGAAGCATGAAGGGTGCCATCCGGGAAGCAAGTTCGGCATCCGCACCGGCAGCCGCATTCACGATATATCGGTTGCGGAACGAGTTCAGAGAACCGAGGAACCCGCTGTGGAGGAAGTCAAAAATCGACCACAGATCTTCCGGAGAGTTTTCCAGAGGAGTACCGGTCAGGACAAGTTTATGTGCTGCGGAAATAGATTTGCAGCTCTGGGCATTTGCCGTGGCAGGATTCTTGATATGCTGGGCTTCATCCAGAATCAAATACCGGAACGGGATCGGTTTGATCTGTTCCACATCACGTCGGACAAGACTGTAAGAAGCGATGCAGATATCATACTGTCCGGCATTCTTCCAAAGCTGTTTCCGGTCATTTCCTGCAACCACCAGAACTTTCAGATCCGGAGTAAACTTTTCTGCTTCCCGTGCCCAGTTGTCAATCAAACTTGTGGGGCAGATAATCAGTGCAGGCAGGTTTTCTGTCGGTTCTGACGCAAGAAGCGCAAGCGTCTGGATCGTCTTACCAAGCCCCATTTCATCAGCAAGAACAAGATTGCAGCCGCGTTTTTTCATTGCGGACATCCAGAGAACACCCTGTTTCTGGTAGTTTCTCAAATCGCCTTTGAAGAGAGGAATATTCAGTTCACCCGGTTCTTTGGCAGAGATTCCGGAAGCATCTTCCAAGTTCAATTTCATCCGGAGGAACTCCACCGGAACAGCCCCGGGGATCCCATCCCCGAGTTTTGTCCAGAAATAAACTGCCGGACGCATGATCCGCAGGACTTCCCCTTTTGAATTTTTGCGTTTCGTATTTTTGGTGGTCACATTGGAAACAATATCGGAAAGCCCTGCCGCAAATTTTTGCAGACGTGACGGGATCTTCAGGAAAACGCCCTTTCCTGCCTCAAGGAACAACTCATTCCGTTCGGCAGCTTCGACGAGTGTATCCCACGGGACCTGAATGGAACCGCTTCTGATTTCCACATTCAGATCAAAATACTCTTCTGTCTCATCACAGATCGAACAATCGATTTTCAAAACAGAAGAATCTCCGCAGAGAGCCATCAGATTGGAAGACATGGCAAACTCTTTCTGCTCAGCGATCCAGCGGGGCAGAACTTCATCGACAAACACTGCAATTGCTTCTTTATCGGAAAGAACCAGTTTTGTTCTTCTTCCGGAAGACGTTACAGAACGTTTCTGCTGAAAACCGAAGTTGAGAAGTTTTTCCATTTCAGCACGCTCTCCGGCAGTATCACGGAGCCAGAAACTTCCGCCGCGGGAGGCATACCGTTCCTGATCCCCCGGACAAAGCAAACCGGAATAGTTGTAAAGCAGTTCGATTTCCAATGTATTATCAGGCTTGATCCTTGCTTCGTAATAGGGAATGAAATGACGGTGATGCACTTTGACTTTTCTTGTTTCGATCACCTGGAACGGCAATCCCTGAGTCGTCAGCAGCGTTTCAGCCGTCTTCTTGTCGCAAGGCTGAATGGTGGTTCTCAGGAAATTTCCGATCCAGAGGACATCAGACTGCGCCCCGATCCACCAGTATTCGCCCAACATTCCCACCCAGCAGCCCGCACGGCCCGTGATCACTTTTACATCCCGGAGCGGAAGCGGAACTCCATTCACGATCACGGCGGAGCGAAGCACACAATCCGGACCGTTATCTTCCACCAGCAGAGCAGGAAGGGCCGGAGTCCGGTGGATCACCACTTTTTCTTTCCGGCGGAAAAATCTCTGGAATCCCACAAGACAATGAAAAAATTCAGCAGTCTGTTCAGCATCGAGTGAGAGCTTGGAACCGTCCTGTTGGGCATTGATGGCAAGATAACGGATCAGCTGGCGATCCTGCGGAGGAAATGAGCTGAGCTGTAACGAAACAGCAAGAGCCTTTCCAAACTGGAGCTGACGCAAGTTATTGTAATTTCCGGCATATTGTCTGCCGTTGAAGTGAAGTGTGACCTGAAAAGCGATCCGCTCCCATTTGCTCGGCATGTGCGGAAATTCGCTTTCCGTTGAGATCGTTACCGAAGCAGCCTGGGGAGTCAGAACCTGTTTCAGAAGAGTGGGAAGTTCTGTAAACTTCAAACCGGCATACATCGCAGGGGAATCTTCCTCAAAATGTTCTTTCGGCTTGATCGTATATTTTGCATGATAAAGACATGCTGCAACGGCATGCTGACAGAAAGAATTGGCGTTCTGGGTACAGGTACACTCCGACTTGTAAGGACCATTGGGGAATCCCTGCACTTCAACACGGGAAATCACCCCTTTGCTGTCGCGGCAGACCGCCCGGATGACCCCGGCATCTGCTTCATAACAGCAGATCACTTCATTGGCATGAATGATCGCCTTTGCTTTTTTAAACGTATCTTTAGAGGAACGCTGCATCAGCAATCCTTCAAAACTTAAAGCCTTCTTTTCTTCTTTCTTCGCCATTTTCCCACTTCCGCTTCTGCCAGAGAATGTACCCCGGCAGTCATAACATAAAATAATATCACAGATAAAGATTTAAGCAATATAGCATTTCAAGCCATGATATTCAAAGAAAAAATGAAAAAAAACTGAAAAAAAATTACCTTTCCGGTCAAAAATTATGAAAAAGCATGAAAAAGAGCATCTTTTTACACTTTTTTTTATTTTTCCGCTTCCTTTTTTCATAAATGATGATATATTACCATGATGGCGATATTTTGCCTAATTTAAAATCCGGTAAAGAAAGAGAGAAAAAAATGAAACCGAAGTACGAAAGCCCCGCCCGCACCAATCCTGCAAAGCGGGAATGGATTGAGAAGGAATTAACGGCAGCTCCAGCATGGTGTTCCGTCGACTTGCGCGACGGCAATCAGGCGCTTCCGCTTCCCATGAATCCTGCCCGCAAACTTGAGTACTTCAAGCTTCTTACCTCCATCGGATTCAAAGAAATTGAAGTAGCGTTCCCCTCTGCTTCCCAGGATGATTTCGATTTCGTCCGGGAGCTGATCGAAGGAAACCATATCCCCGAAGGTGTGAAAATCGGCGTACTGACTCAGATGAGAGAGTCTCTCATCCGCCGCACCGTCGAATCCCTGAAAGGTGTCAAACAGGCTGTTCTCCATGCTTATCTGGCAACCTCCGACCTCCACGGTCAGATCGTGTTCGGAAAAAAGCATGAAGAACTGATGAAAATGGCGATCGAAGGTACAAAACTCGTCAGAAAATGTGTGGAAGAAGCCGGAATGATCGACCGGATCACCTATGAGTTCTCCCCCGAAGAGTTCACCGATACCGATCCCGATTTCGCAGTGGATATCTGTACCGCTGTCCGCGAAGCATGGGGCGAAACCACAAAGGAAACGTTCATTCTGAACCTGCCCGCAACTGTGGAACGCAGACCCCCCTGGCATTACGCTGATATGGTCGCTTACTTCCTCAAAAACTATCCCTATGCTGATACGACAACCGTCAGTGTTCACTCCCACAATGACCAGGGATGTGCAGTTGCATCCACAGAAATGACCCTGCTGGCAGGGGCAGAACGCGTGGAAGGAACCCTCTTCGGTCACGGCGAGAGAACAGGAAACGTTGACCTCTGTACCATCGCAATGAACCTGCAGTCCATGAATATTGAAACTGGCTTGGATTTCTCCAATCTGCCGAAAATCGTTCAGATCGTGGAAGAGGCAACCGGCTTGGAAGTCCATGAACGTCATCCCTACGCCGGACAGCTGGTCTTTACTGCATTCTCCGGTTCTCATCAGGATGCCATCCGGAAAGGTTTGGAAAAACGGAAAGATTCCCAGGAACTCTTCAATGTTGACTGGAAAGTTCCCTATCTTCATATCGACCCCGCCGATGTAGGCAGAAGTTATGAAAAACTGATCCGCATCAACAGTCAGTCCGGAAAGGGCGGTGTTGTTTACGTTCTGGAACATGAATACGGGATTTACCCGCCCAAAGGAATGCACCCGGAAATCGGCACGGCAGTTCAGCACTACACTGACCGCACCGGTGAAGAAGTGGATTCCAAGAAGCTCATCAATATTTTCGATGAAGCCTTTGTCAAAGTGAAAGGACCTCTGGAACTGGTGAAGTTCGGACGGATCCATCACGAAAACGAAGCGGAAGACAATGCTGTGATCTCCGTCTCTCTTACCATCCGCTATAATGGAAAAGAGATGGAAGTCAAGGGCAGCGGAAACGGTCCGATCTCTGCAACGGTTCATGCGATTCGCAATGAAGCCGGAATCTATGATTTTGTTCTGGAAGACTTCTCTGAACGGACGCTCGGCAGCAATGCTGATGCAAAGGCGATTGCATTTGTCGGGATCCGCAAGAAAAATGATGCCAAGATCCTTTACGGTGTCGGAGAACACTCCAACATTGATCAGGCTGCCATGCTCGCATTGTTCACCGCCATCAATAAAGCAATGAATGATGACATGAAATAAGGTTTGAGGGAATGAAAAACTCCAAAGTCATAATCGTACTGGTTAGTATTCTTCTGCTGCACGGTCTGGTTCTCGGATTGGTGTTGTCAAACGGCTGCTCTTCTACAAAGGCTAAGACTAAACCTGATGTCGAAAACAAAGAAACTGCACAAACGCCGTCCGCCCCGACAACACAGGAATTGAGACAACAGGCACTGGAAACGATCAGGAAGCCATATGATTATGATAATGCAAGTTCGGGCAGCATCCCGAAAGTGAAAGCTCTTCCGGGAAAATCCGGGATCGTGGTTGATCTTGAAACCCGTCGTGTCCTTTGGAGTAAGAATGCCAACAAAGTTGCTCCAATCGCATCAATGACAAAGCTGATGACCATGCTTGTAGCATACGAGATGGTCGAAGATCCGTCTAACAGCTACTCACTGGAAACGCCTGTCAAGGTTTCCCGTGCAGCTTATGCGATCGGAGGAAGCCAGGTTTATCTTGACCCGAAAGAAACCTTTACAGTTGAAGAACTTATGAAAGCCGCAGCAATCAAGAGTGCCAACGATGCGGCATATCTTCTTGCCGAATTTTTCGGAGAAGGAGATGTCAACACATTTGTAAGAAAGATGAATGCCAAAGCTGCAGAGCTTGGGATGAAACATACGAAATTCCGGAACCCCCACGGATTACCCGGCAAGAGTGCTGCCGAAGATAACGTGTCGACTCCGGAAGATATGGTTCGTCTCGCAGAAGCGACGCTGCTCCACCCCAAGCTGATGGAATGGACCTCCACCTGGAGAGCTAACTTCCGGAAGCCGGGAACAAAGGGACACATGGTAATGCAAAACACGAACCACCTGCTCAGCAATGGATCTGATCCGTGCCCGGGCGTAGATGGTTTGAAGACCGGATTCATTCAAAGATCCGGGTATTGCCTTACAGCCACCTGTAAACGTGGAGGACGCCGTGTTATTGTTGTTTCAATGGGGCATAACACCTGGAGAGAGCGTGACAGATTTGTCAAAGGGCTCTTGAACTGGAGTTATACCCGGATTGATAAAGAGTGAGCAGCCCAGGATAAAGTACGTCCCCTGAAAAGGAAAACCATCAAAAAGTATCACCTGCAACATCAAAAGGAAAAGGTACTATGACAAAACGTGATATTATCGTCAAAATCGCAGAAGAATCCAAGAATCTTACCCAGGCAGAAGTCGGCTTTGTTGTCCAGCGCACTCTGGATACCATCGCAGAAGAACTTGCTTCCGGAAGAAATATCGAACTTCGCAACTTCGGCGTGTTTGAAATCCGTACCACCAAGGAACGCGTCGGCAGAAACCCTGCCAAACCGGAAAACGAAGTGATCATCCCTGAACGCGCAGTCGTCAAATTCCGTTCCGGAAGAGTCCTCCGCGAAAAAGTCGGTAACCTCGTCAAATAATCGGAGACCACCATGTCGAAATCCGCACCACCGCCGGGAACAGGGGATATCACGCCCCAGGAAGCTCCCGTTTGGAACCTTTTGGAAGAATCCGCAAGACGGATCTACCATCTCTATGGATACGGAGAACTCCGCACCCCGATCTTTGAATACACCGAAGTCTTCCAGAGAGGTCTCGGAGACGAAACCGAAGTCGTCAAAAAGGAAATGTACACCTTTGAGGACCGCGGCGGACGTTCTCTGACTCTCCGTCCGGAAGGCACCGCCGGTGTCATGCGTTCCCTCGCAGGAACCGATGCCGTCAACGGAATGGAACACCGTGTCTTTTACATCGGCCCCATGTTCCGTGGGGAAAGACCTTCTGCCGGAAGACGCAGACAGTTCCATCAGATCGGTGTTGAAAATGTCGGACGAGTTGCTCCCGAACTGGATGCGGAATGTATCTCCATGCTCGTTCATTTCCTCAATGATATCGGAATCACCGGTTTTACGGTCAAGCTCAACACCCGCGGGGTGAAGGCTGACCGCCCGGCAGCTGAAGCAGCTCTCAGAGAGTTCTTCAAGCCCCATCTCGCAGAGATGTGCCCCGATTGCCAGGAACGGTTCGAGCGGAATATCTGGCGTATTCTTGACTGCAAACAGGAAAAGTGCCGCAATGTTATTGCAGGTGCGCCCAATGCAGCAGATTACTTCAGCGACGAAACAAAAGCATACTTCAAACAGGTTTGCAGCTGTCTTGATGCCATGGGCATTGAATATGAGATCGATCCCGAACTCGTCCGCGGACTGGACTACTATGTGCATACCGTGTTTGAACTGACCCACCCCGGACTTGGCGGACAGAGTGCCATCGCCGGTGGTGGACGTTATGAACTGACACTGCCCGGAATCAACAAGCCCATCGAAGGGGTCGGTTATGCCGCCGGTATGGAACGTCTGCTCATGGTGAGAGATTCCCTCGGAATCGTCCCGCCCGCACCCGAACCGCCGAAGCTGTTCCTCGCCTCCATGGGTGAAAAAGCCCTGGCATTCAACATCGGCTTGACCGCCAAACTCCGCCGTGCCGGGATCCCCGTCGCTGTAGAAGTGGAAGCAAAGAGTCTCAAATCCCAGATGCGCAGCGCAGACCGTCTGAAAGCGGCTTACAGCGTCATCGTCGGTGATACCGAACTCGAATCCGGTGTTGCAAAGCTCAAACGCATGGCAGACGGAAATCAGGAAGAGATCGCCCTGACCGTTGAAGCACTGGCAGAAGCGTTGAAATGAATAAAGTTTACAACGTAAATATCGTGTCGCAGTCTCCGCTGCCGACACCTCATGAAATCCACACGGAGCTGCCTATCCCGGAGGAGTCTGAAAGTTTTGTGGAAGACTCCCGGCGGCAGCTCGTGGATATCCTCAATCACAAGGACGACCGTTTCCTTGTGATTGCAGGTCCCTGCTCCATCAATGATATCCCGTCTGCGATGGAGTATGCGGAACGTTTCAAAAAATTACAGCAGAAAGTTTCTGACAAGATCTTTCTGATCATGCGGACATACTTTGAAAAGCCCAGAACCACCATCGGCTGGAAGGGCTTGATCTATGACCCCAGAATGGATAAATCGTTCCAGATCGAGGAAGGATTGCGGATCGCAAGAAAACTTCTTCTGCAGCTTGCAGAGATGAAAATCCCGACCGCAACAGAGTTCCTTGATCCCATTATCCCGCAGTATCTTTGCGACCTCATTACATGGGCTGCAATCGGCGCAAGAACCACCGAATCACAGACTCACCGCCAGATGGCTAGCGGTATGTCCATGCCCATCGGATTCAAAAATGCAACTGACGGATCTATCACCATTGCCATCGATGCAATCAAAACCGCTGCGGCACAGCACAGCTTTCTCGGTGTGATCAATGACGGAAGAACAGGGATCTTCAATACAAAAGGAAATCCCAACTGCCACATTGTCCTGCGCGGTTCTTCCATTGACCCCAATTACGGTTCGGAGTACATTGCATTCTCCCGGGAACTTCTGCGTAAGGCTGGATTGAATCAGACGATCGTGGTCGACTGCAGTCACGGAAACTCCCATAAAATGCCGAAGAATCAGATCAAAGCGGCGAAAGATGTGATCAGTCAGCGTTGCAATGGTGACAGAGCCGTCACCGGCATCATGCTTGAAAGTTATCTGATTGAAGGCAGACAGGAGATCGGGGAATATATGGTTCCCGGACTTTCCGTTACAGATGCCTGCCTCGGGTGGGATGATACGGAAGAGTTGATCCTCTCCGCATATCATTCATTATAAGAGGTAATTTCAAAAGTCCGGCAAAATTTGGCTGAAAAAGGATTGTTGATGAGCTGAAAATGGTAGGTTGAGCGTGGCTACCATCCTCCTTCGCTGAAGCTATGGAGGACAAGCCGAAAACGCCCCATTTTACAGATCGCAACAAGAATTTTCTGACGTTTTTGAAGACTTTTGAAATTATCTCTATAAATCAATCGTCACTTCCGCCAAGAACACCTGCACGGAGCAGGTAGTAAACAAGCATCAGCAGAGAACTAAGAGCGGATGCTACATAGGTCATGAATGCAGCATTCAAAACGGCTCCTGCGCCTTCACTCTCTTTCTGTGTAACGATTCCGCAGGTGACCATCAGTTTCTTTGCCCTGGCACTGGCATCCCATTCCACAGGAAGAGTGACGATCGCAAAGAGAACAGTCGCACCGAAAAGGATGGCACCGAGCAGGATCATCTCTCTGGAAGCAAGCAGGAAACCGATCGTGATCACGATATAGGAACCGAAAGAAGCGAAACTTGTAAGCGGAACCAGAGCGGAACGGAGTCCCAGCGGGCCGTAAGCCGTTGCATGCTGGATCGCATGTCCGGCTTCATGGCAGGCAACACCGATCGCAGAAATCGTGCTTCCGCTGTAAACATCCGGGGAAAGGCGCAAAACTTTTGCTGTCGGATCATAGTGGTCAGACAGAAAGCCGCCGACACATTCGATACGGACATCGTAGATCCCGGCAGAAGCAAGAAGTCTCTGAGCCGCCTGTGCGCCGGTCATTCCGGACGAAGCACCGAACTGTTTGTACTTTGAAAATGTTGAGTGAGTGTAAGCAGATGCCATCCCGGCAATGATAAGGCCGGGGATCATAAAAAGCAGGAACAACGGATCAATAAAAAACATACAATGATTCTCCTGTTTCAGTGATTTTCGGGATCTTCCGGGATGTCAGGAACGGCGTCCGTGATGATCACCCGTCAGGATTCCGCGTTTTGAAGATTTGACAAACTCAAGAAATTCAACGACTTCCGGAAGCTGTTCAACTTCGGTTTTCACCTTTTCGATGGCATTGGTGGTGTTCAAACCGGAACGGAAGAAAATGTTGTAAACATCTTTGATTGCCCGGATCGTTTCAGGGGCAAATCCATTCCGGCGCATCCCGACGATATTGAAACCGCGGACTCCGCCGTTTCTTCCATCGCCGATCATGAACGGGGGAAGGTCCATAGAGATCTGGGAACCGCCGCTGAGCACCGCCATTCTTCCCATACGGCAGAACTGGTGCATCCCGGAAAGACCGGAGATCAGGCACCGGTCGCCGATTTCGCAATATCCGGCAAGTCCGCTGAACGGGACCATGATAACGTTATTGCCGAGCTGACAGTTGTGTGCCACATGAGTATTTGCCATCATGAAGCAGCCGTCACCGATTTTGGTAACTGTTTCTTCATGAGTTCCGCGGTTGATTGTCACACCTTCGCGGAAACGGTTGTTGTCACCGATTTTTGTATAGGAAACGATGTTATCGAACGCATAATCTTCGGGTTCTGTTCCGATTGCTGCGAACGGATGAACAACGTTATTCTTACCCATGGTGGTATATGCCCCGATCCGGCACTGACCGATCAAATGGGTTCCTTCTCCGATTTCCACATCATGTTCGACTACACAATAGGGTCCAACGATCACACTGTCAGCAAGTTTTGCAGAAGGGTCGATGATAGCAGTAGGATGAATCTGAGGCATCTTTTGTTACTCCGGTATGTTAAAGGTCTTGAGGTAATGTTTATAAAAAAGAAAAAGCGGGGAGGAAGCCCCGCTTTCAGCGCTTATTTTTTCTTGGAACTCTTGGCTTCGTTAGCTCTTTCCTTGAGTCTGTCCATGTAACGTGCATGACGTGCGCGCTTTTCAATTTTGTTGTACTGCTTTCCCATTATAAAACTCCTGATGTTTGTTTTAATGTAAAATTGTCTATCATCGTGTAATATACACGGTATTGCAGTAAAATTCAAATTTAATATAAAAGTTTTTTCTTCTTTTCTCTCTGAAGAGAAAGAGTATTCCGGCAATGTTTCCTATTTCCAATGCCGGAACACTCCGTAAATTCAGCAGAAGAACTTATTTTTCTGCTCATTCCAGATACAGGAAGTCTCCTGTCCCCTGCCCGCTGCCGGGTCAGAAAAAATCAGGAACCTAACAGCAACTGCACTGAAAAACGTTCCGTGTGATCTTACCTTACGGCTTTTTGTAGGTCCAGTAATTGAAGGGCTTCAGAGTTTCTTCATAGTTTTTGAATTCGATGTGACCGTCCACCATAGCCCAGTTGTTCTTGTAATCATGATAGCCGACTTTGCCATCATCGTTTTCCACTGTTCCGCGCTGAACGGTGTATTCATACATATAACCGGGCTGATAGCATTTTGTTGCAGAACCATAGCGGAGAACATTATCTTTGTGATGCAATTCTGCGAACATGATCGTTTTATCTTTCTGGCCGATGGTGCTGAGTTTTCTGCCGCCGCGGCTTCTGTCGGTATTGACATCACCCCAGAAATCGTCGATCACGCTGGCATTGGAACAGTAACTGACCTTTGCGATATGGGCATTGACTGTAACCCATTTTGCAGGAACCGTCTTATCAGAAGGACATTTGTAGATCGGATATTTATCCGGATACCAGCCGGCTTTCGGTTTTCCATAGCCGAGATATGGCGCAATAAGCATCTGCCAGTTTAAGCCGACTCTGTTTGCTGTTCCGGGCAGATAATCATTATTGTCAGCAGCATACTGATGAGATGCCATGCTGATTTTTTTCATGTTGTCTGCACACAATTTTACTTCTGCCTTGTTTGCCGGATTTTCGTTTCCGATGGCTGTAAGAGCAGCGATTCCGATCGCCGAAAGAACGACGACCACAACGAGTTCATGGAGTGAGAACATTTTTTTCATTTTAATAATTCCTTTTGGGTTAAGTTTCTTCCATAAAATCTGATGTTGCGGATGCTGCCTTCAAAGAAAACTCTTGGTTTGAAAACCCATCCGCAAAGGGAACCGACCGTTACATGAGTCAGGGAGCCATGACCTCTGCTCGGATTTATCTTCTGAGTTCCCTCAAGTTTTCCGTTAATGTAAAGCTTAAACTCTTTCAAGTCATAGACGACAGCGATTTTATACCATTTTCCGGCTTCCAGTTTTGTTTTGGAAATCAGTTTCCGTTCGTAAGAATGCCCTTTGTCTCCAACGGCAAGTTTCGTATAACCGATTCTTCTGACATCCACTCTGCCATCGGGCAGAAGACGGATATTGACCTGACCACCGACAGTTCCGATGATTCCCATTTCCTTTCCGAGAACTGCAGGCTGAACTTCCACTTCGCAGGTATAAGCCCCCGGCATAGCGGTTCCGCCCATGATCATCAAATACTCTTTCCCGTTAAATTTCAGCATTCCTTTGCCATCTTTATCACGGGAAAAGATCGGACTTTTTCCGGGTTTGACAGCTCCGTTGTGATAGTGATAATATCCGGTATAGCCCAAATGACCGCCGCCGTAACCGGTCCCGTTGATGGAACCGTTATGACCATGTCCGGAACGATCGATGGCAAGATATCCTTCATCACGGTCGCAGGGATAATAGAAATACGGCACGCGGACTTCTTCAACATCAAACTCTTTGATCGTTCCGTTATCAAGAAGGACAGGAACTTTGACTTTTCCGGAACGTTTTCCGTTCACAACCCAGATCGGAAGAGTCTGATAACGGAAGCCGTTATTGTTTTCCAATTCCATGTGATACCAGTTGAGAGCATTGCCTGGTGACGGGAGCTGAACTCCGCGGGTCATGGAAAGCGCACCGTTCCGTTCCCGGTGACGGTAGAACTCCAGACCGTTTCTCATCATGCGTGTGGTACTCCAGCCGTGGCGGGGAGAGGAACCCGGTTCCATGATCACATCGGCAGATACAATAGAAAAGCCGTCGCCTGACCAGATTTCTGTCTTTCCGGGCGTGGTATTATTGATCCGCCAATCCGGATTTCTGACTTGACAGTGCAGAGTATTGGCAGTGGATCTTGCCCAGAACATCCAGTAGTTGCGGAAGGAGGGAGAGATCAAAGTCATTGGATTATACGGCAAAGTCCGTTCTCTGCCGATCCATTTGTAACGCAGACGGGGAACAACACCACGTTCATTGAAGAACTGTTCTGACGGCAGTTCATATTCCTGAACGGAAAGATCTGTCAGATCCATTGTCCGTTCCGGGAAAGTGTAAAGTACTTTTCCGGCAGTGTTGCAGATTTCCAGTTTCACGCCAACCTTTTTATGACGGGATTTGATGGGGAACCCGATCACTTCAAAATGCAGTTTGTTCTGTCCAAGCATAACTGTCATGTAGTTTGTCAGAACGAGTTCCGGCGTGGATAACATGGGAAAAGATTCTTTGCGCCACTTTGCCAGACGTGCCTGAGCATAGCGGAGCATGAAGTTTTCCCGTTCATAACAGGGAATTATCATAGAGTTTTCATAATGATCATAAAAGTTTGTCAACACGATAGAGTCCGGCTTTGCCCCCAGAGCAACATCCCAGGAATCACGGTATTTTTTTGAAAGCTGTGTTTTTGCTCCGCCGTGGTGAAAGTGATTGGAATAAGTATTTTGAACGCCTGCTTCAAAAATCTTCTGAGGATAATCATTTTTCATGATCGGGGCAAGAATATCAAAAACTGCTTTCTGATCCTTTGCAGAGCCCCAGTTACCGTACATACTGACACCGTCAAAATAGGGAAGATATTTCAGTGCGGCATTTTTGATGGTATGGACTCTGCAGCAATCGCCTGTATTGAAAAGCCAGATGAACTTTCCGCATTTTGCTTCAACAGCCGGGATCACTTTTCCCCACTCTTCCGGAGTGAAGTAAAAAGGCGTATAAACAGAAATGACCGGGCAGCCGTTCAAGCGATAAATGGAGGGACTGCTTTTGAATTCCTCTTTCAGCATATCCAGCTGATAGATGGTCTTTTTGATATCTTCTGCCAAATTTTTCTTGCCGCCGAACACGAGAAAGATGGAAAACTTCGCATTGCACCCCATTTCCTGAGTCTGCTTCATCATCTTTTTCATGGTATGACCGTAACCGGGCGCGGGAACATGAAGTTCGATCTGAAAATTCAGATTGCCGTAAGCATGAGCCTCTGCAAAGGCTTCTCCCCACGATTTTTGACCGTAGATTTTAGAAGTGTAATTCGGTCCTCCGTAATCATGGATCCGCTGCTTATCTGTCACCCACCAGGGATTGACTTGTGTCCAGAACGTTCCTTTATAAGGAGTTTTATCAAACTTCGGACGGTAATCCGGTGCGGCGGCGGCAAGAAAAAAGATAACGGAAAAAAGAATTGAGAACACGACCTTCATAGGTAAGGGCTCCATATTTGTATAGTAGTTTATTTAGGATATAAATAGCATATAGTATGTATTTTGTCAAGATAGAAACAGAAAAAAACTCTTTTTTAGAGTTTAAGGGTTTGAAATTCTCTATTCTGGAAGTAATATATACCGTATAAAGCGAAAGAGGTTTTATGGTAGAAGAACTGCTTCAATATTTTTCGGAAAATGCAAGAGATCTGGATTGGCGGCACAATCCCACACCTTACCGTGTCTGGATCTCTGAAATCATGCTTCAGCAAACCCGTGTGGAAGCTGTCAAGTCCTATTATGCCCGCTTCATGAAAGAACTCCCCACAGTGGAAGCTCTGGCGGAAGTTTCAGAGGAAAAACTGTTCAAGCTCTGGGAGGGGCTGGGCTATTATTCCCGCGCAAGAAATCTTCAGAAAGCAGCAAAAATCATCGTGGAAGCCGGTAAATTTCCGGATACGCTGGAAGAAATCGCAAAACTTCCGGGGGTCGGTCCCTATACAGCAGGTGCGATTGCTTCTATCGCTTTCGGGCTGCCGACTCCGGCTGTGGACGGAAATGTTCTGCGGGTTCTTTCCAGAATCAAAGGCAGGAACTATAATGCAAAAGAAGCGGCTGCGGAATTGAAAGATCTTTATCCGCCGGGGCGCGCAAGCGATTTCACTCAAAGTCTCATGGAACTGGGTGCCTGCGTGTGTCTGCCCAACGGAAAACCGTTGTGTGAAACCTGCCCGGTAGCTCATGAGTGTATTGCCTTGCGGGATAACCGGATCGATGAACTTCCGGAAAAACCGGAAAAGAAGCCCCGGAAGATCGAAGAAAAAAATATTCTGGTTTTGGAATATCGTGGAAAATTTGCGCTGCTGAAGCGTCCGGCAAAGGGACTTTTGGCAAAACTTTGGAGTTTTCCGGAATTTTCCGATGATTTCAAGAACGAATTGGAACAAAATGGCTCTTCCGTGGAAAAAGTTGTAAAAAAGCCGTCCGCAAAACATATTTTCACCCACATTGAATGGAAAATGAAAATCTTTCTGGTCACATTGAGTGCAGTTCCGGAAGAAACCGGCTATGTTTGGGTCACACGGGAAGATTTGGAAGAAAACTATGCCATCCCGGCGGCTTATCAAGGTGCTTTGAAAGTAATTATGGAGATATGATCATGGAAGAACAGGAACTCAATCTGACCTTTGAAGAGGCAATGGACAAACTGGAAGAGATCGTTTCAGAAATGGAACGCGGCGGGATCCCGCTGGAACAGATGATGTCAAAATTTGAAGAAGGTGCAAAACTTGCAAAATACTGTCAGGAAAAACTTTCCGGTCTGAAAAAGAAAATGGAGATCCTGACACGCCGTCCCGATGGCTCCACCGCCTGGAGCGAAATGGCTCCGGAAGATCAATAAAAGATCCATTGCATATAGCGGACAGTGTCATTCTGAGGTCCGCCGGTATCGAATCCCGGGAAAGAAAAGGTCAGCCGTTTCCCGATCGTTCCGGTTTTCGGCTTGATATCAACAGTGTAATTTCCGCTTTCCCGCCATGACAACCGGCGAACTTTCGGAAGCAATTCAACATCAAGAAGATCTGGAAGTTTTACACGTTCCGTCCGGTAAGTATTCAAAGCCTCAAGAACAACGTCAGCCTCTTCTTCCTCCAAATCGCAGTAGGTCATCAGAAGATATCTGTCTGCGGTAAAAACGCTTGGAGTTCCGGAAAGGTTGACCATATTCCCGGGCGGGATCAACCGGATGGAAGAGAGTCTACCATGTTTGTCGACCGGGAACATATCCGTAAAGCCGTCGATATAGAAGAGTTCTTCCCGGAACTGCATTGCTGAATTCCGGGGAAGCGGCGCCCGGTTTTCAGCTTCATAATCAGCAACTTCCTTTCCGTCACCGTAGATATTGTCGTTTGTATCGGTGTAGTCTGTGATCAAGTCACGCAGAAGATCCACTCTATCAGACAAATCGGTATCAGTGTTCCACCGTCGTTTGATCCGGTTCAGGGTGGAGTTCCAGCCCCGGGAGGTAAAGTCAAAACCGCTTCTGGCATCTGTGATTGTAAATTCGATTTCTGTTCCGTAATAGTCAATGGTATGAGTAACGCCATCTGCAAGATAACGGTCATAATCATATTCAGAATAATCTTCTTCTCCGGGATTTGCAACGGGATGCAGTCCTCTGTCAGCGGCAATCAGCCATTGGATCCGGTTTGCGGCTCCTTCGTTGATGTAAAAACTGCGCTGTAAATCCGTATGGGGACGAATCGTGAACGTGTTGAATTTTGACATGGCAAGCACTGCCATTGTCAGAAGAGTTGCACTGAGAATGAAAAAGACTGCTGCGATCAATGCGGAGCCGGATTCCTGTTTCATCTTCATCGTACACCTCTCCGTCCGCTTGATTGTTCAAGAGTGTTCTGGTTCTGACGGTTTCCGTAAGTTGCATTGGCAGCGGAACCGGCTGTTCTGCGGAGCCAGCGTTCTTTCTGTCCGTTTTTCCATTCGATTTCGATTTGGATCGCCAGAGGGATCCCGTTGTGATCATCTTCGATCCATTCATCAAGAAATTCTATTTCGCCTTCAGAATCCCGTTCCGCATAAAGAAAAGAAATCGCCTGAACATTTTTTGTAAGGACTTCTCTGGTATAGCGTTCCGGATCATCATTCTCTTCCAGCTCCCAGGGGAGAAGCGGATAGGAAGAGTATTCTGCCACGAGTTCGTCATCGATCAACCGCAAACGGACAAACAGAAGTGCGCCTTTATCGTTGGCATAACTGCGCCGCAGCGTGGAGAAAATCACAGAATCGGTTTCCCCTTGGAAGACATAGCGGGTTTTCTTCTGATCTTCATCTTCCCACTGAAACGGAATGGCATTGCGGACACACTGATCCATAACCTGATCGATCGCAACATATTCCTTCATTCTTTCCGTATGTTCCGTAGATCTTGCATAAGCACGGTAGAAGATTGCAGAGGCAGTTCCGATCAATGATCCGATGACAACCAGAATCAACATTGCGACAATTACTTCGATCAAGGTAAAAGGAGACTTCTTCATGGTGCATTCTCCTCATAATCAAAGCGATCCACAGTAATTTCAGAAACCGTTTTTTTATCTTTTTCGCGAACGATTTCTATTTTTACACCGATAAGCGGAACCTGTCCCTGCTGGTCTTTGAAATCATCCGGCAGCTGCTCATCAACTTCATTGAATGTAATGATCGGAGTATAATCCGGATAATCGAAAATCTCCTGCGGGATCTCCAGTTTATCGTCCTTTCCCTCCTGAAGCAGAGCATATTCAGCAGCCTGCATAAGGATGTGAGTGTGGTTCCAATGCTCAATACTGCTGCCGATTTTTTCCTGGGAGGAACTCAAGAGCTGTAAAAGTCCGGCAAGACTGAGGACGAGGATCGCAAGAGCGACCACGACTTCTATAAGGGTAAATTTTTTCACTGTTCCACCTCCTCACCGAATAATTTTCCGGTCAGAGGGGAAACGGTATATTTCCGCTGGAGAGACTGATAACGGAAAAAGAGTTCCCGTTTTCCGGAAGCTCCGCCATCGGGGAAGAAGCGAAACAGTTCGATATAGTCTGAGGTGGAGTCCGGATCTTCTTCAATATCCAGAGAAACCTCTTCCGGCAGCGGCATTTTTGTCCGGATCTCAGGCGGTTCTTCCTGATTTTCTTTTGTATCTTCCGGTTTCAGCATGACAAGACAATGGTTCCGGGGATCCAGCGAAACGATCCGCTCCTCTCCGTTCTCCATTGCCTGATACCGGACACCGGCACAGAATGTTTCAAACTCCAGCGATGTACTTTCCAGTTTTCTGGCGGGCGATTCTCCCCGGTATGTCGCCACAGCAATTCCCGTGACAAGGAGAATGATCACCAGAACGACAATAATTTCTATGAGAGTAAAGGAGTTATTTCTCAACATAGTTGGTGATGTCGGCGTCTTCATCCTCTCCACCGGGTTGACCGTCTGCACCATAGCTTACCAAATCAAAATCACCGTGTTCACCGGGGCTGGTATAAACATAATCATTGCCCCAGGGATCTTTCGGGACTGCCGGTTTGATATAAGGACCTTTCCACTTTTCGCTGTCACCGGGATTTTCCATCAGGGCTTCCAGACCATCTTCCGTTGAGGGATAACTTCCCATATCCAGCTTATATCCGGCTAGAGCATCTTCCAGCATCTTGATCTGGGTTTTGGCAGTTCCGATGTTGGCTTTCTTCACATGGTTCAAATAAAGCGGTGTTGCAATGGATGCCAACGCAACCAGAATCACGATTACAACCACGATTTCAATCATTGTAAATGATTTCCGTTTTAATGTTTTTTTCTGTTTCATATCAGGTTTCCCTCCTTAGTTGATTGAATTTATTTCCATCATAGCGGCAAAAATCGAAACCACCACGATAAGCACTATAACTGCCAGAAAAACGATGACCGCAGGCTCGAACAAACTGAGCATCCGCTTGATCTTCGCTCTGGTATCCGCTTCAAGATTGGAAGCGATCCGTTCCAGCATTTGACCGACTTCTCCGGTCTCCTCGCCGACCCGCAGCATAGGAACCATTTCCGTCGGAACAAATCGGTTTCCGGACAATGCCGCTGAAAGTTTTTCCCCGCCTTTCAGCTTACGGTCAATATTCCGGAAGCCTTCTGAAATCACCGGATTGACAATGATCTTCTCTGCAATTTTCACCGTACGGATGATCTCCACATGGTTGGCAAGCAGAATTGCAAGAGTCCGGATATAACGGCACATCTCAAGATCCACCATGATCTTGCCCAGTGCCGGGATCTTCAATTTTAATTTACTGATCCGGTAATGGAGCAGCTCTTTTCCCCAAAACTTTCTCAGCAGGAACCAGATGGTAAAAAATCCCACCGGGATCACCCATAGAGCATGAAAGAAAACATTGCTTGCACCCATCAGGAAATTCATGGATGCCGGCATTTCTCTGCCCATATCCGCAAAAATCTTCGCAAATTTCGGCACAAACACAGTAAAAAGCAGGATCGTCACCAGTAACGTGACCCCGAGAATTGCCAGAGGATAAACACTGCTGGAGACAATAAAGCCTTTCAACTCTTTGTTCTCACTCATAAACTTGTAAAGTTCTTCCACAGCTTGCGGCAAACAGCCGGATTCTTCCCCGGATTCCACAAGATTGGCATAATATCCCGGAAATAATTTTCCGTGACTCCGGATCAAATCAGAGAACTTTTTCCCTTCATGCAATCCCTGCCGTAATGAATTGACAAATTGTTTCTGTTCCGGTTCCGCTGAACTGTCTGCAATGATCGCAAGGGCTCGTTCCAGCTGGATATTTGCAGCCAGCAACGGTGCAAGCTGCCGGGTGAACTGGCAGGTATCGATCTTGTTTTTCCGCCAGAATGAACGCCCCTCTGATGCGATTCCGGCTTCTCCGCAGAACTGCACAGGGGTCAGATGACGGCTGCGGAGTTTCCCCTGCGCCTCTCTCAAGGAATCTGCTTCGATCAGGATCTCATGGGGCGTTTCCCCGGGAGCAGCAGCGATGTACCGGTAAAGACTCATCTCATCAAACCTCTGCCGCTGAACGGTTCAACTCTTCCTGTGTGGTGATGCCGAGACGGACTTTCTCTTCCCCGTCTTCCCGGAGCGTGATCATGCCGTCTTTTCTTGCAATTGCTTCCAATTCAGAGCTGGAAGCATTCCGGTTCACCGCCATCCGGAGTTCATCGGAGAGAAGAAGAAGCTCATAGATCCCTGTTCTGCCTTTGTAACCGGAACCGTTACAGCGACGGCACTTTCCACCGCCATCGCTGCCGGAACCTTTACAGACCGGACAGATTTTCCGGACAAGCCGCTGGGACAGCACACCGCTGAGTGCAGAGGAGACCAGGAAGTTTTCCATTCCCATATCCACCAGACGGGTGACAGCACCCACGGCATCGTTGGTATGAAGGGTCGACAGCACAAGGTGTCCTGTCAATGCGGCATTGATTGCGATATCGGCAGTTTCCCGGTCGCGGATTTCCCCCACAAGGATGATATCAGGGTCCTGACGGACGATACTGCGCAGTCCGTTGGCGAACGTTACGCCGATCTTGGCATTGACCTGCATCTGGCACAGTCCGCGCATCTTGTATTCCACCGGATCTTCCACGGTGATGATCTTTTTCCGTGAGTCATTCAACTGACTGATCACACTGTAAAGCGTTGTTGTTTTTCCGCTTCCGGTGGGCCCCACCACAAGAATCATTCCGTGAGGGATATTGATCAGCTGATTGAACTTTTTCAGGATCGTTTCATTCATCCCCAGAGTCTGAAGATCAAAGGCAAGGGAATCTGAATTCAAAAGACGCAGCACGATACTTTCCCCGTTCATGATGGGGATCGTGGAAATACGCATATCGAGTTCATCCCGCCCCAACCGGATATTGGTTCGCCCATCCTGGGGCAGACGGCTCTCTGCAATGTTCAGGTTCCCAAGCAGTTTGATGCGTGATGCAATGGCAGGAAACTCTTTCAGCGGACAGGAGATGATCTCAGTCAGAAGTCCGTCTACACGGCAGCGCACACTGACAGTTTCTTCGTTCGGTTCGATGTGGATGTCACTGGCACCAAGCTCCAACGCCCGGGTGAAAATATCATTGACAAGCCGCACGATCCGCGCTTCGCCCGCCATGGAACGCAGGGTATTTTCGTCTTCCATGCCGCTCTCGGACTTTTCTTCTTCCAGCGTTTGAAGTTTGTTGAGCAGACGTTCCAGGAACGGACGGCGTGCAAAGCGGAACAGTAATTTCTTGTTCCAGCTTTTTTCCACCAGATAGGAGAGATGTTCCAGATCATAGGGATCTGCCACAAGCAGAGTCATGGTTTCTTCTTCATATTCTATTGGAAGACAGGTGTTTGCATTATAGAAATCCCATGGAGAATCTTTCGGGATCTCCGGGAGTTCAAACTCCTCTTCTTCAACAGGAACGGTCCCATAGGCTTTATTGTAAAAACCAATCAGCTCATACTCCGTCAGCTCCCCGGCATTGACTGCAGCCATATCTGCTGCCCGGGCATGGAATGACGAAGACGGGATCGTTCGTTTTAACAGTTCCGCCAGCGTTTTCCGGGATTTATTGAAGTCAAAGCTCATTTCCAGAAATCTCCGTTTCTGAGCATACGGCGGTTCTGATTCTGCGGTTTGCTGCGCTCATCAATATCCTTATTGAATTCATTGAGGGAACGGATAGCATCATTATACCGCTTGATCATATCTTTCACCGGGCTCTTTTCTGTAATGATATAACCGGTGACAAGCATGAGGATTTCTGTCCGTTCGACATTGGAATTTGTATTTCCGAACAAACGGCGCAGAATGGGGATCTGGTTGATAATGGGGATAGAGTCAAGAGAATCGGTTTTTCTCTCCTGGATCAAGCCGCCAAGGATCATTGTCTGACCGTTGGCAATGGTCATTTCTGTTTCAATGACACGTTCGCTGAATGTGGGAGAGTTGATCCCGGAAGTTGCAGTCTTGACGACAGATGAAAGTTCCTGTTTGATATCAAGAGAAATCAGATTTGTGCTTGTGATCTGGGGAGTAACAGTCAGGATCACACCGGCATCTTCATAATCATAATTCTGGAGAAGTGTTCCGCTGCTGGAGGTGTCGGTTGTCCCCTGGCTGATATACGGAACTTTGTCGCCGACTTTGATCACGGCTTCTCTGTGGCTGGTCACAAGAAGCTGCGGGCTGGAAATGACTTTTACATCACCATTTCCGGCAAGGGCACGGATATAACCGAATTTTTCCTGCGGATTATCCGGATTGGCAATGGCAAACGTAAAACCATTCTGTCTGTTCGGAACCGGTGTCATGCTTGTATTGCCGTTGGTATCTGTAGTAAAAACATTGGAGAGTTCAGAATAGTTTGTTCCAAGAATGGTCTTGTTGCCGTTGATACTTCCGGCAGCGGAAAATTCAATCCCGAACTGGGTGGATTCTGTCAAAGTAACTTCTACAACAAGAACTTGCAGAAGAACTTGCGGAGGAACGACATCCAGCCGTTTCAGAAGTGCTTTAATGGAAGCATAGGTGCGCGGTGTGGTGCGGATCACAAGACGGTTCTGCACACCGTCAGCAAACACTCTGACATTGGTATCAAAGATCGTGGAAGAAGCATTCGTCTGGGTTCCGTTCCGGCTGGTTGTGGTTGTCCGGGTACGGTTTGCGGTATTGATCTGAGTTGTCCGGCTGTTTCCGGTGGAGGTATCAACTGTCAGACTGGAACCGGTGGTGTTGTAAACAACGGAAAGAGCTTCTGCCAGCTGTGCCGCTTTTCCGTGGGTCACGGTGTAAACAAAGACACGTTCCTGGTCGATGGATTCGGAGCTGTCAAAGATCGAAACCCACTGTTTGATCTCTTCCAGAACTTCCTCTGTAGCGGCGGAAACCACCAGAAGCCCGACACGGTCAACACCAACCATCTGGATCGCTCCGGGAGGAGTATTCTTTTCATTGATTTTTGTGATGGTAAAGCCAAGTGTGGGCAGGACATTCTGCAGTTCTTCCACCAGTTTTGACGGTAAGACGTAGTTGCATTTGATAGCAAGTCTGGGCCAGTTGCTGCGGCAGTTCTGGTCGATCGTGGCAAGCAGAGATTTGATTTTCGGCATATTGCTCTGTTCATCACAAATCAGAATTGCATTGGGACGGGCAAGTTCCACGCAAACGCTGTTGAGACCGAGGAACGGCTTGATCTGCGCAACAACTTCTTTGGCAGTGGAATTCTTGAACGCATAGTAATAAATTTCGCCGTTTCCGCCGGGCTGACGTGCCAACTGGGAAAGAGGCGTGATCCGCAGCAGAGAATCTTCAACAGTGACCCCGGCTCCGGCAATAAAAAGCATACGGTCAAAGGTGTTCCAGAGTTCCCGGCGGGTCATCTTGGAATTCAAATTAAGGGTTACGGTACTTTTCAACGTGCTGTCTGCAACAAAGTTGAATCCGAGAATATCTGCAAAAGCCGGAATCACATCCAGTATCGGAGCACTGTTGAAAATCAGAGAAGCTGAAATCTCTTCATCACCATTGGTTACGATCAATTCGTCAAAGAAACGCGGAGCTTCCTGAGATTTTACGGTTTCCTTTGCATTCCCGCCGGACTTGTTCACCCGTTTCAAGGCATCTCCAAGAGCAGCGTTAGTATTATTATCCGGATAAAGGACTTCATCCTGTTCCGGTGTCTTCTTGGGCGTGATCTTGGGAGCATTCTTATCATTCAGGAATGCAAAACGGTCTTCTTTCTTCTCCTCTTTGACATTCTTTTCCACGTCGGCATCATCGAACAGCGAGCATGATGAAAAGATGATTGTTAAAAGTATCGCTGACGGAATGAGATAACGGTTTTTCATGTTTTTTCCTCAATTTATATCGTTAAATTTTATCTTCTTCTGTTCGTTTGAGAGCCGCCGCGGTTTCCGGTATTCTGCATGTTGCGGTTTGCTCCGGGGTTATTGTTTTGATACCACTGATTTCTGTTATTCTGCTGGATCATACGCATCATCTGCATATTCTGCATCATCTGCATCCGCTGCATCATCAGCATCTGCTGCTGAGCAGTAGGTGCTCTGCCTGTACGGCGGGCAGTCTGAGTCTGATTTTTGGAAGGTTCCTGAAGTTTCAATTCCATCCGGGCTCCATTGAGAGTCAAAACTGCTCCGGTACGGGTAACTTCGGTCAGGACATAGCCGTTTGATAATTTTTCGCCTATCCTGATATACTGCTGAACAGCCTGTTGCTGCTGGTTCCGGTTATTCCAGTTGTTCCAGTTATTCTGATTGTTCCAATTCTGTCCGGGTCTCATTCCCGGTCCGAAAGGTCTGTTGTTGCGGGTTCGCTGCAGAATGACTGCCCCTTTGGTATCGCCCACCATACAAACGCCGACAAGAGCCATTTGAGATTGATTCACTGTTCTTGCTGCCTGTTGGGGATTGGGGTTCCTTGACGGATTAAAAATATTCTTCTTTACGATGGTAGACTCCTGATCGGCAAGCGTTGTCTGAGCAGAACGCTTAACGCTTGTTTTTGCAGCAGTACTCTTTTGCGGAGAAGCCTTTTTTACAGAATATTCTACGGCATTCTGATCTTTTTTCAGAACCGTGTTGCCGGCAACTGCACCCAGAAGCGCAATTGCAAGGATGACGTTTATCACAAAAAAGAGATGCTTCATTTTTTCACCTCCTGCGGTCCGGAATAGAGCAGCCGCAGTGTTCCGTTATAATAAACATTCTGCTGATTCTGCTGCTGATTCTGTTGAAAACCTCTGCGGATACGGAGATCCGGACGGAGATCGAACCGTTTCCAGGAAAGCACCGGGTTCACCTGCTGGATCTGTGTCAGAAAAGCTGCGATCTTCTCGATGGGAGCCATCCCCTGAACATCGATCTCCGCATAGGAAAGTGTATTATTGATCTTTGAAATCTTTACTGATCCCAGACTTGAGAGTTTCAAATCTGCTTTCTGAGCAGCCTCCTGAACACGGGAACGGAGATCTGTCTCAATTACGCCGTTCTTTTCTGTCCAGGAAGAATCCTGGATTGCCTTGACCTGATTTTCCAACGCTGTATGCTGCTTCATCTTCTGCTTCAAAGATGTATTTTCTTTTTTCAGTTTCTGCAGGTCACTCTTTTTCGCTTCGATCGATGCCTTGGATGGAAAAAGGGAATCCAAAGGTCCGA
>SUVT01000143.1 GCA_015061845.1 Lentisphaerota bacterium
TCTTGAAGCAGCCCGTGCAGTCGTGGAAGAAAAGTTCGGCGTTTGTGATATCCTTATCAACGGTGCCGGCGGAAACCATCCCAAGGGAACCACCAGCAAGGAAAGACTCTTCAAAGAAGATATCCTGAACCCGGTGGAAGGCTGTAATACATTTTTTGATCTTGACCCCGCAGGTGTCGGTTTCGTGTTCAACCTGAACTTCCTCGGAACCATGCTGCCTACACAGGTCTTCTGCAAAGGTATGGCACTTCGCGGACAGGGAACCGTGATCAATATCTCCTCTATGAACGCATTCCGTCCTCTTACCAAGATTCCGGCATACAGTGCAGCAAAGGCAGCCATCAGTAACTTTACCGCATGGCTGGCAACACACATGTCCGAAGTGGGGATCCGTGTGAATGCAATCGCTCCGGGATTCTTCCTGACCAATCAGAACCGTACTCTGCTGACCAATCCCGATGGTTCTCTGACCCCTCGCGGAAACACCATTTTGAGTCATACCCCCATGGGAAGATTCGGTACTCCCGAAGATTTGTTCGGAACACTTCTCTGGCTCGTGGATGATGAGGCTTCCGGTTTCGTCAATGGAATCGTTGTTCCTGTCGATGGCGGTTTCGCAGCATTCTCCGGTGTTTGATCATAAAACAGTAAAATTCAGGAGAAAATACTATGCTGATTATTCCGGCTATTGATATCCGCGGCGGAAAATGTGTCCGTCTTTTTCAGGGCGATTACAATCAGGAAACTGTCTATAATGATTCCCCTGCCGATCAGGCAAAGAAATTTCAGGAAGACGGTGCAGCCCTGATCCATCTTGTTGACCTTGATGGTGCCAAGGCTGGCAAACCTGTGAATCTGGATGTTGTCCGCGAAATCTGTGCGGCTGTTTCTATCCCCTGCGAACTGGGCGGCGGGATCCGGACGGTCGAAGATGCCAAGGCTGCGTTTGAAGCCGGGGTCCACCGGGTGATCCTAGGTACGACCGCCTGCGAAAATCCGCATCTTGTGCGTGACTTTATCTCCACTTTCGGGGCAGACCGTGTTGTTATGGGAATCGATGCCAAGGGCGGACGTGTTGCAGTGAAAGGCTGGTTGGAAACTTGTAAGTTCGATGTCTTTGAACTGATCGCAAAACTGGAAGAAATGGGAGTGACCCGTTTTATCTATACCGATATTTCCACAGACGGCGCTCTCTCCGGTCCGAATCTCGACTCCGTTGCGGCTGTCTGTTCCAGAGTTCCCCGTTGCGGTGTCATTGCTTCCGGCGGAATTTCCGGTGCAGAAGATATCAAAAATCTCAGAGCTCTGGGCAAAGAAAATCTGGAAGGTGTGATCGTCGGTAAGGCTCTCTATGCCGGTCGTACCACATTCCGGGAACTTGATGAGGCGGCAAATGAGTGAAGAACCCGTATTCAATCCTTTCCCCGGGGATTCCTATGATACCCCGGAAAAAGTAAAAGCAAATCTTTTTGATCTGCTCTGTTTTAAAACAAGACTCTCTTTTTACATCCGGAACTTTTATGTGTTTTACAAGTCCGGAAAGGCTTCCGGAAGAGGGTATTTTACCCAGAATATGCAGACTCAGAACTCCTGGGAAAACCTGCTGATTTCTGAAAGCTGCGGTGGAAAAGTGCATTTGCGCGGACTCAATTATCTTGATGATCCCCGTCCGGCAGTCATCATTTCCAACCACATGAGCTTGCTGGAAACTGCCGTCATGCACTCTTTCATCCGTCCCCGCAGAGACTTCTGTTTTGTGATCAAGCAGCAGCTCTTTGATGTCCCTTACTTCGGAAATATCATGCGGCATCTGGAGTGTATCGGAGTCGGTCGTGACAATCCGAAGAATGACTTGAAAGCCGTGCTGGAAGAAGGCGAAGAACGTCTTTCCAGAGGAAAATCTGTGATCATCTTCCCGCAGTCATCCAGAACTGCGGTGTTTGATCCTGCTCACTTCAACACCATCGGGGTCAAGCTGGCAAAACGTGCCAATGTTCCTGTGATCCCCTGTGCGCTGAGAACAGACTTCCTGCAAAACGGAAAGCTGATCAAGGACCTCGGTCCCATCAAGCGGGATCTCCCGATCCATTTTACATTCGGCGAACCCATGGAAGTCGTTGGAAACGGAAAAGAAACTCAGGATGCGATCATTGAGTTCATCAAGAAGCATCTTCGTGAGTGGGGGTGCTCCATTGAGGGGGAATGAACAGAAATTGACCGTCGGCTTGGGTGACCGTGCCTACGACATTATTTTGAGTGATGCCCTGACCGCAGAGAATCTCAGACCTTTTGCGGAAGGTCGTTCCTGCATGATCGTAACGGACTCCAATGTGGGAAATCTCTATCTTGCTGAAACCTTTTCCCTGCTGAAAGAGGCTGGTGCAGCTTCCGTTGCAACTCTTGCATTTCAATCTGGCGAGGAAGCCAAGACTCTTGCGACAGTGGAATCCATCTGCCGGACAGCCGTTGAAAAACACCTTGACCGGAAATCTGTGATCTTCGGTCTTGGCGGCGGTGTCCCCGGAGATATGGCTGGCTTTGCTGCTGCGATTTACATGCGCGGGATCGACTTTGTACAGCTCCCGACCTCTCTGCTTGCTATGGTGGATTCTTCTATCGGCGGAAAAACCGGATGTGATCTGCCGGAAGGCAAGAACCTGATCGGAGCATTCCACCAGCCTCAGAGCGTGCAGATCGCTGCTGACAGACTTAAAACTCTGCCGGATGAACAGTATCTTTGCGGTTTGGCGGAGATCATCAAATGTGCTGCGATCATGGATGAACCTTTCTTTGCAGAACTGGAAGCCAACGTGGAAAAGATTCGTGCCAGGGATGATGAATTCACCCGCCGTATGATTCTCAAGACCTGTGCCCTTAAGGCAAAGATCGTGGAACTGGATGAAAAAGAGGGCGGGATCCGTGCGATCCTGAACTATGGTCATACGTTCGGACATGCTTTGGAAAAGGTATCTGAATTTTCCATTCTTCACGGGCAGGGGGTTGCTGCCGGAATGTGTATGGTGCTGGAAATGGGCGAAAAGAGCGGATTGATTCCGCCGGAAGTCGTTCAGCGTCAGAAAACATTGATCCGGAACACCGGGTTGCCGGAGTCCTATGATATGGATCGTGAAAAAGTCTATCAGGCATTGTTCTCCGATAAGAAAACAGTCAGCGGAAAACTCCGCTTTATCATTACTCCGGAAATGGGGCGTGCGGAAATCGTGACGTTCCAACCGGAAGTTGTCCGGGAGTATCTGGGGATATGACCGATCATGAGGCATACATTGCTTTGAACCTGACAGCGGGGATCGGACCGGCAAGGGCGGCTCTCCTGGTTCAGGCGTTCGGCAGTGCCTCTGCTGTCTTCAGTCATACTGCAGATGAGATTGCAACGGTACACGGGATCTCTTCTGCATTGGCTGAGAATATTCTTACCAATGCCGGTGCGCCGCTTCAGCGTGAATTGGAGCTGGTCGACCGTGCCGGTGTTCAGGTGTTTACTCCTGATGATTATGAATATCCATCTTCTTTGCGTGAGATCGAAGATCCGCCGATCTGTCTTTATGTGTGCGGAACGCTTCCGGAAGAGCTGGGCGGCAATGCAGTTGCGATTGTCGGTTCCCGCCGTGCCACGATGTACGGTATGAGAATGGCGCAGCATCTGGCGGAATCAGCTGCATGTGCGGGCTGGGTCGTTGTCTCCGGTCTGGCTGCCGGAGTTGATACTGCAGCCCACAAAGGAACTGTCGGCGTGAATGGCAAAACGGTCGCAGTTCTCGGCGGCGGTCTGATGAAGATCCAGCCTCAGGAGAATGTGGAACTGGCTCGTTCGATTCTTGATATGAATGGAGCGGTCATCAGCGAACATCCCATGCTGTTTCCGCCCACACGTCATTCCTTTCCTATGCGGAACAGAATCATTTCAGCATTGAGTATTGCGACGATTGTTGTGGAAGCGGGATCCCGGAGCGGTGCGCTGATTACGGCTGCAACTGCCACGGATCAGGGCAAACAGGTCTTTGCAGTTCCCGGAAATGCCGATAATGAGATGTCGATCGGCTGCAATGAGCTGATCAAATCCGGCGGCGCAGCGTTGCTGACAAGTTTTGAAGATGTTCTTTCTGCCACAGATTTTCTTCCGGGCTTCAGCTTGAAAGAGGAAGGTGTTCCATTGCGTCGGGAAGAGTTTGAAGACGAATCGATCACGAGTGAAAGTGACCGTAAGGTTCTTGATTTTCTCCGTAAAGGCGATGCCCAATTTGATTCCATTTCCGCAAACACCGGAATTGCCGCGGGAGAACTTTCCAGGAAACTGATTGCGTTGGAGATTTCGCACCGGATCGAACGGCGTGCTGACGGCTCCTATCGTCGTCTCAGATAAAACGAACTTGTCAAAGAGAGGGAAAAATGAAAAAAATCATATTTTCACTACTCCTGTTAACGGTATTCAGTGCGTTCTGTCAGAGATCTGTTGTCGGGGAAATAAATGTAAAGGGACTTGTTTCTGACACTTCTTTCACACCGTTTCAGCTGGGTGTCGGTTTCATAGATAATGCGCAACTCTTTGACGGCTCTGCAGATAGTGTTGTTTCTTTCGGACTGATTGGAGTGGGTCAGAAATCGGCGGTTCTTTCATGCTGCCCGGTGATAAATCTTTTGCAGAACAATTATTTTTTGCAAAGTTCAGGCTTGATAGCGGGCTGTGATACAAACTGGGGTATCTCGCTGGCTGCGATTTTCAACATTTCCCAAAAAAGTTATGGCGCACAAATCGGGCTTGTCAATGCAACTACGGACCATTATGGATTGCAGATCGGCGTTGTCAATGTAAAAAGCAAAGTCCAGATAGGAGTGTTTAATTCTGATGGAGATATTCAGTTTGGTCTGTTGAATCAGAACGCCAAAGCCCTGATCCCATGGATGCCGATCTTTAATTTTTCGATAAGAAAATAAAACTGTTGCGACCATGCAGATACAATTTTGCTGAAAAATCCTGTGAATATCTCATAAGATCTGCTGAAAAATCCGAGTACGGAGAATTTTTTATTTTTGTTACAGGTACAATTTGCTCAAGATAACAGCTGTCTTCTAAAACTGTAGGTACAACTTCGTCATGATGGCTTGCAGATGTGTTAAGGCTGTAGGTACAACCCAGCCATAACAGTCAGCAGATGAGTTAAGGCTGTAGGTACAACCCAGCCATAACAGTTAGGCGATGAGTTATAGTTGTAGGTACAACCCAG
>SUVT01000028.1 GCA_015061845.1 Lentisphaerota bacterium
GAACTGCAAAGGGATCCCCACCCTGCCCTATAACAGACACCATGGTGCGAATGAGATCTATACTCAAACACAGGCTGGTTACGCTGCAGCATCAGCGATCCTGAATGCACCGGCAAAGCTGACTTTCAATCTGAAAAATGTTCCTGCCGGCATGAAACTTCTCTACGGATCGCAAAATGATGATGTTGATCAGCTGAAAAAAATCCCGGTCAAAGAAGGGAAAAATGTTCTGGAAATCCCCGGCGGGATCAAGTATGCCTTTACATTCACCACAAAAGAAACTCTGAAAGACCACATACCGGAAATGATTTTTATGGAAAGTGTGATCAGCGGAGAGGTGCGGAACATCGACATTGATTTCCGGAATTACACCAGGATCCTCAGAGTTGCCTGTCCGAAAGAAGTCAAACAGGGAGAAACGGCGACCATCCGTGTTGCTGTTATGAATTTCGGAACAGCTCCGGTGAAGATCAAACTGTCAGCCCGCGGTGAAAATCTGAAACTGGAACAAAAGAGTGTTGAAAAAACAGTTCAAGCCAAAAAGGGAACATTGTTTGAGTTCCGTGGCAAACCGGTCAAAAAGAATGAACCGTTTGTCTTCATGGTCTATCCGGCAGACGAACCGGAAAAGATCACATCTGTCTCCGGTGTTTCTCTTTAAGTTTTGACTGTCCCTATTTCCCGGGATCGGAACTTTTTCAAAAAAGCTCTGATTCCGGGATTTTTTTTCAAAAAAAGCAAAGATACAGATTGAATTTCCAGTTCCTGCATGTATATTTCCATGGTTAATTCTTTTTACAGCCGGAAAAGCTGATTTTATAAGGAGCAAATTGTGTCTCAGGATATTATAAAAACACTGGAAGAAATATATAACATCGGACGGTATTTTCTCGATTTCGGGATTATCGTTTTGATGATTTATTATGTTCTTTACTTTCTGCGCGGGACACGCGGAGCCAGTGTTCTTGCCGGTTTGGTAATTGCTCTGCTTGGACTTACGATTTTGACTAAGACGCTTCAGTTTGATGTATTGAACTGGCTTCTGATGAATTTCTGGACGATTCTTGCAACTGCATTGATCGTTATTTTCCAGCCTGAACTGCGGAGAGCATTTGCCCAGCTTGGCAGCCGTTATTTTTCCCAGCAATCAGATACACGCCGTCAAACGATCCTTGAAACGGTGACAGCTGTGACCCAGATGTCCAAGACGAAGACAGGAGCGTTGATTGTTTTTGAGCGTCAAATCGGGTTGGCAAGCATCAAAAATTCAGCGATCCAGCTGGAAGCAAAAGTCAGTGAAACTCTTTTGCGAGCCATCTTTTATCCGAATGCGCCACTGCATGATGGGGCATTGATCATCAAAGGAGACACAATTGAAGCGGGACACGCGATTCTTCCTCTGACCCAACAGCCGGAATATGCCTCCATGAATCTGGGGACCCGTCACCGTGCGGCGATCGGAGTTACCGAGGAAACCGATGCGATTGCAGTGATCGTTTCAGAAGAAACGGGGATTATCAGCCTTGCAATGCGCGGTTCTCTGGAAAGAAATATCACACCCGGACAGTTGAACGATCTTCTTTCCAAACATTTGCTGAACAACAGGATTTCAGCGAAAAAGAACTCCCCGAAGAAAGAGGAGAAGAACGATGCAGAGTGATGAAAAGAAAAAGCGTTTTCTGCGGATGATCCCCGGATTTATCCGTAAAGACTTTGTTCGGAAACTGATTGCATTTGTTCTTGCGGCAATCATTTATGTTGCGGTGCTGGACCGGCTCAGTATAAGCCATGAAATTCCCGGTGTTGAAATTCCGATCAACCCGCCGTCCAACTTTGTCGTTATAGAAAAGGGCTCACCTGCGGTCCGTTTGACAGTCACAGGAAGCCAGAGCCATTTGAAACGCTTGAAGCCGGAAGATTTCACTATTTCCGATATAGAGATCAAACCGGAAAAATATAAAGAAGGACAGCCATACATTCTGGAGCTTTCCCCGTCAAATTTCCACGGACCGCTGGGTGTGACTGTGGTTTCAGTCTCGCCGGAAATATTGCGGATCGACATTGATAAACTGGAAACGAAAGAGCTGCCGGTCAAAGCGGAATTTGATTTGCAGCAGCCATTGCCTGCCGGATATAAAATTGACCGTTGCATCATCTCTCCGGAAAAAGTTCGTGTTACAGCCCCCGCTATGATTTTGAAGACAATGAAAGAAGTCAAAACGACACAGATCAATCTTGATAATATGACGTCATCATTTGATATCAATAAAGACTTGGTATCCCCAAGTCCTGATATTAAGATTTCACCGCAGGAAGTCGGGGTGCGGATAGATATCGTCCGCAACTTTGAGGAAAAAACTTTCACCGATCTTGAGATTGATATTGCGCGGAGGCCCACCGACAGCCAGCATATTGAATTGGAAAGTGTGAAGGTTGCAAGTGTTACACTTTCAGCTTCCGGCGAAAATTTACACAAACTATCTATGGATGATATCTCCATATTTGTTCCAGCTAAAAATCTGACCAAGCCCGGAACATACACGGTGAAACTGAATTGCTCATGTCCCGGCGGTATAAATATTGTCAGGATCATCCCTGAAACGGTAAAGGTAACTGTAAAATGATAAACCGATATACTGCACTTTGTTTACTCATCCCTGTAATGATTTTTTCCGGATGTTCAAAAAAGACGGAAGAAATGAGAACAGTCCGTCCGAAACTGGTTCTTGACATATTCAAGCTCATCAAACAGGAAAAACATGATGAAGCTGTTGTACAGATCAAGAAATTGAAAGAATTGGAACCTACGAACACCCATCTTCCTGTCTTGGAAGAGGTGGAAAAAAACAACAGCGATCTGAAAAAGATCAATGAACTTCTTCGTGAAAAAGAAAAACAGACAGAAGCAACAGATCAACTGAAAAAGATTGCGGAAGAGCGCGGGATCAACGAGAAAGAACTTCTCCAGACAGCCGAAAAGCTTCGTGATGTAGTCCGTATGGAAAAATTGACGGATATTATTGTTGCGCCTGTACCGTCTTTTGATCCCAAGACCGGATTCCGTCCGGCATCCAGAGTTTTGAAAGACTCTATTGAAGAATTTCTCCGGCTTGCACAAAAACAGAATGTGCCTGTCCGGTTAAGAAATAAGGTCATCCGCCGTTTGGCAAATGTTTCCCGTTTAAGAAGAGAAGAGAAGGTTCGTGCTGTTCAGTCGCTGGAACTTCTTGCACCGGGTCTGCGGGAAACGAGTTACCAGACGATGATGGCATTGAGTCTTTATGCGGAACAGCAGGGAACAAAAAGATAGTCCCCCCTGTCAATAGCAGAAGAGATTTAGAAGAAAATTCAACAAAAAACACCATAAATGAAAGGTAAAAACATGAAAGTATCCAAAACACTTCTGGCATTGCTCGCACTCCCGATGCTCTCTGTCGCAACAGCACAAAATGCACCGGTCCCCACAATGGCTCCCGGAGCCAAACAGATTCAGAATGCCCCCAAAAACATGAATGAAGCGTTGAAATTCCTGCCCGATACCCTCATGGTAGTTAATGGCAGAAAAGTGACAAAAGATAAAATTATCAAGACATTGAAAGCCATGGTTCCGGAACAATATATCGGTCAGCTTCCCCAGGCACAATTGAAACAGATGGTCATGGGAATGCTTGATATGGAAATCATGGCAGCAGTTGCAGAAAGAGCCGGCTACAAACCGTCAGCTGCAGTAGTTAAGGCAAAACTGCAGGAACAGTGGGCAAAACTTACACCTGAACAGAAAAAAGCAGTTGAAGCAAGAATGCTGGCTGCAAAAAAAACTGTCGATCAGTTCATGGATGAAACTTCCAAAAACGAAGATTTCCAGAAGGAAGTAGCTATTGATGAATGGGTTACAAAACAGGTCGCACCCAGTATTAAAGTCAGCGATGCAGATGCTCTGAAATTTTACAATGCCAACAAAGCACGTTTTGTTTCACCGGAATCCATCACAGCATCTCATATTCTGATCCAGCCTGACAAACCCGGCGACAAGGCTTCCGAACAGAAAGCTGAAGCAAAGGCAAAAGCAATCCTTGCACAGATCAAACAGGGTGCGGATTTCGGATTGCTCGCTCAAGCTGAATCCGCATGTCCCTCCGGCAAGAGATCCAAAGGCTCTCTCGGTCAGATGACAAAAGAAAACCTGGACAAAGATTTCTGGAATGCAGCATTTGCACTGAAAAAGGGTGAGATTTCCAATGTTGTGAAGACCCAGTTCGGTTATCACATCATCCGTCTGGATGACAAAACAGTAGCAAAAACACTGACATTTGCAGAACTCAAGAAAGACATTCTTAACCATCTGAAAAACGAAGCTACTCACAAAAAAGTTCAAGAAGCAGTCGAAGCAGCAAAGAAGAGTGGCTATGTCAAAATCAGTAAATTCTGATTTTTCAGAGGATTTCGACATTAAAGACCGTCTCCGGACGGTCTTTTTTTCATTTTTGCCCTGTTTTTCTTATGACTTTTTTCCAACCATGGGTTGAAAAACAGGAAAAGGGGTGTATATTTATGGGTCAGAATTTTAATTGTAACAGAAAAGGCGCAAAATTCGCCTGCTGATGAAGGCAGTTACCGGGATTCGGCCGGACTGTCCGGAGATCAGATACTAGAGAAAGGTATTAAAATGAAGAGAACGTATCAGCCCTCCAAGATCAAACGTCTCCGCACCTGCGGATTCAGAAAAAGAATGAAAACCGCTGGCGGCCGTCTGGTTCTGAAACGTCGTCGTGCAAAAGGCCGTAAGCGCCTCGCGCTCTAACGACAAACAGCCGGGAGAGCTAAGCCGGTGAAAACGTTTGGAAGTCTTCGCTGTCGCAGCGAATTTGACAAAGTGAAACAGATCGGGCGGCGTGAGTCGTCCGGTCTTTTTACTATGTTGTGGATTCCGGAAACGGAAGATTTTCGGCGTTGCGGAATTATATGCAGCAGAAAATTCGACACAAGAGCGGTGAAAAGGAACAGAGCCCGGAGATTGGTCAGGGAGTCCCTCAGACTCATCGGAGCGGGGAACATCTCGCCATGCAGTCTTGTTGTCATTCCGAGAAGAAGCATCCTGAAACAGAAGATGCCTGTCGTGAAAAATGCCTTGGAACATGCCCTGAAACGGGCAGGTCTCCTGATGAAGGCAGATCCGGATTCACAACAGCCCCCTTTATCTTCCTGATCAAAGTTTACAGGACGGTTATCTCACCTTTGTTTCCTCCTTGCTGCAGGTTTCAACCGACCTGTTCCGCATATGCACTTTCAGCTCTGCGCATTCATGGACTTTTCAAAGGGTCTCTGCTGACGGCTTGGCGGATCCTCAGGTGTAATCCTTTTGTGAAAGGCGGATATGATCCGGTCCCTCCAAAAGGCGCATGGCGTCCACAGAACTCAGATTAAGGAATTTTTATCGTGAAATTTGACAAAGAAACAGCGATTGTCGTTATAGTTTGTATCGTACTCATCACCCTCTGCAATATGTTTCTTGCGCCTGACAAGGATGCTCCGGAAGCAGAAGAGGTAAAGAAGGAAGAAACCTCATCCAAAAAAGAGGACAAGAAGAGTGCTGACACCAAGACCGATGTAAAAGAGGCTAAGACGGAAGTCAAAGATGCAGCAAAAGATGCCAAGACGGAAGTCAAAGGTGCAGCAAAAGATGCCAAAGCTGAAGTAAAAGATGCAGCAAAAGATGCCAAAGCTGAAGTAAAAGATGCAGCAAAAGATGCCAAAGCTGAAGTAAAAGATGCTAAGACGGAAGTAAAGTCTGCTGAGAAGCAGCCTGTTATGAAACCGGCTGCCCCTGCCCCGAAAGATATCACGATTGAAAACGATCTTGCTGTTTTTCATTTTAATGAAAAGGGAGTTCTTCACGAAATTGTTGTGAAGAATCTTCATAAAACAAAAAGCGACGATCCGATTCTGTTCAAAGAATTTTCCGGAAATGAACCGTTCTCATGCGATATTGACGGATGGGATTTCGTATCTGCAAAAGTTGTCAAAAATTCAGACACGAAACTGACTGTTGAGCAGAATTATACCAAGGGAAATGATAAAGTAACTGTCAAGAAGGTATTTTTTGTTGAAAAAGATTATCCTTCCCTGAAGTGCAAGTTCAGTTTCTCCGGAACGGTCAAAGAGCTTCCGAAAGTTACGATTTGGAGCGGAACCATTGCCCCGCTGAAACAGTTCTCCAATGACGAACTGCGTGATGTCCATCAGGCAGAGTATATGCTTGCGGCAGATGGGGATGTCGAAACCGCAGATCCCAATGTCAAGAAACAGGAAAAGTATCTGGGCAAAAAGACAAGCGATCCGGTCAAGTGGGTTGCAGTTTCCAATAAATACTTTCTGAGTCAGCTCTATGCGGACAAGCCGTTCAACGGCGGCTGTGTACTGATCAACCATAAAGATAATGATTATGCGGAACCCGGGATTGCCGGAATCTACGAAAATGTACCTGTTGATACAGAGTATGACCTTTCCCTTTATGCCGGAGCCAAAGAGATTGCGCAGATGTCAAAACTTCCGGAAGATGCGCAGGAAGCGATCCATCTGGCATACTGGAGCTGGTTTGAATTTCTGTGCCGTCCGATGCTTGCCCTGCTGAATTGGTTGAAATCCTTCTCCGGTTCCTACGGTCTGGCAATTATCCTGCTCACGATTCTGGTAAAGCTTGTTCTTTGGCCCCTGATCCATAAGGGCAACAAGTCCATGCGCAAGATGACCAAGATCCAGCCGATGCTGAAAGATTTGAAAGAAAAATATAAAGACAATCCGCAGCTGTTCAACCAGAAGATGATGGAACTTTACCGTCAGGAAAAGGTCAATCCTCTGGGAGGATGTCTTCCGATGCTGCTTCAGTTCCCTGTGTTTATTGCGCTTTATTCCACACTGGAAGCAGCGGTTGAATTGCGAAACGTTCCGTTCCTCTGGGCAAAAGACTTGTCGCAGCCTGATGCCATCGGTCCGGAAATCTGGGGATTCAGTCTCCATCCTCTGATTCTGATTTCAACCGGTCTTATGGTTCTTCAGATGAAGTTGACACCGCAAGCGGGAGATCCTCTGCAGCGGAAATTGATGATGTTCATGCCGTTGATCATGCTCATTTTCTTCTACAATTTCCCGTCCGGACTTGCATTGTACTGGACAGTCAATAATATTTTGAGCATTTTGCAGATGAAATACAGCCAATACGCAGCGAAAAAAGAAGAAGAACGCGAAGCTTCTTCTGCCGCAAAAGCTGCTTAACACTTATTTTTAACATAACAGGAGTATTTCCTTATGGAAAACGAAGAAAACATGATGGTTGCGGAGCAGCCCGCAGCTGAAGAAACTGAAGTTCAGATGGATGTTGCTGCAGAAACCGAAGATACCGTTATTGAAAAGAAGACCCGTCAATATCTTGAAGTCACGCAGGAAATGCTGGATGAATCTGCCAAGAGACTCCGCATGATGCTGGATTACCTCTGTCTTGATGCGACGGTCCGTTCTGAAAAACGCAATTCCCGGATTCATCTGATCGTGGCGAGCTCTGATGCCGGAAGAATCATCGGCAGAAAAGGTCAGTCTCTGGAAAGCCTGCAGCTTCTCCTCAACCGTATGATGCAGAAAGATGATGTCAATTATCCGAAGATCAATATTGACATTGACGGTTATCCTGCCAAAGACGGTGCAGAAGGCAAGCCCCGCCGTGCTCCCAAGGGAGACCGTGAAGACCGTCCTCAACGGAAAGAACGCAAGGAGCGTCACGAACGCCGCGGAAACCGTTCCTTTGATGGAGATTCCGAAAAGGAAGAAACTCTCCGCCGCCGTGCGCTTGATACCGCAAAAGAAGTCCGTCGCTGGGGCGAATCTGTTACTCTCCCCCCGATGAACTCCCATGACAGACGGATCATCCACATCACGCTTGAAAATGAACCCGATCTTGCGACTGAATCTCAGGGTGAAGGCGCAATGAAGAGTGTTGTTGTTTCTCTTAAAAAACAGGATTGAAAAATGAAAGATCTCACCGGACGCGCTATTGTGTTTCTCGCAGACGGTATGGCTGACGAACCTTCCGCCGAACTGAATGGTAAAACCCCGCTTCAGGCTGTGGATACTCCTTTCATGGATTCCATTGCAGCAAATGGAGCAAGCGGTACATTTTTGACTCTTCCGGAAGGATTCCCCACCTCCTCCGATGCAGCCAATATGTCCGTTCTCGGTTATGATCTTGCAACTTTCTACCCCGGCAGAGGTCCTATCGAATGTACCAGTCAGGGCATCGAACTCGCACCGGATGATGTCGCATGGAGATGCAATTTGATCTTTGTAGACTCCGATGGGATCCTCCGCGATTACTCTGCCGGACACATCTCTGCAGAAGTCTCTTCCCAGATCATGGCAGACCTTGCAGCAAAGTTCAACAGCGACAAAGTTTCTTTCCACAACGGAGTCAGCTACCGGAATCTTCTGGTGCTGCACGGAAAGGAATTTTCAGCAGATATCGACTATTTCAAGCCGGATGCTTCTCAGGACATGCACGTTTCCGGACTCCGGAAAAAAGCCCTGAAACCGGAAGCCCAGTACACCGTCGATTTCCTCGAAAAACTGGAAAAAGAAGTCAATGAGTTTCTGGTTCAGCATCCCTTGAATCAGGGAAAAGAAGCTCCTGCCACAGCGATTTGGCCCTGGAGTCCCGGACACAAACCTGCATTCAATACGTTCTCTGATAAGTATCAGGGCAGAACCGCTGCTGTGATCTCCGCCGTGGATGTGATCTCCGGGATCGGAGCTTGTGCCGGTATGGATGTGATCAAAGTGCCGGGTGTCACCGGATATCTTGATACCAACTACGAAGGCAAAGCCAATGCTGCCATTGCTGCGATCGAAGATCATGACTTCGTCTATGTCCATCTGGAAGCGATTGACGAATGTTCTCATGAAGGCAGTCTTGAGCTGAAAATGCGTGCGATCTCCGATTTTGAGAATCGTATTGTGAAACCTGTTATGACGGCTCTTGCCGGACGGAATGTGACCTTTGCGGTCCTTCCTGACCATCCGGTTCCGTACAAGCAGAGAATCCACACACGCACCCCGGTTCCCTTTGCAGTTTGCGGACCGCACATCAAACCCGACAGTGTTCAGCACTACAGCGAAGCGGATGCTCCCAACGGTTCTCTGGGTTATCTGACCGGAGAAGCTGTGGTTAAAACTGTATTGAATTTGAAATAAAGAGATATTTCCGGGGGAAGATTTTCTTTCTTCCCCTTGTATTTTTGACATGTAATGTTATATTACACTGCACGCCCGGATGGTGGAATGGCAGACACAAGGGACTTAAAATCCCTCGGTTTATCCGTGCGGGTTCGAGTCCCGCTCCGGGCACCACCTTTATTTTTAACACCCAATTTCAAGTTGGGTGTTTTTTTTTGCAATAATCCCCCCCTCTGAAAAAAAATCAAAATCTTACTTGACAAATTATAAATATATGCTATTTTATTTGAAGAAAATGCACTGTTTCTGCACTAATAAAAAAAGAGAAAAAAAATGTTTTCAGATTCTTCTAAACCGAAATACCTGGAAATGGCTGAAACATTCCGGAAAGACATTTTGTCCGGAGTTTATCAGGAGGGGAGCCGGCTGCCCTCCGATGAGGTAATAGCCAAGACTTACGGGATCAACAAACGGACAGTTGCGGCTGGTATGGCACAACTTGTTGCGGAAGGTTTGCTCACACGCGCTCCCAAACGCGGTTCAGTAGTTGTCCGGCAAAAGATTGTACAAAGACACAGCGATATGATCGCCTGCGTTGCGCCGTGGGGCAATGATGTGTACGGCAATATGGAAATGGAGATTTCAGAACAGACATTGAAGCGGGGTTTTTACTCTTTCTGGCTTCCCGGTTCCATCTGTTCTCACGGGTTTGCAAATCCGGAATACAAGCCGTTCCGTCAATTTCTGGAATATATGATCAATGAACTTCCTTACGGAATGATTCTGTTCGGGGACCGTTTTTTTCCGTATGATGTCATCGAACGGAATCTGTCAAAAGTCGGAAAACTTGTTTTTATCTGTTATTATGTTCATTCCAGAGAACTTCCTGCGAATTATGTTCTGATCGATTTTGAGGCAGCAGCAGAGAAAGCTGTCACCTGTTTCGCAAAAAATAATCACAGAAAAATGACATTTCTTGCTTCACCGATCAGAACTTACCGGAAGTATGACAAAAAGACTCCGCAGCATGATTATCACGAGGCATTGAAAAAGGCTTGCGGCAGGATGGGGTTGGAATATGATGGGGAAATCCCTGAAATGCTGTGGAAATCAACGCCGGAAGAACTGCCGGGAATTTTACGGGAAATAAAGAAACGGAAAATCACGGCAGCGGCACTCAGTTATGATGCAATCATTTACGGAAGTTATGCACCGGCAATCAGGGAGGTTCAGCTTTCCATTCCGGAAGAACTGTCCGTGATCGGTCTGTTTGATACGCGCGGCAATGACAGCGGACTGACGACATTGAATATTCAGGAACGCACCATTGCTGCAACGGCGGCTGAGATGCTGTTTGAAGAAAGCAATGAATACAAAAAAATCTATATTGCTCCTGAATTGGTAGAGCGGAGCAGTGTAATAAAATTATAAATGGAGTGAACAACAGATAAATTTCCAGGAGAAATGGTATGAAAAAACGGAATCAAACGAAAGAAAAAAGATTGGCTGTAAAAAGTTTTACCTTGATCGAACTGCTTGTTGTGATCGCTATCATCGCGATTACTACCAATAATTGTATCATAGCAAATTTTAATAACCTTTCCAATTAAAAGGAGTTCAAAAATGAAAAATTTTCAATCAAAAAGAACAGCGTTTACGCTTATCGAATTATTGGTAGTTATTGCTATCATCGCGATTCTTGCAGGAATGCTGCTTCCGGCGTTGAACAATGCTAGAAAGTCTGCTCGGCAATCGTCATGTCAGAACAACATGAAAACTGCCGGTAATGCGGTTCAGATGTATGCAAATACTTATAATGATTATATCTTTCCGTCTCATACCGGAACCAGTTACGGTGCATGGTCGAACTATACCTGGATGAAACTGCTCGGAGCGTGTAAAGTTGTTTATCCTGAAATGACTAATGGTGTAGCCGATCAGGCGCGTTTTATGTGTCCGGAAGTCAAAGCGCCCTATGCAAACAGCAACTTCAAGTTTTACAGCTGGGGGCACAATATGAGAATCACGACTTTCAACACCTGGAGTTCTTTGAAGAAAATCACCAGATACAAACAGCACTCCTCAGCGGTTTTCATGGCTGACACTATCGACGGCAACAAGAAATATGAAAATGCCTGGAACTTGACAGTTTATCCGACAGCACAGTTATATCAGGCAAGATTTGACTTCCGGCACAATGGGAAATCAAGCACACTGTACCTTGACGGTCATGTCGGCAGTTTGGATTCCAACAGCATTCCGACCAATACAGCAGACCCGGCATTCTGGACCGGATTGTAATTCTCAAAGAAAGAGTTTTTTATGATGTACAAAGGAAGTTTTTTATCAGCACTTGCACTTTTCACAGCAATCCAACTGTCTGCAGGGGATCCTTCGGATTTTCTGAAACAGGACCGGATCGCCAGAGTCTCTTTTGATGACAAGACCGGGAACGATTCGACCGGTTATCTTACAGTGGACAAGACACCGAAAAATCAGCAATTTGTATATGACGGCAGAGGCGGGTCTGCCTGGAAAGCCGGGAAAAGCGGTGTTTTTCAATATTCTGCGCCGACACCTCTGATCAAAGATTCCGGTTCGCTGTCATTCTGGATCGCACCTGACAGCTGGCTTTCCCGGAAAGAAGTCTCCTCCCGGGGGTATCTGGTATTCCTTTATGCCAAGCTGAGCAAAGGAGCTTTTATTGTTGAGCGGCAGGGATTTGACGGGAAACGGAGAGATTATTTTCTGACTTTAATGAACAAAGTCATGTCTCCCATGCCTCTTATTGTGAGCGGGTCCACAGAAAACTGGGAAAATGGAAAATGGCATCTGGTCGCTGTCAACTGGGATAAAAACGGCTTTTCGGTAAGTATCGACGGCAATAAATTTCACCGGGCAAAATACAGCAGAGCCCTTACTGACGATGATTTTGCCGGAAAGTTATTCTTCTCTCTGGGCGGCGGTTCAGCAAAAGAATCAACTTTGGTCGATGAATTTTGTATTTACAAACGCCATCTGACCCCGGAAGATGTTCAGCAGATCTACAAAAACGGCGTTAAGATGAATGTACCGGAAAAGCAGGAAGTTTCATCCGGAAACAAAGGGTTGCGCTGGAATAACAAAATGATGAACAATCAGGCAGTTGTGCCCGTGATCGCTGCGGCAAAAAAGCCGGTCATCGATGGCAGAATCGATGAAAAAGAGTGGGCTTCTGCGATGAAATCCACCGGAGCTTATACGGACAGTCTCCGTCTTGACGGAAGAGATTATGCAAGTTATATCACGTCAGACGGAAAAAATCTTTATTTTGCGATCCGTTCTGAACTGCCTCCGAACGGCAAACTGATCAACAATCATCCAATGAAAAAAACGGATAATCCCAACGTAGGATATGATGATTCTGTTGAATTCTGGTTTGCGCCGGAAATGGGAAAAAAGGGGAAACTCTATGCCGGGATGGTAAACTTTTCCGGCGGTTTTTATGATTTTACCTATGATCTCACCAGAAAAAAGCTGGATGCCAAATGGAATTCCGGAATCATGGTAAAATCCGGACTTGTCAATAACGAATGGCATCTGGAAGCAGCCATTCCGCTGAAAGCTCTGGGAGATGCCTCTGTAAAAGCCGGAACGCCGTGGGGGCTTCGCCTGATCCGGAACTTCAATCTTCCATCAAAACAGGCAGACTGGTCTCCTGTAAAAGGAGCGTTTATCAATACAGCAACAATGGGAAAAATTGTCTGGAACAACAATGCTCCGCTGATTCGTCACACTTCTCTTACCAATGCTCAGAAAAATGGGGTTCAAATCTCTTTTGAATTTATGAATCCCACACAGAGAACAATGTCAATGAAAGTCAGAAGTTTCTGGGAAAATTTGGGAAACACAACCCATGTCCGGGAAGAAAACATCATGTTGCAGCCTGGAGAAAAACGGGATTTTACACTGGTCAGAACATCTTCTTTGAATGGGGAATATCAATTGATTTTTCAAGTGGGATCCCCGGATGGAAAAAGCTGTTATTATGCCCGGAAATTTCTCTGGAACAGTAATGGAAAAGATCTTGCATGGTCGATCGTACGTTCCCGCTCCGGAGCCGAATTCAAATATGGCTATTATCCTTATACAAAACAGATCCGGACACGGCTGGATATTTCCGGTTACAGCAACAAAAACCGGGTGATCAGCAGCTTTGTAACCATTACGGATCCGGCAGGAAAAAAAGTTCTGGAAAAGGCTTACCCTGCCTTCCGGAAAGAGTCTGCAGAGATGCTTTTCTCTTTTGCACCGTCGATCCCGGGGAAATACAAGATCAGAGCCGGAATCAAAGATTCTCTTGGAAAGACTGAAATTCTGGAAGAAGGCTCTTTTGAATACAACACATTCCAGTGGGAGCATAATAATTTAGGGATTTCCGATCAGGTGATCCCGCCATACACTCCGTTGAAACGTTCCGGAAACAATGTGGATGCGGTTCTGCGGCGTTATCAGCTGGGAAATGACGGTCTTCCGCAGCAGGTATTCAGTGAAGGCAGAAAACTTCTTGCGGCACCGGTCTCTTTCCGGATCACCGTCAATGGAAAAAAGGAAAAAGTCATTGCAAAGAATGCTATCGACTTCACTGTAACACGTCCGAATGAGATCCGTTATCGTGCTGATTGGAATGCTGGCAAGCTGAAAGGGAGCACAAAAGCATTTTTTGATTATGACGGGATGCTGAAACTGACGGTTGATTTCTCTCTTCCGCCCACAGATAAACTCACCAATTTTGATCTTGTGATCCCGGTCAATCAGGAAATTTCCAAACTGCTGCATGTTCTTTCCGACACCGGGAAAGCGAGTTTTATCGGGAACGTCCCCAAGGGAAAAAATCCTGTCTGGGAAAGTATGTTCATTGAACACAACTCCGGACTGGAAGTCGATGGAAAAGTGAACCGGTTCCCCGGAACATTTGTCCCCTATATCTGGATCGGAAATGAAGACCGGGGCTTCTGCTGGTATGCCAACAATGACAAAGACTGGCTGCCCGATGATAAACAATCCGTGACGCTTGTGAACCGTTATGCGAACCATTCAGAGATCGTGATCCGGTTCGTCACCAAGCCGTCCAGACTGAACCGCCCCCGCTCCATCACCTTTGCTTTGCAGGCGACTCCCACAAAGCCCATGCCGGAAAAACCTGCCAACTGGCGGAAAATCACATTCGGGATGCCAAAAATTGCCGGAACTCACCGGGCATCTGTTCTGGGGTCTGCATTCCATTGGGGCGGCGAAGATTACTTCTCCTTTGCTCCGCGCGGAAACGATGAAACGATCTTCCGTATTTTCAAAGATATCCGTAACGGGAAGGCTTCACAGGAAGCTCTGGACAAGTGGATTCAGGGATATGATACAAAAGCACCGCACTATGCGGTCATGCTGCGCAGTTTCCGGAACGGGATATCTATGATCAGATCCAAACCCGATACGATCATTCCTTATACTGACATGCGCGGTCTTACTGTTCAGGAACCTGAGTTCCCGGTTTATAAAGATGAATGGCTCATGGGGGATTATGCACCTGTTAAATGGAAAAAATATGAAGGTCGTTTCGGGTATAGCGTTTTGACGCCGAAGAGCCGTCAGGACTTTATTCTGTGGAATTTGAACCGGATGCTGAAATCCGGAGCGATCGACGGGATCTACTTTGATGTCAACTACCCCAAAGCCTCAAGAAACGTTGTTTCCGGCAATGCATATTATGATGATAACGGAAATCTCCGTACAGGATGCGATCTGTTTGAAAGCCGGGAACTCTTCAAACGCTGCGCAGTTCTGACATGGCAGAACAGAGGCTACAATCTCAATATGGCACACATGAGCTTTACCCTGATTGCACCGCTGCACACATGGGCGGGATCTATTCTCGACTGGGAAGCCCGCTATGGGATGTCTGATTTCCAGGAGAGATTCTCCAAAGAATATGTCCGGACGCTCTCTCTGGGAACGCAAACGGGCTGTGTTCCGGTAGTGCTGGGGTCTCTGGGGATCACCGGAAAAGGAGATCGTTACAGAATTCAGAGGACATTGCTTGGTATGATCCTGACTCATGAGATCAAAGACTGGGCTCTCGGCTGGGGAAGCAATGATCTTTACAGAAAAATCATGCGCCAGCTTTATGAGTTCGGCTATGGTGAACCGGATTGCAAAGTTTTCCGGGACTGGGATCCTGATTTTCCTGTTGTCATCAAGGGAATAGATTATTCTGCGCTCACGCTTTCCAGAAACGGAAAAATGATCCTGATCATCTGCGATTATGGAAAAGGCGGAAAGACGGAAGTCACTCTGAAACCGGGAACGGGGCTGAAAGGGATTTTCCAGTGTTCTGATAATACAGCAGTTATAAAACTGAAAAACGGCTGCACCTTTGAGCTTCCGAAAAATGATTTCAGGATCTTAACCATAGAATAAGGTGAAACAATGAAGGCTCTGAAGAAATTTTATATGTATGACATTGCCCGCGGGGCATATTTGCGCCCGGAGGCTTTTCATAAGATCTTGCGCCATGCGGCGGCAAGCGGGTTCACCCACTTCATCCCGTATCTGGAAAACATGATCGATCTGCCCTCAATGACAAGGGCTTCCTGTGCCTGTGCTTATACGGCAGAAGATTGGAAGGCGTTTCAGAAAACAGCAGAAGAGTGCGGGATCGAACTTGTTCCGCACTTCAACGTGATCGGACACTCCAACCAGATATGTCTTGCCTATCCGGAACTCTCCTGCAAACGGGAAAATGCGGCTGAAAAAAAAGAACTCAGCGAAGATTTCAGTCAGCAGGCAGACCCGACTAATTTTGCAGAATTGAACCCGGAAACGGAAGTTGCTCAACAGTGGATGCTGCGCTGTCTGGAAGAGTATTGCAGTTTTTCAAAGTCAGACTATTTCCTGATTGGCGGGGATGAATGGAACACTCCGCCTCCGCTGTTGGAAAAAGAGGGTTTCGATGCCGGAAACGCATGGTGCGATTACATGAATCTTGCGATTGATTACCTTGTCTCCCGCAACCGGATCCCTATCATCTGGCATGACATGCTGGTGCATTACCCCCATGCACTGGAACGCCTGAGCAGAAAAGCCGTCATTGCATTCTGGTTCTATGATTATGACTCCGGCTATCCGTTCCTTGATATCCTGAAAAAATATGGGTTCAAAACGATCATGGCAACCGGTCTGTGCAATGGTGCAATGACCTTGCGGCGGGAAAGTGCGTTCAAGCGTGCTATGGAAGAGTGCCGGAACTATCAAGCAGACGGCTTCATGGTGACGACCTGGCTCGATGGAAGAGTGGAACGGCAGAAAGCCAATCTTACATTGTGCGGAGAACTTCTTTCCGGAAAGACGATTCCAACCATCTATCCCGAAACAGTTTCTGCCCTGATGATCCTGCAGAAAACTCAGGCATACCTTGATGAACAGGATATCCTTGCACAGAAAAAAAGAGTGAATCAGCTTCTTTCCGATCCCGCCTGGGAAAGATTCCCGGAATATCGTTTTATCCTGCAAAATACTGCAGATAAAAATTTTGATGCGCTCCGGAAGAATTATGAGATCAATCACTATCCGGAAGGACCGTTGTATAAAACATTTTTTCCGGCAGAAAAAAAGACTTCTGTTCCGGCAAAGAAATCCTCTCCGGCAGAGATTCCCTCCGGCTTTGGCATTGAAGTAACGAAAGACCCGGTTACCGGGAACACCATACGTTTTTACAATGAAGGTGAAACATTTGTTCTCTATCCTGATTACGGCGCAAGACTGCAAGACTGGCGATTCGGAAAAAATATTCTGGTTGCCAATAGACTTCCGGCATTTCTGAAAAAAAATCCTTATCAGAAGCCCGGCAGTTTCAGGAGTTACAACTCCCCCGGATTCATGCCCATGTGGGATCTCGGAACACATCTGAACCCGAACATCATCTGGCAATATCCCTGGAATTTCCAGATCGACACCTCTGTTCCGGATGAACTTTCCGCAACAGTTTTCCGGAGATTCACCCATGCGGAACTCCGGTATAAAATCACGGTCAAAAGAGGCGTTCACGGGTTCAAGTATGATCTGGAAGCCGTCAATCTGATGCCGGATATCACAGCATCGTTCGGATGGAACTTCTGTCTTTCAACGGATCGGACGTTTGATCTGATCTTTGCTGCCGGAACAGAAGAGAAAAAACTGCTGGATTTCAAAAATGATCTCCCGGTTTTCAAAGATTGTTCTGCTTTGCAGATCATGCACGACAACTGGCTTTTGAACATTGAAACGGAATCCGGTAATGCGGAAGGATTCTGGATCGACTGGGGCTATGGCTGGCTCACACCGGACCTTCATGGAAAATACCGTCCACTGAACGTCGGAGAATCTTATCAGACAAACTGGAATTTTGTTCTGACAAAACAATCGGAAAAACATTAATAAAAGAGTATCAACAACAGGAAGGGAGTAAAGATGGCTGTAAAATTTATTGTTATCGGCTTTGGTTTCATGGGTCAGACACATGCGGGAAATATCCTGAAACATCCGGCGGCGGAACTGGCTGCTATTGTGGATCCTTATTCCCCCATGGATCGTCTGGCGACAATCAGAGGCAACAAAAATACAGTTACCATCACGGTGGAAGATGTGAAAAACATCCCGCACTACACAACGATGGAAGAGGCTGTTCAGAAAGTCAAAGCGGATGCCGTAATCATTGCCCTGCCGACACTTTTGCACTATCCGTCTGTCATGAACTGTTTGAAACAGGGGCTTCATGTTCTTGTGGAAAAGCCATTTGCAACAAAAGTCGAAGAGTGTGAACAGATGGTTCAGGCTGCAAGAGAAAGGCAAAAAGTTCTCGCTGTCGGCTATGTGGTACGATGTATGAGAGAGTATATGATCCTCAGGGATTATATCAGAGAAGGGACGTTCGGAAAACCGGAACTGATCATGTTTTCCAGAATCACCGGGATCCCGGCGTGGGGCAACTGGAAAGATCCTGAATTTATCAAAGCATCCGGCGGCGCACTGTTCGATCTTTTCTCTCACGATGCAGATATCACCCGGTTCTGCCTCGGTGAACCGTCTGAGATTCTGACAGATAAAGTTCTATGCAGTAAATTCAACGGAAATATGATCTCGGCGACCTTCCGTTATCCTTCTTGTGACGTAAGAATCGATGGAGGTCTTGTGCCGCCCTCCCCTTATCCGTTCAACCGGCATTTTTCCGCATTTTTTGAGAATGGAACACTCCTGTGTGAGGGAACGACTCTTAAATTCATCACTCAGGATGGCATTAAGCAGATTGACCTTACAGATGACAATCCCTATTACAGAGAACTTTCCAATTTTATCACAGCAATTCAAACAGGGGATGAATCCGGCATTTGCACCGGAGCGGATGCCGTTCACTCCATTGAATGCTGTACCCGGATCGCTGATATGCTGAAATAAAAACTGGTAAAAGGAGGTATATTATGAAAGCAGAAAAAACAGAAAAAACTCCCATGGAGATCGGTGTTCTTGCCATGCTCCGGGCTAACACGGATCCGTTCAAAGCCATCGCAGATTTCGGACTGAAAACAGCACAGGTCCAGTGCTGGAACATGAGTCTGCTCACCGAAAAATTTGCGAAAGCAACGAAGAAACAAATGGAAGATTCCGGAATTCGTATAGCGGCATACTGGGCTGGCTATACCGGACGGATCGTATGGAACTCCTATGACGGTCCTGTTACCTGCGGGCTGGTTCCCCGGGATATGCGCCGGCAGCGGGTGGATGATCTGAAACGCGGGGCTGATTTTGCAAAAATGCTGGGAGCCCCCGCCATTATCACCCATTGCGGATTCATCCCGGAAAACCCGCGGGACGAACTTTATCCCGAAACGGTCAATGCCATCCATGAAGTCGCATTGCACTGCATGAAACTCGGACTTGAATTCTGGTTTGAAGCCGGACAGGAAACACCGCTGACGCTTTTGCGGACCATTGAAGATCTTGCATTGCCGAATCTCGGCGTGAATCTTGATACTGCCAATCTGATCCTTTACGGACGCGGCAATCCTGTGGATGCACTGGATGTAGTCGGACCTTATGTGAAAAATCTTCATGTGAAAGATGGTGTTCTTCCTGCCAATTCCAAAGTTCTGGGACAGGAAAAGCCCCTGGGCGAAGGAATCGTGGATTTTGATAAACTCATCAAAAAGCTCTATGCTTTGAATTACACCGGAGAGTTGATCATTGAGCGGGAAATCAGCGGTCCGCAGCAGGCTGTTGATATCAGGAAAGGAATCACCTATCTTTCTAAAATCGTTGCAAAGCACGGAAAGAAGAAAAAATCGGTTTGATTTTTTTTCATTTTATGGTGTAATTTGCTCAAAGAAAGCGGTTCGACGTTACGAGTATACAACCTTGTCAGAGGGCTGGCGTTGAACCGCTTTTTGTTTCGCCGGATACTACCGGGTCGCTGTCTGGCGCAAAAACAGTGCGGAAAGAAGGGAAGAGGTCACCATAATCGCTCCGGAGAAGAAAAACAACAGACAGAATCCATTGCCGAAAAATGTATCATGAAACCGGTCAAACCATGCAAGCCCTGCGATCCATGCAAGGAACAGTCTGGTCAATCCGGCACTTCCGTAGTAAAATGAATTTGTAAACGCCATTGTCATCGGAGCATTATCCGGCGGGGCACAGCTCATCATCACGGCTGAACTCACAACGGAAAACGCCGCCACAGCAAAACTGGCTCCGACAAGGCTCAAAGTCAGAAGCACATATCCGGTGTTCCCCGGCAAATCCCGTAAAAGCCAGAATACGGAACATGCCGGAAGACACAACACACCCAGAGCAGAAATCAATTTCCAGACAGCTATCTTCTCTGTCAGGTGTCTGATAAACCAGTACCCCAGCATCATTCCGGTAAATGATGCGCCGGAGATAAAAACAGTAATATTATCCGGTACCCCGAGGTGTTTCATGTAAAGCAGCGAAAGAGGTATCAGACCGAAAGAGCCGAAATTGAAAAGACATTGGAACAGTGAAAATTTCCGCAATACCGGATTTGCTGCAGCTTGCTTGAGATTTTCCCGCCAAGAACCGGAAGTTTTGCGTTGTTCCAGCGGGAAATGCGGTACTGCTATGATGCAGAAAAACCTGCCGCAAAAAATAATTGCAGCGGTCAGAACAACGGTCTGCAGCTTCCCTGCCCCGGGATCCGATCCAAGATATAATCCGGCAAGGAATATAAAAACGGCTGCGCTCAGCTGATGAAAGAAACGCATTCTCCCGAGGAAAGAGACCCGGTTTTCCGGCTGTATAAAACTGTTGAGCAGAGGGAACCATCCGGCAATAAAACCGGCTTGCACCAGAGCGGCACAGGAAACGCCCCAGAGGATCGTATCCGCTCCGCCGAAAAAAGGCGCAAGACCTGCAATCAGATAACCGATGGCAGAGATTGCACAGGCAGCCAGGGTCAACTTTCTGACACCAATCCGGGGCGCAAGTCCTGCCATAGGAATCACAGCCAGCCCATTAAAAAGCGGCAAGACAGAAGTAGAGAACAGCGCACCGGTATTCCCTGCTCCCATGGATGAGGCATAAAGCAGAATGATCGCGCTGTCAGTCAGAACGGTCTCGCCTGTCACTCCGCAACAGCTGGATGCAGTTGTCAGGATCTCAGCACGGCGGACATCGGAAGATTGGTTTTTCATGCCTGAATTCTCTTATAAACCCGGACATAATCCACTTCAAACTCTTTCGGATATTCCATTGCGGGGTCGATCTCTCCGATCCAGCCGCTGTATTGGAAAAGAGCCAGCAGGATAAACATTTTTCCCCGGGGAGTTTCCCCATGATATCGTGCAACTTCCTGACCATCAATAAACCAGCCGATGGTATCAGGATCCCATTCAACGGCAAATTCATGGAAGTGTTTGGAGAGATCCACCGGAAGATTCGGGGCAAAGTGGGCGTTGTCTGCATAATGCAGGTTGAAATGTGTAAAGGAAGAAGTTTCAGAAATTTCGCCTGCGATCGTTTCAAAAATATCGATTTCCAGCTTTTCTCCGGTCTCTCTCCGGAATTCGCCTTCGGGAGTATATTCCTGGGTGAGCGGATCGGTATGATGAAGCCAGAACGCATTCAGGATCCCGCCTTTGGCTTTTGCACAGCGGCAGCGGGCTTCAAATCTGCCGAACTCCTGAGCAAACTTTTCAAGAAGCTGAAACTCCTTTGTGGTCTCACCGAATCTGTGATCGGAAGTACAAATACAGCTGACGCACCAGTCTTCAGGATTTTTGCGCGGCGGCAAGTCCGGAGTGATTTTCAATTTCAAAACACTGTCTGTGATTTCATAATAGGCATTATGGTTCTGCCAGCGGCTGGGACGTCCGATGCGTTTGAAGTACTCTTTTCTTCCGGAACGGTAAGCCGGAAACCAGTACATATCATCCAGAAGAGGGGAATCGAAGTCTTCGAGAAAAGTCAACTTCCAGCCTTGTTTTTCCACGGGAGAACGGGGATAATCTTCATTTTTGAACATGTTTCTTTCCTTTTCTGTGTAAATTTTTAACGGAACCGCAAATGACCAACCGGACATCTGTGGAGGTATGGATCGGAGTACGTTTTTTCATCATGGGGCGATTGGTGATATAATATTCCGCCCAGTCCAGCAAATCGTTGGAGAAAAATTCAATGTGATCAAAATCATAATTCAGAACGTTGAATTCCCAGTCGTCGGGACGGTCAAATGTCAGGATGCTCAAATTCCTGCACAACTCCGGAAAGAGAGGTTCAAACTCCTTGTGATAGAGCATTGCAAATTCACCGGCAAGAAAAAACAGGGCGGTCGGTGGCGGAGTAACGGTTTGGAAATACTTCTGCAGAACCCCGGCAGTCGTCTCACCTTTCTTTTCATGAATAAGATCTATCTGACATTCGGGATCCAGAAAATTCATCTGCGCAAAAAATGCTTTCATCCGTTCCTGTCTGGTCGGATGCCGTTCGGCGCAATGAACCGCAATATGAGAGTGACCGTTTGCATAAAGATGTTCAGCTGCCAATTCTGCCCCTTTGATATTATTCGGAGAAAGAGTTACATCTGCAATGCTGGATGTCGAAAGAGTGATCGTATAAATGCTCTTATTGGCATTTCTGGCTGCAGTAATGATTTTATCATCCGGAATCGAAGCAAAAACAACAGTATCACACTCTGAGACCATATTCAAAAATGCTTCATAATTTTTCCGGTGATCCGAAGCAAGGCAGGTATAACCGAGAGAAGCAAGACGTTTCATCAACTGTCTGCCGTAATATGTAAGATACTGATGCCCGGTAAAGTCGAACAGCAATTTGATCTGCCGCTGCGGAGAATGAACAAAACAGCCCCGCCGGTTGAGTTCGTTAACGACCTTGTATCGCGTTTCCGGATGGACGTTGACAGCACCATTGACGACCCGGTAGACAGTCATTACGCTGATACCAAGATCTCTGGCAACTTGTCTGAAATTTACACTTCCGTTCGGACGTTTTTCCATAAAAAACACTCTCTTTCACATCTTACGGAAAAATATACTGCCGGAACTGCAACAAATCAACAAGTCCGGATATTTTATTGCTGCTTTATTTTGTGAAAAACGTAACATTTTATTATCATGAATTGAAAAATATTGATTCTGATGTATATTCTTCTGAAAACAACAGGAAAGAATATTGCTATGGATCTGATTACTTTTACGGAATATTTTCTGGCACATAAACAGGATTTTGATGCGATACTGTTTGATATAGACGGGACTCTCTGCTTTGGAGGGAGACCGCTTCCGGGCGCAAAAGAGCTGCTGGAACTTCTTGAAAAAGAACAGGTTCCGTATGTTCTTCTGACCAATGACAGCTGCAACTCCTGTAAACAGAAATCAGCAATCATGCAGAATGCCGGGCTTCCGGTTCCGGAAACAAAAATTCTTTCCACCGGCAACGCTTTGAAATACTGGGCGGAAAAGAATTATCATGGAGAACTCTTTTTTCAATGCGGTGAACTTGGAAATTATGCGGAGCTTGCCGGAATCAACGTAACCCGCGATCCGGCAAAGATCTATCAATGCAAAGGCGTGCTTGCCGGAGAAGGGAAGTATGAGTGGCAGGATTCTATGGAAGCTGTCTTCAACCTTTTCCTTACCCATCCGGAATATCCATATGTCACGGCGAACCCGGACAGTTACTGGCCCTCGCTTCACCATGAAGGGATGGGGATCGGAGCAGGAGCCCAAACCCGGTTTATCTGTTCTGTTCTGAAAGATGCAGGCAAAGAGATCTCGCCGGTTTATCTCGGTAAACCTTATGCGCCGATCTACCAATGCGCCCTGCCCTTCCTGCAGAATTCATTCCCGGAACGGACATTCAAAGATATGGGACGTCTTGCAATGGTGGGAGATTCTCTTGCATCGGATATTTGCGGTGCAAATGCCAACGGCTTGTTTTCGTGTCTTGTTCTGAGCGGGATCACCACAATGGAACTGGCAGAAAAAGCCCCGGCGGAACGGAAACCTCACGCAATTTTCAAATCGGTATAATGGATAATTTTTCAGAAAGGATTTTTTATGCAGACATTGCGTGATTTGATTTCGGAATACGATTTGATCTATCGATCCCCTGCCCGGCATTGGCTGGATGGATTGTCAATAGGGAATGGCAGACTGTGTGCGGTGGCTTACGATGCAGAAGGCGCATTTCCGGAATGGCTGGTGAATCATCATACTCTCTGGGATGAACGCTGTTCCGGATTCAAACGTCTTCCCTTGGAACATGTCCGGAAGGTCGCTTCCGGGGAACTCAATTTTCTGGAAGAGATGGGAAAGGAAAATCCTTCCAAACGGACAGTTCCCGTTCCGGTCTACGGCGCCCAGCTCCGATTGGAATCGGGACATTCTGCAACAATGGCACCGCCTCATAAAATCACAAGGCATCTGTATCTTTTCGACGGTGTTCTGGAAACAAAGCTATCCCGTCATCTCTCCCACCCGACGATCGCCAGTTTTGTCGTTCCGGATAAAGATATCATGGTCGTTCAGGTGCGGAATGTTTCCTGTATGACGGCTTATATTCAGCGGATCCGTCTGTTCCGTGAAGCACAACCGGAGTATGAAGAGCCGGAATTTTATCTGGAAGACGATGCAGCGGCGTTCCATCTGAAAATCGGAACAATGGAGTACACTGCGGCAGTATTGGTACAAAGCCGTCCGGATCATCCGGTCTGCTATGTTGATCTTTATCATAAAAACATCAGATCTTCAAAGGAGCCTGCCCCGCAGAAAATTATAAGTTCCGCTATGGATGGCAGCAGTGCCGTGATTTCTGCGATGGGGAATTATGATGTTTTAATGAGTATCAGTTCAACGGCTTCACCGAAAGAGTTGATTGCAAACCTTCGTAAAGAAGCTGAAAAAGGAAGTGAAACACTCTTTGAAGAACACAAAAAAGTCTGGAATCATTTCTGGAATAACAATCAGGTGACACTTTCAGATACCGGACTGGAACAGCTCTGGTATCTGAGCAACTATCACATGAAAATCGCAGAGGGCTGTACTCCGGCATGGGGCTTGTGCGGACCATGGTTCGGGCGAACCTGTAATCCGACACAGCAACTCCCCTGGTTCGGCTACTTTACCAATAATTATAACGCGCAGGCACCCATTATGCCGCTGCCGTCGGTCAACCGTCCGGAACTGACAGAAGGAACATTCCGGATGATTCACGAACAGTTGAAAAATGCACGGAAAAATGCGGAATATTTCGGTCTGCCCGGAGCATATTATCCTCTCAGTTGCGGTCCGGATGGCAAAGAGTGTTCCAGCGGTTTTTACCGGTTCTGCATGATGAGCGGACCTTACTGGAGCACTTTGATCCATCGTCACTACCGTTATACAAAAAATAAAGAGTTCCTGAAAAAGTATGGTTATGATGTGATCCGGGAAGTCTGCCGGTTCTTTGCTGAATATCTGGAATGGGAAGAAGCAGAACAATGCTACCATCTCCGGTGCAGCCAGAATTCGGAACTCTTTTATCTGAATCTGCCTGATCCTATTGATAATCTGGCGTTTGTAAAAGGTGCAATGAACGCCGGAGTGGAATGTTCCGCATTGCTTGGCTGTGATTCCGGAGAACGGAAAAAATGGCAGCACATTCTGGATCATTTTCCTGCCTATCCCGCGAACAGATACGGTTTTTCTCCGCTGAAAGGATTGCCGGAAAATCATATCAACCACTCCCGGACGCTTGGACCGGTTTTCCCGGTCGGAGAACTGGATCCTGAATTCCCCGGCGGACAGTTGGAGGATGCAAAGAAGGAGCTGTACAATCCCACATGGAAGGGATTCATGTACTCCTACTGCTGCAATGACGGTTTTACAGAAGGTTGGACAGGGAAAGCATTCCACAAAGGAGTTGCCGCCTGCCGTCTGGGGGCAAAAGATGTTGCATGGAAGAGTCTTTGCGACTTGATCACCGGCTGCGTTAAACCCAATGGATTGATTGCTCACAATATGGCTCAGCTGGTCGATACGGAACTCAGTGAAAAGAACGTGGAAAATATCCCGGATGACATGGAAATCGAACACGGCTGCGGCGGGGATCCGGTCTCTATCGCAGAAGTATCTTCCGGACGAAGTGAAGAAGATGCCACGGAAGATCCGGAATGTAAGGAAAAAATGTATCCGGTTCTCGAAGGTCCTGCCATCTACCTGCTTCTGGTCAGTGAGATGCTGATGCAGGGATATCACGGTTTGATCCGTCTTTTCCCCGCTTTTCCGGATCAGAGGGACGCCGCATTTAAAGATCTCCGGGCTGAAGGTCCGCTCCTTGTTTCTGCAGCCAAAAAGAATGGTGTCGTTCAGTTTGTCAAAGTAAAAGCTCTGCAGGCGCAAACGTTCCGGATCCTGAACCCGTGGGAGGAGGGAAAAACGGTTTATCTGAACGGAAAACCGGTCACGCTGGAACATCACCACAGTTTTACGCTTGGAGAAGGAGAAGAACTGCTTCTGACCATCGGACCGGAACTCCCGCCGCAGGAAGAAAAACGTCTGGAAGGCGCGAAGGCAAACCTGATCATGGTCGAAGGCTGCCGCGGCGCATTTATCGGAAAACCGGATCCGGCAGAATATTATACCGGACTGGAACAGATCCGCACAAGAAGATTACTCTAAATCATAAAATACCAACAGGAGGTAAAAATGAATTTCAAAAAAACATTGGCGTTTCTTGGCTGTGCCGTTCTTATGGGAACCGCATCTCTTTCAGCCCAGGTAAAAATCAAAGATGGAACCAAAATCGCATTTATGGGCGATTCCATCACCCAGTTTGGACACAATTATGCTGCCGGTTATGTGAACATGGTCATGATCGGTCTGAAAGTCAACGGAATCAAGGCTGACCTTGTCAAAGCCGGGATCAGCGGACACAAATCCAATATGATGCTGGAACGCCTTGACCGGGATGTTATCTCCAAAAAGCCCCAGGTCATGACACTCAGCTGCGGGGTCAATGATGTCTGGCACGGTTCCCGCGGGGTCAAACTGGAAGATTATAAAAAGAATATCCGCCAGATTGTAGACAAAGCAACTGCTGCCGGAATCAAAGTTTATATCATGACATCGACCATGATCGGAGAAAATCAGTTCCATGCAAACAATCAGAAGCTTGGGGCATATAATCAGTTCCTCCGCGAACTTGCCAAAGAAAAGAATCTCCCGCTCATCGACTTGAATGCTGTCATGCAGCAGGAAGTTGCCGCAATGAGAGCAAAATATCCCGGGGTCAATACAGTCTTTCTGACTGTTGACGGTGTTCACATGGATACCCTCGGAAATGCCATGATGGCAAGAGAGATCCTGAAGGCATTCGGACTCAACGCCGCTCAAATCGCTAAAGCGGAACAGGAATGGCAGAAGCTCAACTGGAATGTCCGCGGCTTCGGTAATTTCAAAGTTGGAGACTACAACGCCATCCAGGCAAAACTCTGGTCACAGAAGAAAACCATGACCAGCTACGCCAACGAAAAATTACGGGAACTCCTGAAGTAAGAGTCCCCATTACAAATTCATTCACATTCCGGGAAAAGTTTCTGGAAGGTTTCGCAGAGAGTTCTGATGGAAACATTGTCCCGGGTGGTAATCACCTCGCTCTGAATACATTTCAGGCGGGGGGCTTTTTTTAAGAGAGAAACTGTTTTATCCCAGTCGATATTTCCATTGCCCGGACACTTGTGCTGATCGGTATTTCCGTCATTATCATGGAGATGGCAGTTCACGATGTGCGGCAGCATCTTTTCACAGATCTTATCATCCCAGACGGGATCTTTTCCATAGAAGTTTTTCCAGACTTGACCATGCGCTCCGCCGTTTTCGTGGAGATATCCCTTTTCACAGAGGTTTGCATGACCGCTGTCCCAGCAGAAGCCCAGTGCATCGGTGGGGAAGTGTTCTTTGATCCCCAGCAGGACTTCCGGAGTATTGGTGGGGAACCAGATATTCTCAATACAGATCGTGATCCCCAGTTTTTCTGCGGTGGGCAGAATTTGGGCAAGAGCATCTTCGATCCGGTCAATATTCTGTTCCAGAGACTGATATCCTTCCGGCTGTCTGGTATTGTTTCCAACATGCACCGTGATGGTATCAACGCCCATATAAGCAAGAATTTCCAGTGTCATCTGAAGACGGAGTATTGCAATTTTCCGGTCATGAGGAAGAGCCGTGCAGAGGTCAAGCCGCGGTCCGAACATGGCGTGGGAATCCACAAACTTCAGTCCGTTATCATTCATCTGATTTTTCAGGATATCGGCATACCCGTAAGTCTGAAAGATCCGGGAAATGAGATAGTCAGTCAAAACGAGATTTTTTGCTCCGTTTGCAGCAAACTCTTTCATAACATAAGGGTAGGACTGTTCATTTATGGCGGCAAAATCCACCAGATAAGTCAGAGGCATCATGTTTTTACTCCTTTTCTTTAAAGTTCGGGATTTCTTTTAAATATCAACCTGTCATATTGGAATATACTCCTGTTATGAAAATAAATCAAGTTGATTCAGCTCAAAAATTCGTTATTCTACCTTACTGAAATCAGCTCTGCAACTCTTGAAAAAAAGAAAAAGCGATGTATATTACCGGAAGGTAATTTGAAAAATTTCACAGGCAAAGAGAGGTGAACAATATGGCAAAAGATATTGCTATGCTGGTTCTGCAAATAGGGGTGATTTTATTTGCAGCAAGAATATTCGGGAAATTGGCAAAGAAACTGCATGTTCCTTCCGTGCTGGGGGAACTCATCGCAGGGATCGTTATCGGGCCTTATGTTCTCGGGAAGATCGGGATCGGGATTCACGGTTTTGAAAATGGTTTGTTCCCACTGGTCGATGGAGCTTCCATTTCAGTTTCGCCGTCGTTGTATGCCATTGCAACGATCGGTTCTATTATTCTGCTGTTTATGTCCGGTCTGGAAACAGATTTGAACCAATTTTTCCGTTATTCTATTGCCGGAACGCTGGTTGGACTTGGCGGGGCGATTGTCTCATTCCTCTTCGGAGACTGGCTGGGGATGTGGATGCTGAAAACCGGATTTATGGATGCAAGATGTTTGTTTCTCGGGATTCTCTGTACAGCCACATCGGTCGGGATCACAGCCCGTATTCTTTCAGAAAAGAAGTCTATTGATTCACCGGAAGGCACAACGATCCTTGCTGCGGCAGTGATCGACGATGTGCTTGGGATCATTGCCCTTGCCATTGTGATGGGGATCGTGGGAGTTTCCACCGCCGGAGGCGGGTCAGTCGACTGGAAACACATTGGAATGATCGCGTTGAAGAGCTTCGGGATCTGGCTGGGAATTACGGCGGTCGGATTGGCGCTGGCTCACCGGATCGCTCAGGTATTGAAATGGTTTCCGCCCTCCGGAACATTTTCTATTCTTGCGCTGGGACTTGCTCTGATCATTTCCGGCTTGTTTGAACAGGCCGGACTGGCTATGATCGTTGGGGCATACGTCACCGGTCTTGCTCTTTCCAAAACGGATATCGCATTCTCCATCAAACGGAATCTGTCAGGACTTTATAATTTTCTGGTGCCGATCTTCTTCGTTGTCATGGGTATGCTGGTGGATGTCCGGGTATTCCAGGATCCGATGGTTCTGAAATTCGGGCTGATTTACGCAGTCCTGGCAATCCTTGCAAAGGTCATCGGCTGCGCACTCCCGGCATATTTTATGAATTTCAATCTTCTTGGTGCAGTACGAATCGGAACAGGCATGACCCCCCGCGGAGAAGTGGCTTTGATCATCGCCGGGATCGGTTCTACCACAATGATGGTGGTCAATGGCATGGAACAGCCGATCATCAATCCTCAGCTGTTCGGAATTGCTATTATTATGACATTGGTTACGACGATCGCTGCGCCGCCGATGCTTTCCATGGTTCTTTCAATCAAGAAAAAAGGCGTCCGCAAAGAAGTTGTTGATAATAAATCCATTCACATCGTCTATGATCTCCCCTCTGAAATCATCAAAGATCTTGTGCAGGAAACCATGATGGAAAACTTCAATCAGGAAGGATTCCGTCACGAACCGCTGGGACGTGAAGGCGGAGTTTCCCGGTTCCGGAAAGATGCTACAACTTTTACGCTGACCGTCGAAAACAACCGTTTTGACTTTGAATCCAGTGCAAAAGAAGCAATGATGATCCGTGCGGTCATGTACGAAACTTTTGTGGAAATCCGCCGCATCACCAGCGAATTGAAGGAATTTACACTCCCGGCGCACAATGAGTTCACTATTGATAACAAAGAACATGAAAAAATTGGAAAAGCCCCCACAAAAGTGAACCGCGTGATCCCCGAAAACGGAATCATTATGGATCTCCAATCACCGGATCATGAAGGTGCTATTCTGGAATTGATCGCCAAACTGGGAGAAACAAGTTCACTGAAAGATATCTCTCTCTGTAAAAAAGATGTTCTGAAACGGGAGAGCATTGTTTCCACCTGTGTCCCAGGCGGAATTGCCCTGCCCCATGCGAAGACTGAGGGAGCTGAAAAGCTGATTGCAGCAGTCGGAATCTCCAAAAAAGGTTGCACATCTTCTGCGAAACCTGACGAAAAGATCCATATTTATGTATTGAGTCTCTGTCCGAAGACTTCTGCACAACCTTACCTGCAATTTGTTGCACATGTGGCAAAAATTCTTGCCCGTAAGGAAAATGTTGAGGCTATTCTCAATGCCAAAACACCGGAACAGATCAGAGAGATCTTTCTGGAAAATTACGCAAAATAATTTTTGCCGTTTCTGGAAAACGGTGTAAAGATTCTTTCACCATAAAAAATGGGCCATTGCAAAACTTAAAATTTTGCAATGACCCGCTGTTTCCAGAGACTCTTTATTTGAGCCGGAAAATTATTTTATCCTTTTTGACAGTCTGTTCATAGAACATCCAGATGCCATTGACCTTGCGCAGTTTATGGGTTGTTGTTTTCCTGATTTTTTTGCTTAAAGTCTTATCTGCGATATCAAGAGTTTCATATTCTGTAACAGCTGTTGCAAGGTTGCCTTTGATATCAACTTTAATGAATTTCAAAGTTTTCAGTTCCAACTGACCGGCTTGTGTTGCAATAGAATTGATCATATCACAAAGACGGGGATAAGCTGTCTTGAATTGTTCAGACTGCGCTGCTTTCCGGAGTTCCTTATCCTGTTCCGGGGTCGGGGCTTTTCCTGACTGAACCCGGAATAACATCAGCATAAACTCTTCCGGATGTTTTCCATCCAGAGCTGTCGCCATAAGCAGGATATCATTATAATAAAGCTTTTCGCCTTTATCCAAGTCCGTATTCACATAATCTTTTGTATGATATTTAACTGACTCCATCAACTTTCCTTCAGCACAGAGCTTGACATCGTTGATGATTGCCTGTTTTACAGCGGCTTCACCGGCGAAAAGAGATGAGACTCCGGCAAAAAGGAAGAGGAACAACAATGCGATTTTTTTCATAATGAACTCCTATTTTAATTTTTGACACTTTTCGTAATATAGGATATAATTATTTGTTTTTCAATCATTTATTATAAAATATTTTGAATTTTTTCTATTTTCAGTTGAAAAGTTCGGGAAAAATGCTATTATTGCCATTGAATAATAAAACCGGAAGGTTACAGAGGCAATTTCAAAAGTCTTCAAAAATGGCAGAAAATTCTTGTTGCGATCTGCAAATGGAGCGTTTTCGGCTTGTCCTCCATAGCTTCAGCGAAGGAGGATGGTAGCCACGCTC
>SUVT01000144.1 GCA_015061845.1 Lentisphaerota bacterium
GTGAAGGCGGTATGGTCGTCACCAATGACGATGATCTCGCCTGGGAATGCCGTTCTTTCCGCGACCATGGTTACGACGTCAAGGAAAAGATGAACCTCCTCGAAAAAGAAGGCAAACAGCTCTACATCCACAGAAGAGTCGGTTTCAACTTCCGTATGACCGAAATGCAGTCCATGATCGGTCTCTGCGAACTCAAGCGTCTTGATTCCTGGAACCTCAAAGCACGTCTTGCCAACGGTAAGTACCTCATCAAGGAACTCGGAAAACATCCGCTCGTCAAGATCGCTCCGCTGGATACCAAGGATCGCCAGAACTGCTTCTGGTGGGCTCCCTTCGTCCTCGATACCACCAAGTTCAAAGACGGTATCACCACCAAGGACTTCATTGATGCTATCGCTGCAGAAGGTGTCCCTGTTTACAGCGTTCTCTGGCCGGAAATGTACAAGGAACAGGCTTACGCCGAACGCAACGGTTTCGGTCTTGCCAAGTATCCCTTCTACGATCCCAAGTCCCGCAACATCGACTACACCACTTTCAACTGCGAAAAGGCTAACTGGATGACTGACAGAACCATGTGCTTCTTCACCCACCCGGTTTACACCCTCAAGCACATGGAAGCATGTGTCAAGGCATTCAAGAAAGTTGCCGCTGCATTCATGAAGTAATTTTTACTTCTCAGAGCCGCAGAACCTCAAACATTCTGCGGCTTTCTTGTCTAAACACAAAAAATCAAGGATAATCAAACATGGCTAAAGTCAAATATGGTCTGATCGGATTCGGCGGAATCGCTGAAAACCGCGTTGCCAAAGAAGGTTATGCCTGCGATAAGAACCGTTTTGCACCGCTTCAGTTCGCTGAACTCGTTGCTGCGACGGACATCAATCAGGCTCGCAAAGAAGCTGCAGAAGCTCTTGGACTCAAGTGGTTTGCATCTGCAGACGAAATGCTTGCCGATCCTGAGATCCAGGCAGTCTATATCGCAACCAACAATACCACACACGTTCCTCTGGCAATGAAGGCTCTCAATGCCGGAAAACATGTCATCTCTGAAAAACCCATGGCGACCAACTCCGCTGATGCAAAAGCTCTCGTTGCTCTTGCAAAGGAAAAAGGTCTCTCTCTGGGCGTTGACCACATGATGGTCTACAACGCATGGAACGTCAAAGCCGAAAGCATGATCAAAGCCGGTGAACTCGGCAATGTCAATGACTCCTGCTTCCACATGGAATTTGCTTACGGCTATGATCCCGCAGAAGCCGCCACCTGGCGTTGCTCCAAGATCGAAGAAATGGGCGGCCCCATCGGCGACGTCGCAAGCCATTGCTTCTATCTTTCCGAATACATTCTCGGCAAGAAGATCACCAAGCTCGCAGCAGTTTATCTGCCCAAGATCATGAATATCGTTGCGGAAGACGGTGCCTACATCAAATTCTTCTTTGAAGACGGCATGCAGTCCAGCGCAAAGGTTGCATTCTCCGAACTGCGCGGCGGTCTCGGCGGAACCCTCAGCAACCTCGGTTATGAAATCTACGGTGACAAGGCTGCTCTCCGCGGATACGGAACCATGTTCCAGCTCTCCGGTCATGCTGACGAACCCGTCAAAGTCCGTCTTGAACTTGACAAGTTCGATGGCAAAGCAGAAAGCGTCGCACCCTGCGAAATCAAGAACATGTACCAGTGCCTGATCGAAAATCATGCACAGTCTGTTCTGAACGGCACACCGCTTACCGCTGAAGATGCTCTGCATAACATTCAGCTCTGCGAAGCTGCTCATGAATCCGCTCAGAACGGCGGAAAAGTGATCGAAATCAACTGATTTCACTGATTTTACGGACCGCTGCATTCACCGTGCAGCGGTTCCTTCAATTCAACAGGAAGGTCCGGCATGAATAAAACTGCAGTCAAAGAATTTTTCATCAAATATAAAGCGGAACTGATTGCTTTTTTTGTCGTGTTTGCCGTTTTTTCCCCCAGTCTGCGTTATGGTTTCCAATTGGATTGGGACGACTCTACCTACGTTTGCAATAACCCGTACCTGACCTTCACATGGGATAATCTTGTCCGCTGTTTCACCGTTGGAACCATTGGACTTCTGACCCCGATAACGACACTCTCACTGATGCTTGACAGGCTGATCTGGCAAACACAGGAAGTCGCTTTCGGGTATCGTCTGACCAATATTCTTCTTCATGCAGGAAGTGCGGTTCTTCTTCTCAGCATTATCAAACGGCTTGGCGTCCGCACATGGCTTGCCTGCTGCTGCGCCCTCTTCTGGGCGATCCAGCCGCAACGACTGGAATCAGTTGTCTGGATCGCTGAACGGAAAGATGTTTTGAGCGGCTTCTTTGCGTTGGCATCATTTCTGGTCTTCATGAAAGCCCCCGGAAAATGGAAAAACATCACGGGAGCTGTCATTCTTTTTCTTTTGTCGCTTCTCTCTAAACCGTCTGCCATCGGTCTTCCGCTGGCGGCATGTGTTTACCTTTGCTATATCAACCCGCAAAAATTCAACTGGAAATATATTCTGTACGGGGTTCTCGGGATGGGGGGCATCACTGTGCTTCTCAGCTGGTTCCTGAATATTTTCCCCAGCTTTCTCCCAATGCCGCGACTCCTTTCCGTAGTTACGCACAATGCGCTGTTCTATACGGTCAACGGAATCTTCCCGCTGGAAAACAGTCCGTGTTATCCGTACGTCGATTGGAGCGACTACTGGATGATCCCGACCGCATTTGTTCTGCTCTTCGGGATGATCTGCCTTGCTCCGAAAGCAAAGATGAATCACAAAAATCTCGGCTTGTATTTTCTGGCGTTCCTGTTGGTTTTTGCAGCATTGTTTGCACCGTTTTCCGGTGCATTTATCTTCAACCCGACAGATTATGCTGACCGTTATGCGTATTTTCCAAACCTTGCGGTGTGGGTCTTCCTTGCATTCTTTGCAGAACGTCTGATCAGCAACTATGACCATTCTTTGCCGTATTTGAAATTGGCTGGATGTATTCTTGGAGTCTATATGGTTGGCATGACATTGTATAACATGCCGATGTGGAAGGATTCCCCTACCCTGGTCCGCTGGGGAGTATATTCCCATGAACTGCCCAATGACAAATTTCTGATGATTCATGCAAGGCACGGTTTCCGGGAACAGGATCCGGAAGTTCTTCAGGAAGTTCTGGATGCGCTGCGGAAAAAAGATCAGATTCCGGATCTTCCCCGTGACGATGAACGGAACAAACGCGGCAGAAAATGCACCATTGATGCGTTGGATCTTTCTATTGAGATCCTTTATGCTAAATATTTCAAAATCTCAGGAAAAACAGAAGAGGCGTCCAAAAGATTTGCTCAGGCACTGCAAAAATATGATTATTTTGTGACGACCAATGAAGAGGTTCTTCTCTTGGAGCGCCATCTTTATGAATCCGCATTCAAATTTCTTGTTATGGATCTTCTTCTGGAATTCAAGGATGGTGCAAGGCTGGCTCATTTTGAAACCTGGGCGGGAAAAACCACAGACCGGGCAGGAAATATTTTTCCGGATTACAGCGTTACGGGCGCCTTGAAATATCATAAACAGGATTATCAAGGCGCAATCAACGATTGGAAGAAAATTCTTGAGACCAATAAAAATGCGCCGGGCGTTTTGGAAAACATCCGGCGCGCTGAAGAAAAAATGAAAGAGTTGAAATAACTCTTATTCTGCAACACTGAGTTCTGTGCGGATCACAACTTCCAGTTTTGTTCCGGGAGTCAGCGGGAACGCGCAGCCTCCGGCAGCTTCGATTTCCATAAATCCGGAAGGATCACTGTAAAAGCTGTACTTGACCGGATCGCCATCGGGCTTCTGATCCACAGGTGCATCTGCAATATCAATATAATTCTGTCCGGCAGGCAACGCATCGGCTGTACGGCGGACTTTCAGATTCTTTGCAGGAAGGATCAACTCGATCCATTCATAATCCTTGTTCAAAGCGACCTGCCATCTCTGTTTTTCGGTGTTGTACATCTTGGCAATGCCATTTTCTTCCACGCGGAACTCTGCACTTTCACCATAGAAATTACGGATGGGCAAGCCAGCCTGGAACCGTGCATAAGTTCCTTTCGGGGTGTCGAACTGACAAAGGGACCAGGGAGCAAGCAGAGCTTCATCTGCAGTCAGAGTTGCAGCTCCAATATATTCGATCTGTTCTTTCTGGATCACAACAGCTTTTCCATTTTCTTCGGAAACGGTGACAGTTCTGCGGAAGATGGTGGGGATCGCCTTCATGGAAGCGTTTGCAAGGTCGATTTCAGCTTCGATTGTCACGGAGTTGGAAGACTGTTCCAGAACCATGAATCTTGCATTTGTGAGACTGGGGGGAACTCTCCAGTTTCCGGTGGCATATTCATACCCGAAACAGGTTCCTTCGGGAGCGGGCCAGAGACCATCTCCGCCGGGGTTCAGATAGCCGGAACGGTTGGTGATCCCTTTGATTGCGGCATCATTGACGCGGCTGACGACTTCGCCGTTATAAACATAAAAAAGTCTGCCTTCCTGATCGAGAGCAACGATAACTCCGGCTTTTTCTGTACCGATGAAAACAGTCCGTCTTCCGTACTCTTTGAAAAGTGCCATTACTTCTGCGGGTGTCATAAAAAAATCCTTTCTCTTCTGAAAAATTCATGGTTTTGTGAACTATACCACAAAAAAGATAAAAGGCAAGCCTGATTTTTTGAAAATCTGCAGATTCAAACAGAAAAACACAGAAAAACCGTCAATAGAAGTAACTTTTCCGAATATTCTTAAAAAAAAGTATTGATGCAGACTTGAAAAAACAGAAAATCATGCTAGATTATTGCTTTCAGTGCCCTGGTAGCTCAGAGGATAGAGCAACTGCCTTCTAAGCAGTGGGTCGTGGGTTCGATCCCCGCCCGGGGCACCATTTTTTTTTGCCTTTTTTGCCGGATGACAACTCGCCATCCGGCGTTTTTTATTCTCTTTGTTCATGAGGTAATTTCAAAAGTCCGGCAAAATTTGGCTGAAAAAAGATTGTTGATGAGTTGGAAATGGTAGTTTGAGCGTGGCTACCATCCTCCTTCGCTGAAGCTATGGAGGACAAGCCGA
>SUVT01000145.1 GCA_015061845.1 Lentisphaerota bacterium
TGGAAAAAAGGGGTGGAGTTTGAGGAGGGGAAAAAGGACCTTTCCTAAAAAGGGCTTTTTCCCCTCCTCAAGTAACAACCTTTATTGGGAACAGAGCTAAAATTTTTCCTGTATCCCCGAACGAGAATCAAAGGGAAAATGCAAATGATCGGATTGGTTGACGGCAATAATTTTTTTGTCTCCTGCGAACGGGTGTTTGATCCGTCGCTGGAGGGCAAACCTGTTGCTGTCTTGTCCAATAACGACGGATGCTGTATCAGCCGGTCCAATGAGTTCAAAGCTCTCGGAATCACTATGGGAACTCCCTATTTCCAAATCCGGAACACACCCGGTCTGATTCTGCGTTCCAGCAATTATGAACTCTATGGCGATCTCTCCCGGCGGGTGATCTCTGTGCTGAATACGTTCGTCCCGAAAGTGGAACAGTATTCCATTGACGAAGCGTTTATTCACCCGGAAATGCCGGAGGATTCTGATTTTTATACCTTCGGCTGTCAGGTGCGGCAGCGTGTTCTGAAATGGGTCGGTATTCCTTGTGGTGTCGGTTTCGCTCCCACGAAAACATTAGCGAAAATCGCAAATCATATCGGAAAGAAATTGCCGTCCGGTGTTTTTGTGATGCCCTCCGATATGCGGGAAGTTCTGGAAAAAACACCTGTTACTGAAGTTTGGGGGATCGGACGGCGGCTTGCACCGCAGCTGGAACGGCTTGGAATCCGCAATGCGTGGCAGCTCTCGCAGAAAGATGCGGCGGAAATGCAGAAAAAATTCAGTGTGAATCTGGGGCGTACGATCCTTGAATTGCGGGGAGTTGTCTGTTTTGAGGAAGAAGATCCGGAAGAAGCCTCCAAAAGCATCACCTGTTCCCGTTCTTTCGGTTATCCGGTTGTGGAGTTCCGGGAACTGGAAGAGTCGGTGGCTGTCTATACCGCCAAAGCTGCAGAGAAGTTGCGGAAAGAAAAACTCTGCGCGGCTGGAGCAAATATTTATTTTCAGATGTATCCGGAGTATGAACCCTGTCCGAAACCGGCTGGAACAACTGCCATAACGGTTGCTTTCCCGATTCCGACGGATGATACCTCCCGGATGCTCTCTGTCATTTTTCCGAAACTGAAGACAATATTTGTCGATGGCAGACGTTATAAGAAGTCGGGAGTGGTATTCTTCGGATTGGAGTCTTCGAGTTCAGTTCAGCCTGACCTGTTCTCTCCGGCTCCGAAAAAAGAGAACTCCGCGCTCTTCAAAGTTGTGGATCAGGTGAACAAAAAATTCGGGCGCGGCACAGTGTTTACCTTGTCGGAAGGCACTGAAAAGAAATGGCAGATGAAACGGGATATGTTATCCCGCAGTTATACAACAGATTGGTCATCATTATTGGAAGTCAGATAACGGAGGTACAGTATGAAAAAATGTTTGATGCTTGTTTTGGCTGTTGCAGCTGTGAGCGTGTTCGCCCAGCGGGCAACTTACAGTGATCGTTCCGGCAGAACGTACAGAACTTCAACTCAGTCCGGCAACCGGACAGTTTACCGTGACAGTTCCGGCAGAATTACAGGATCATCTTCTCAACAGGGGAACCGGACGATCTACCGTGACAGTTCCGGCAGAACAAAAGCGACCGCATCCCCCAACGGCAACCGGATGATTTATCGTGACAGCTCCGGCAGGATCATCGGCAGTTCTGAAAAGGTTGGAAACCGTGTGATTTACCGTGACAGTTCCGGCAGGGTCACGAAGACTGCGACCCGGAACGGTAACCGTGTGATTTACCGTGACAGTTCCGGCAGAATCATCGGCACAAAACGCTGAAAGAAATTATCTTGACGGATCCGTTCAGGAGAACATGGAAATATCGTGAAGAATTTTCATGAAAAATCGTTTTTTTTGCGTGGAAAGACTTGTATTTTTCAGAAAAGGCGGTATATTATTGTTCTTAGTTTACGTAATCAACAACATTTGGGAGATATAAATGAGCAACGTCTGTGAAATTTGCGGAAAGAAGAAAGCCCAGGGCGCAACCATCATCCGTAGAGGTCTTGCCAAGAAAAAAGGCGGGATCGGTATGCACGTGGTGAAAGTTACCCCTCGTACATTTGAACCCAACATCCAGGACATCCGTGTCGTCGAAGATGGCCGCGTCGTCCGTCGTAAAGTTTGCGTTCAGTGCATCCGCTCCGGAAAAGTTCAGAAACCCTGATTTCAGCGTTTTTGATCATCCGAATGAGAAGACCGTCTGCGTGACGGTCTTTTTTTTTGCAAAAAGCTTGGCAACAGTTAAAAAAACTTTTTTTTGCATCTTGACAAAATCTTATATTTGTTGTATATTGGAATGAAAAGTATTTTTCAGGATCTTTAACCTCTATTCCTTTCAGGAGTGAAAAATGAAAAGAAATCAAATCGTACGTTCTTTTACTTTGATCGAATTGCTTGTTGTGATTGCAATTATTGCAATTCTGGCAGGAATGCTCTTGCCTGCGTTGAACAGTGCCCGTGAAAAAGGCCGTTCCTCCACCTGTGTGAATAATGTCAAGCAGCTTGTATCTGCAAGTATGGCATATTCCGACGGTCATGATGGCATCATCATGCCAATTTACCGTAGCCCATATTCCTGGTATTCTATGGAAATGATCGGTACCTATCTGGGTTCATATCTTTCCGGTAAAAATTCAACGGTTTACAGCGGCGTGAACTCTTTCTGGTGTCCGACCAACATTCACAATCATACTTCTAAAAGTGATGGCGAAGATTGGTATGTTACGATTTTCAGTGGCGGCAGAAACCATAAGATCAGTTACGGTTTGAATGCAAACCTCCATTTGTTTGCTTCCTGGTTGGGGAATGCGGTGATGGATCAGAAAATCAAAAAAGTAACCAAGATCAAATCAGCTTCCAGCACTTATTCTCTCGGAGATGGTCTTGGAATGGCGATCTGCAATAAGAACAGCGGTGTTCAGGCAGAAGGTGTTTTTTCCGGGGATGGACATCCTTACTACTACCGTATGGCTCTCCGTCATAATCAGAAGAATAATGCCGGTTGGTTTGACGGACATGTTTCTTCCATCGGAAGAGTTGATATGCCGACCGGCAGCCCGGGTAATACTTCCGGTGCGGAAGGTGTGTTCTATCACGGAAACTGATAACATTTCCGCAGTTCTTACGGGGAGAATTGCTGTTAAAAACATATAAAAGGAGAAGCGCTGTTCCCCATACAGGTTGGTAAATCCTTCTGCTATTTCAACTTTAAGATGGCATTTCGATTTTTACATCGTAAAAATCGGAATGCCGCAAAAAGGTTTGGAAAAAAGGGGTAGAGTTTGAGGAGGGGAAAAAGGACCTTTCCTCAAAAGGGCTTTTTCCCCTCCTCAAGTAACAACCTTTATTGGGAACAGAGCTAAAGGAGAAGAAATGGAACCTTTTGCAATTCGGGGATTCAATCCCTGTGAAAGTTTGCTCCGGCATACTCCGGAACAGCTGCGCAGATTTTTGCGCCGTATGAAAACATTGAACATGAACTCCATCATCATTCATTATGATTATGGCTGGCAGCGTTACAAAGAACTCATCATGGAAGAGTGTGCCGCTGCAAATATCAATATCATTCTCATGACATTCGGTCCACGAACTTTTTTGAGTTACTCCAACTGGAAAAAAGAGTGGTTTGCCAAGAATCCGGAAGGGCAGCCTTACTGTGACCGTCTGGAATGTGAAAGCTATCCCTGCCGTTACGAACAGGAGGCTCTGGAGGCTTATGCTTACGGCGCGCGTGAATGGCTGAAATCATTGCCGCCGCAGATCAAACATGTTCACATGCGCGCCGCTGACGGTATCATGTTCTGTCAGTGTGAAAAATGCCGTTTGCTGACCGATCACGAAAAGTGGCAGCCTTTTGTGGATATTTTCGCCGAAGCTGTCATGGAGGTTCGCCCGGATCTTGCTTTTGAAACCGATATCTATGTCAAACGGTATCACATCCCCGGAAACCAAGTTCCGTTCCGGAATATGAAAAATATCATGTACGATACGTTCTACCGGACGACAAACTTTCCTCTCGGTTACGGAAATTATGAAAGCCCTGCGCTTGAATGGGCAAAGACTGTTTACGATACCGATACCACTTCCCGGACTCCCAACGAGTATCACCTCGCCCGTCTGAAAGAGTGGACAAGCACTTTCCCGGGTAAGGTTTATATCCATGAAAACTCCATGGCTCAGAGCCTCCACGGCGTCTTTACCCATTGCACTTCCACCAATCTGGCTGATTTGGAAACCTACCGCAAAATCGGAGTGCAGGGCGTTTGTTATGAAGCATACGAACCCGGTTATGTGAATTTTGCAGAGATGTTTGAAGTTCTGGCAAGGGCTTTGAACGGTGAAAAAGTGGAATGGCAGCGGACACCCATGGAAGATTTCTGCAGAGACAGACAACTCTCCTATACCTGGAAAGAGGCAACGGAAGAGGATATCGACAGAATGATCGCGGATCCTGTCAAGCGGCAGCACGCCAAATTACAGCGGGCATTCTGGAATACTCATTCTCTGAAAAATGCAAAGGAATATATGAAATTTGCTTTCGATCATGAGGATACTCTGGATCCGATTTTCATTTCTTGCAGCCTTATTCATGCAGGACCGCGCACGAAGACCTATTTCTATCCGGATATGACCCCGATGGAAAAAGATTTTCTGACCCGCCGGAAACTGTGGGATTTCATGGAAGATATTCCCATGGATCAGGATCCCATCGCCGTTTGTAAAGATCTCGTGCTGGGCATGATGGATAAAGCTGTGGAAGGCTGATATCGGCTTTTTTCATCAAAAGATGAGGGCTGTGCAATTTTTTCTTGCAACAGCCCTCCTATGAGAGACTGTTTGTCAAGTTTTATTTGTAAAAAAATCGTAAAATAATGGGATAATCAGCAAAAGATGATTCTAAAAAGGCTGCTTTTGTCTTGCTCCTATTCGCGTTCTGT
>SUVT01000146.1 GCA_015061845.1 Lentisphaerota bacterium
ACCTGAAAGAGATGGAGGAACCGTTTGAAAAATCTCAGGTCGGTTCCAGTGCAATGGCTTACAAGCGCAACCCGATGCGTTCCGAACGCGTTTGTTCTCTTGCCCGCTATTTGATGAACCTGCCTTTGAATGCAGCTCAGACAGAGTCCACCCAGTGGTTTGAACGTACCCTTGATGACTCTGCAAACCGCCGTATTGTTCTGCCGGAAGCATTCCTTGCAGCTGACGTGATCCTTTCTCTGCTTGCCAATATCATGAACGGTGTTCAGATCTGGCCGAAGGTCATTGAAGCTCACATCATGGCAGAACTTCCGTTCATGGCAACGGAAAATATCATGATGGCAGCAGTCCGCGAAGGCGGCGACCGTCAGGAACTCCACGAAGCGATCCGTCAGCACTCCATGGATGCCGGACGTGTTGTCAAGGCAGAAGGCAAAACCAACGATCTGATCTCCCGTCTGGAAGCAGATCCGTTGTTTGCAAAAGTCGCACCGAAGATGCACGAAATCCTGGAACCCTCCCAGTTTGTGGGAAGAGCTCCGCAGCAGGTGGAAGACTTCCTTGCAGAAGCATTTGAACCTGTCCGTGCCCGCCTTGCTGCAATCTATGAAGCAGCAAAACTTGAAGATGTGAATGTTTAAGAATTTTCTAAGGGAGATATAACCATGTCTGCAGAAGGTATGCCCAAGGCTTACGAGCCCGCTGGAATTGAAAATAAATGGTATCAGTATTGGGAAGAAAATAAACTTTTTCACGGAAAGCCCAATCCTGATAAAAAGCCGTATTCTATTGTGATCCCCCCGCCGAACGTGACCGGTATTCTGACCATGGGACACGTTCTCAACAACACTTTGCAGGACATCCTGATCCGCTGGCACAGAATGATGGGCGAAGAGTGCTGTTGGTTCCCCGGAACCGACCATGCCGGTATCGCAACAGAAAGCAAAGTCGATAAAGTTCTCCGTGAGAAAGAAGGCGTTGACCGCAGAACTCTCGGACGTGAAGAGTTCATCAAACGCGTCTGGGATTGGAAAGCCCAGTATGGCGGAACCATCATCAAACAGCTGCGGAAACTCGGAACATCCTGCGACTGGGAACGGGAACGCTTTACCATGGATGAAGGTCTTTCCGAAGCTGTCAAACAGGTTTTCGTTCAGCTTTACAACAAAGGTTACATCTATCGCGGAAAACGCATGGTGAACTGGTGCCCCGCTGCCCAGAGTGCGCTCTCCGATGAAGAAGTGATCTACAAGGAAGTCAAAGGGAAATTCTGGCATTTCCGTTATCCTCTGACGGATGGCAGCGGCTATCTTGTGGTTGCGACCACCCGTCCGGAAACCATGTTCGGGGATACTGCAGTCGCTGTGAATCCCGAAGATCCCCGGTACAAACACCTGATCGGAAAGACTGTCAAACTGCCGTTGACTGATCGTGAAATTCCGATCGTTGCTGATGAACATGCTGATCCTGAAAAGGGAACCGGCTGTGTGAAGATCACCCCCGCCCATGACCCTAACGACTATCAGGTCGGAAAACGTCATGACCTGCCGTTCATCAATGTTATGAACCGCGATGGTTCCATGAACTCCCTTTGCGGAAAATATGCCGGAATGGATCGTTATGAATGCCGGAAAGCATGTGTGGCAGACCTTGAAGCACAGGGACTTGTGGAGAAGATTGAAGATATCGTCCATAACGTCGGTTTCTCTGAACGCGGCGGCGTTGAAATCGAAACTCTGTTGAGTGACCAGTGGTTTGTCAGAATGGATGAACTCGCCAAGCCTGCAATTGCGGCTGTCAAAAACGGCGATATCAAATTCTATCCCGAACGCTGGAGCAAGACCTATTTCCACTGGATGGAAAACATTCAGGACTGGTGCATCAGCCGTCAGATCTGGTGGGGACACCGCATCCCGGCATGGTACCGCGGCGATATCAACGACGAAAACAGAGAAGTTTATGTCGGCGTGACCGCTCCTGAAGGTGAAGGCTGGTATCAAGAAGAAGATGTGCTTGACACCTGGTTCAGCTCCTGGCTGTGGCCGTTCTCCATCATGGGCTGGCCCGAAGATACCGAAGAACAGAAATTCTTCTATCCCACCAATGACCTTGTGACCGGTCCGGATATCATCTTCTTCTGGGTTGCAAGAATGATTATGGCAGGGTGTGAGTTCAAGGGACAAATCCCGTTCCGGAATGTTTACTTTACCAGTATCATTCGCGATGAGATCGGACGGAAACTGAGTAAATCTCTCGGAAACTCCCCCGACCCGCTGGATGTGATCGCGACTTATGGTGCAGACGCACTCCGCTTCTCCATCGTCTATATTGCACCTGTCGGTATCGATATCCGTTACTCCAACGAAAAATGTGAAATCGGAAGAAACTTTGCCAACAAGCTTTGGAACGCCTGCCGTTTCCGCAGTATGCAGGGCGCTGTTTCCGAAAACTTCGCCGATATTGCGGATCTTGTCAAGTCCGGAAAACTCACCGGCGACGAAAAATGGATGCTTGCCAAGCTGGATGCCTGCGCAGCAGATATTCAGAAAGCGTTGGAAGGCTTCAACTTCCATCAGGCTGTTCATGCAATCTATGAACTCGTCTGGAGCAGTTTCTGCGACTGGTTCATCGAAGCATGCAAAGTCCGCTTTGCAGCCGGAGGTGAAGCAAAAGCTCAGGCTCTGCGCGTTCTTGATTATGCAATCTGGAAACTGTTGCGACTGCTCCATCCCTTCATGCCGTTCCTCACAGAAGAACTGGCTCACCAGATGGGCTTCCTTGCAGAAAATGAAAGCATCATGTATGCTCAGTTCCCTGTTCCCATGGAAGCTGAAGGAGCTGCGATTCCGGATGCTGCAGAAGCTCTGGAACTCACTGACCGTAAGTTTGAACTGGTTTCCGGCGGACGTACTCTCCGCTTGAACTATGATATTGCTCCCGGCAAAAAACTTGATTTCCATGTCAAGGCAGCAGATCAGAGATGCTATGACTTCTTTATGGCAGGAGCCGACAGCTTCAAGTCTCTGCTCAATGCGGAAAATCTTACCATTTCCATGGAAGATTACGGATCAGATGCTCCGGCAACAGTCCTTTCCGGCGGAGCGATCTTCCTGCCTCTCAAGGGGGTGATCGATGTCGAAGCGGAAACTGTCAAACTGGAAAAACAGAAAAAAGATTTGCTCGGCTGGATCAAAGGAACCGAAGCCCGATTGAACAATCCCGGCTTTGTTTCCCGTGCTCCGCAGAAAGTCATTGATGATACAAAAGCTCAGCTGGAATCCCTCAAGGAAAAACTCCAGCGGGTGGAAACAACTCTGGCTCAGATGAAATAAAATCATTATGGAGGGGGAGGGCGCAAACCCTCCTTTTTTTTACTATGGCAAGTGAAAAAAAATCATTCATTGCAGCTCTTTCAATGCTGATCATATTTTGTCTTCTGCTTTTTCTGATTTATCTTCCCCAGCCGGAGAAAAAACGGATCGAAGCCGATCTCAACGATTGTGCAGATAATTTGAAAAAGATCCATCAGGCATTGCTGCTTTATCAGGAAAAATACGATGCGTTTCCTCATGAAGCTGATACTGCCGGGCTGAATCTCCTGTTCAAATTGCATTTTGATAGAGACCTGACTCATTTTGTCTGTCCCGGAACAGAAACACAGACACGCGGAGAGCTGAGGGATGATACATTGTCATACTATTATTTTCCGCCGAAAAACGGAAAACCTGCGCCGGATGAATTGATTCTGGCGGATCATCAGGGGAATCATCCCGGCGGAAAAATTACATTGCTTTTCGGCAATGGAAGCATCAAAACATTCAGTCTTGATAAGCCGGTTCTGCGGAATGAACTCCCCGCAAAAGTAAAATAAATTACATCGGTTCAACAAAGTGAAAAGGATTTGCCTGTAATGCGGCAAGTCCTTTTTGCCATACAGCAGAAACTTTCATCAGATAACATTCAGCCTGAAGAACTTTTCCGCAATGCAGTTCTTCCGGAGTCAGCAGTTCTCCGAGACGGATATATCTCTGTGCGTATCCCGTCGCAACAAAATTGTGACGGCGGACATTCATTACGGATTCTGAACCATCTTCATGGATAATCTTAAATTCAATGGGGTCTCCAAGCAGATAGGGCGGCATTGCCAACTCTTCCACGGCGTGCATGGTCGTGTTCGGTGCAATGGTACAGCCGATGAACAGGATCCAATCACCTTCCGTTCGCATTTTCCGGAATGGGGAATGTTCCCCGCAAGGTGTGGTGTCCAGCTGATTTTCAGACAAAATCAGCTTTGCTTTTTTTCCGATCCCGGAAACGGAGTGAGTCGGATGAATACTGCGGATCGTTCCCGGTCTTGTCCGGAAATATTCCGGCAGAGCTCCGACACAGCTCGGAGAGTTTTTTACATCAAAGACCGGATTTTTCAGATTGACAGTTGAAAAAGAAAATGCCGGAAAAAGAAGTGTTCCATCATCCCCCAGCGCTTTCAATAATCCCTGAATAACGGTTTCCGCTCCACCAGAGACCGGACCGAGAGATTTCAGGGAAGAGTGAACTAAAACAGTATCTCCAGCCCTGACACCAAGGGCATGGAGATCTTTGCAGATTTGGTCGATCATCAGAACTTTACCTTTTCATCGCATTCAAGATAGTAAATGGCGCGCTTGCCATCATGTTTTGCATCAACAGTGATCTTGGAACCGTCAGCGGACCAGCGCGGATGCAAGTCACAGCGGGTTTCTCCGAAAGGTCCGTCATTGCGGAACTTGCCGATCACGCGGACTTCACCCGTTGCAGCTTTGACCAGAGCCAGAGATTGATATCCCTCTTCGATATAAGTATCTGCCAGCATCCATTCCCCATCGGGAGAAAAGACGAGATGTCCCATGGGACCCTGACCTTTTGCGATACGCTTTGCCTGGGGCGGGCGGATGCGGTTGTCAA
>SUVT01000147.1 GCA_015061845.1 Lentisphaerota bacterium
TTATTAAGAGGCAATTTCAAAAGTCTTCAAAAATGGCAGAAAATTCTTGTTGCGATCTGCAAATGGAGCGTTTTCGGTGGTTACCCTGTGGGTAGCCACGCTCAAACTACTATTTCCAACTCATCAACAATCTTTTTTCAGCCAAATTTTGCCGGACTTTTGAAATTACCTCATTAAGATGGCATATTAATTTTTTGTTCACAAAAAATTGATATGCCGCAAAAAGGTTTGAAAAAGGGTGATGGGGTTTGGGGAAGCGGGAAAAAACTTTCCTGAAAAGTTTTTTCCCGCTTCCCCAATCACAAATACACTCTTTGCAGAATTTATGCAAAAAGGAGAGGTTTGGCGGCTTTTAGCCATGCACGGGAGATGATCTGATGTCCGGAATAAGTCGGATGGATCCCGTCCCAGATCCAGTAATTACGGGGAGCTTTTTCAAACGCTGCTTCAAATTCGCAAACCAGCGGTACGAAAACGGTATTGCGTTCTGCTGCGATTTTGCGGACGATCTGCTGATAAGCCCGGATCCGTTCCGACTGAGCTTCCCAGGTTGCATCATCCTGCTGATTTCTGTAACGGAACGGCTCCATGAGAATGACTTTTGCGTTCGGGACATCATCCAGAAGCATGTTCATGACATCTTCATAACGCTTGGGTGCAATGCCATGAGTAGAGTCGTTGACACCGACCATCAGACTCAGAACATCCGGGTTGAGGGCGACGGTTTCCTTATGCCATCTGCCAAGCAGTCTGGTGGTGTAATCTCCACTTTCGCCCCGGTTGAAAAATTCAAATTTCTGCGGATATTCAGCCCCGAGAAAACTTCCGATATTGAACACATAGCCGTGTCCGAGAATGTGGTTCGGGTCTTCGGTTCTTCCGCGATTGCCGTCTGTAATAGAATCACCCTGAAAAAGAATACGCATATTGCAGTCTCCGTTATTTATCGTAGAAGCCGTTAAAAAATCATTCCGGCATGATGTTAATATAGTATGAAACGGGAAAATATCAAGCACGTTTTATTTTTTATGAACATCTTTGCCGTATAAAAATTCTTCGGGCTTGAGATTTCTTCCATAGAGCCGCACATCCTTGATTCCTCCGGTGAAAGACGGTTCCGGGATGTAAGGGAATTTGCATTTTCCACCGAAAACAACTGTACCGATCCATTCCTGAGCCACACTTGGATAGCTTTCCGTGGAGTCCTGGAGTTCGCCGTTGATATAGAGGTAGAATTTTTTCAGATCATACACAGCGGCAATATGAGTCCATTTCCCGACAGGAGCTTTTGTTTTGGAAATCAGAATGGTCGGTTTCCGAACAGCCGCTTTTGAGCCGCCTTCACCTTCAACAGGACTTGACCGGAATACTTTGATCGTTCCGTCTTTCTGACGGATCATGGCGATCTGACCGTTAGCACCGCTCATGATATATTGATCTTTTCCGTTATCCTGCGGCTTGATGAACAACTCAAATGTTGCAGCATAGGGGAAAGCGGTTCCTCCGCGCAAGACTGCATAACTGTTGCCGTCGAACTCAATATAACCGCCAGCCTGATCTTTTTTGTATAAGGGATAATCCTTTGTTCCGATATGTTCAGCCGCTCCGATATTGACAGTATAGCCGGTATGTTCATGCCGGTAGAGAGTCATCTGAATGATTCCGCCGTTGGATTTCCGGTTCCCGATCATTCCATGGTGGTCATAGCCGGAAGAATCCAGCATAAGCCGTCCGGCAGGCTGGTCGCACTTGTAATGGAAATAAGGAACCCGTGCAGCTTCAACGTCTATTACTCTGATTTCATTTTTTCCGTTTGCAGTGTTCCATACGGGCAATTTGACAAGACCGTTTCGTTTTCCACTGGAAACAAAAATCGGCGGAGTTATAAAACGGTTTCCTTTTCTGAAATCTTCCAGTTCCAGATTGTACCAGTCAAGAGAGCCGGACGGGTTCGGAAGATTAATGATATAAGTGTTATTCAATCCCCACTGCGAAAGCGTTTTCAAACTCTTGATTTCTCTTCCGTTTCGCAGGATCCGGACCCAGTTTCCGCCGGTTGCTTTTCCGCTTCCGGTGATGATCGCCTGTTTATGATCAGGATTTATAAAAGTTCCGCCCGGGGTGACTCCGTTGATATTCCAACCTTTGTATCCTTGCATCTCCAAAAGATGATTTACAGCACGGCACCAATACAGAAGGTGGGGTCTCAAACTTGTTGACAGATTTGTCTGCGGGAAATTCTGAATTACTTTTTTCCGGTTGTTCCACTCATAAGAAATCATTGGAATAATTGCTTTCTCCTGATAGAAATTGATGGATGGAACCGAAAATCTGAATGTAGTCAACTTGTTTGCCGGAATCTCTTTTGCGGGGAATGTATGAAGAACCTTTCCTGCCGGATTACACAACTTGACCTGAAGATTTTTGACGGAATCGCCTTTCCATGGAAAAGAAACAACTTCCACTTGAATATCCTGCCCCAGCAGAACATTGGTCGGAGTGGCAAGATACAGATCCGGAGACTCGGGCATTTTTACAGACTTTTTCTTCCAGAGCTCTGTATAATGTTTCAGTATCTTCAAGTTGATATCGTCCAGTTCATAACTGGGCATGATGCGGGAATTTTCATAGATATCGAACCAGTTTGTAGCTGTGATCGCATCCGGTTCTGCAGCAAGCGCGATCTCCCAGGATTTCCTGAACTTATGAGTCAGATTCGGCAGCATCCCGCCATAATGAAAATGAACCGTGTAGTTTGTATGTGTTGCAACTTCAAATATTTTTCCCGGGAATTCTTTTTTCATGACGGGTGCAATCATTTCAAACAGTTTTTTCTGACCTTCCAAACCCCAGTTGCCATACATCGTTGTGCCGTCAAAAACTTTCATATACTCCCGGAGTTCATTCACATTTTTCATGGAATGAGCATTACAAAGCCAAATAAAGCGTCCATGTTTTTTTTCAACAGCAGTAATAACGAGTTTCCAATCATCCGGTTTCATATTTTTTGCTGAATAAACAGCCAGAACGGGAGCACCATTGATTGTAAACATGACAGGATCGGAAAGCCATTTTTTGATGGAATCAAATGTTTTATTGATTGCCGCTGCCCGTGATTCGGGTGTCCGTTCACTGAGAGTGAGAAATGGCATGATTTTGAATTTACCGCTTCTCTTGAAACCTTCTGCGGCATCATTGAAAATACCGGAAAAACCACCATTCCCCATGATCTCAAACTGCAGTCCGGTTATGCCATATTGTGCATAACGGTCTGCGATCTGACGCCACATTTCCGGTCCGTCATCATGAAAATTGTGCCAGGCAAAATCCGGTCCCCCAAACGTATCTGTTCTGTTGACGCTTTCTCTGCTGGGACGAAACCACGGATTTGCTTCACTCCATACAGTTCCTTTGTATGATGATTTATCAAATGCCGGACGCTTGAACCCTTTTATAATGTTAGCTTTTTTTTTAGCAGAAAACATATCGGTCATACCATCATTTTCTTCCAACAGAGACTTCGGATCCAATTTTTCTGTGGTGTGAAGAATCAGCTTCGGTCCATTTTTATCTTCTCTGGAGTGGAATTTTAACTGTTTTTCCCAACCGCTGCTGTTGCAATGAAAGGCGATCCCGAAATTTTTCTGATGATCCTGATACCATTTTATTACGATCGGGGTGATATCGACAGTATAAAATCCGATTTTATCCTGAACAAGCGGAGTTCCTTGATAGAATGGCTTTTTGGCGATTTCCGGGCGAGTATTCCAATTCACAGCAGCTTCTTTCCATGGTGCGAGAACATCATAGATTTTCAAGCCATGTCTGACTCCGTTGAACTGATTGGACTTATAAATCTTCAGTTCCGCTTTGACCAGTTTCCCTTTGAGCGCCGGAAGATGAAACCACAGGAGTGAGTACATCGCCATACCGCCGGAGTCATGACCGGCGCGCAGTTCTTTGTTTTTTCCAAAAGCTGATATTGGATATCTCTTGTGGTGATAAGTATCACTCGTCACGGGGAGTTCCAGCGTAAAAATATCTGCGGAAACGCTGAAAATAAGTGCAAAAAATGCCAACAGTAATAATATTTTTTTCATGTTTATGTCCTCCTGAACGGTTTATTTTCCCAATGTGTCATGCCAGTCTGTATATTGATACCATGGAGCTTCGTTGTGCTGTCCGCTTGCTTTTGTAGCATACATGCTGATAGAGAGAGGTGCTACATGGCCATCTGCAAAGAGCGTGTTGAATTTATCATGATTATGATAGTTTCCGACTTCAAAAGTTCCAGTTCCCAGCGGGGGTTCGTTGGAAACAGATGGATAATAGCTGTTTGCTACATTTTTTGCATGATTTTTTTCAGCGATATAAAGCGCATCTGAAGTGCTTTTCAGTCTGGAGATACGGGCTCCGTAGAATCTTCCGCCGTAAGTTTGACTTGCAGGGCCGGTTCCTACATTGTACAGAGCATAATTGATCCCGTAACTGATGGAAGACCAGGCGATTTCAGCAGGCAGCGGTTCACCTCTGAAATTGTATCTGTGAGATGGACAGCGGAAAACCGGAGTCAATACTGTCAAAGAGCCGCCGCAGTAGGGAGCCAGTCTGTTCGGCCAGAAATCTGAACTTGTCGGAGTTGCAAGAACCGGAGCATACCCTCCGTTGTCATCTGCATAAAAGAGCATAGCCGTTCCAAGCTGCTTGAGGTTACCGGTACACTGTGAAGATCTTCCTTTTTCTCTGGCGTTATTCAATGCTGGCAAAAGCATTCCTGCAAGGATTGCAATGATTGCTATTACGACCAGCAATTCAATCAGCGTGAACGCTGATTGAGTGAAGATGTGAAGGTGTGAAGAGTTTGACTGCGTCAAACGTGAAGTGCGCCC
>SUVT01000148.1 GCA_015061845.1 Lentisphaerota bacterium
GACAGGCGATGTGGTTCAGGCTGTCCCCGGTTCGCCCTTGGTCCGGATCATTGCAGCACCTTCATTGATACGGCGCAAGGCTTCCCCGAGATCACGGGCTCCGCAGACAAACGGAACCTTGAACGCCCGCTTGTCCACATGATAAATGTCATCTGCCGGACTGAGAACTTCGCTTTCGTCGATATAATCGATTTCAATCGCTTCAAGGATCCTTGCTTCAGCGATATGCCCGATCCGGCACTTTGCCATGACCGGGATCGAAACTGCTTCCTGGATCCCCCGGATCATTCCCGGATCACTCATTCTGGAAACGCCTCCGGCAGCACGGATATCTGCCGGGATCCGTTCAAGTGCCATCACTGCACAGGCACCCGCATCTTCGGCAATTTTCGCCTGTTCCGGTGTGGTAACATCCATAATAACGCCTCCCTTCAACATCTGGGCAAGATTGCAATTCAATGTGTACTGTTCGTTATTCATCATTTTTTTCTCCTGTTTTATTTGGTTTGAGGACTTGACTTTAATATAAACCCATGCTATATTCCATGCAAATCTTCAAATTGTATGGACTACAATAAAATGCCAACAAATTCTTTCGATAACTTTTTTTTGAGCTGGCTGCCTGATAAGTCAAAAATCAAGCGGCCCTATTATCTTACCCTCGCAAATGCGCTGGAAGAGGATATCGTTTCCGGAAAACTCGCTGCCGGAACACGTCTGCCGCCACAACGGGAGCTGGCGGATTACCTCGACCTGAATTTTACGACCGTAACGCAGGCATACAATCTCTGTCGGGAAAAAAATCTGATTTACGGCGTTACCGGACGGGGGACGTTCGTTTCTCCCATGACGGATAAGAACAGTCAAATTCAGCGGAAAGGTTCTTCTGATATCATAGAACTTGCGCTTGTGACCGGCTTTGACCGTTTGAAAGCTCCTATCATCGAAGCAAGCGAAAATGTGCTGAAAAAAGGGTATATCGAAGAGCTTTATTCCTACACCGAACCTGCCGGACATCTTCATCAGCGCGCTGCCGGAGCCCATTGGATGAGCCGCATGGACGTTCATACCGACAGCGAACATACTGCCATTTTTTCCGGAGCCCAGAACGTGATCAGTACCGCCATGCTCTCCCTCTTCCGCATCGGCGACAAACTGGCAGTGGATGAGTATACTTACTCCAACCTGATCGGAACTGCGCGACTCTCGCATATCCGGCTTGTTCCGGTACGGGGCGACAATTGCGGAATGTTTGCGGAGAATCTGGAAGAACTCTGCCGGAAAGAAGATATCCGGGGTATTTTTCTGATGCCGAACTGTGCAAATCCTACCACATTTTCCATTCCGGAAAAACGGAAGGATGAACTTGCGCAAGTCATTGCACGTTACAATCTTATATTGATAGAAGACGATAACACCGGTGTCCTTCCGGAGCAGAATAGAAACTATCATTCCATGTTCACCCGCCTGCCCGATCAAACCATTTACATCTGTAACTCCACTATGGCGTTATGTAATGGACTGCGTGTGACATTTGCCGCTTTTCCGGAAGCGTTCCGGGAACGGCTGTTGAATGCACAGTTTCACTTGAATATCAAGACATCCTCGCTGGATGCAGAGATCATGACGGAGCTGATTTTGAGCGGAAAAGCCGGTAAGATCATGGAACAGAAAGCGGAACTTGCCTATCGGAGAAATCAGCTTTTCGATGAAATTTTTCCGGAAGCTGTAAAGCCCGGTTCTCCATCGGCATTTTTCCGCTGGCTCCCCCTGTCCCAACTGAACATGGATGAAATGGAACTGGAACGGCAGCTTCTTCAACAGGGGGTCAGTGTGTACGGCTCTTATCGCTTTGCGGTACAGCGAAACCAGGGAAATTTCATCCGTCTTGCCATATCTTCCCCGGAAAATGAGGATCAGTTGAAAAAGGGATTAAAAATCGTCAGGGACTTTTTAGCAACTCAATAAAAATCAATTACTTGCAGAAACTTTCAGATTCAACATAAGATTGAGGGATCTGAACATTTTTCACCTCTCCGGGAGAGAGGCATAACTCTACCGCCGCCTTTCCGATTTCTGTCGCAGATAGAGGAAAACCGGAAAGATTCGGCAGCATCATGGATGGGATCACAATATCATCACTGCAGGAAAGAATGGCAACATCCCCGGGGATGCTTAATCCTTTTTTATGACAATAAAAACTTGCGCCATAGCCAAGCGAGTTGGAACTGGAAAGAATTGCATCCGGCTGCAACTTCTTCTTATCCAATGCTTTTTGTATTTGAAGAAAAGCCGTTTCTGTAACGGAAGCCTTATAGTTCAGATTGGAACCGCCGGAAGATTTCAGAGAGATCGGCAGCACATCCGGCTGCAGTCCATGTTCTTCCATCACGGCTCGATAGCCAACATATTCAGCATAAGAAGCCGGTCCCATTTTAGGGTCTGCATAGTTATCATAGGTGATCATCAGAATATTACGTCTGCCGGAGTTGACCAGAAGTTCTGCGGCATCCCGACCGATCTGCTCAAAATCACGGGTCACACCGGGCAATCCCGAAAAGCTTTGACCGATCTGGACGACAGGGAGACCGCCAGATGCAACTTTCTGAAACTCAAGCTCATTCGTCTTATCAATATTCATCACTGGGGAAACGATGATACCATCCACCTGCCGTTCCAAAGCGGCTTGGAGATTCAACCGTTCTTCATCCAGAGAATCTGAAACATAGACCGCCAGAGAGTAATTATACTCACGGCAGGCGTTCTGAATACTGCGCAGGATCCGGGTGGAAACGCCCCAGCTCCCGCCGCCGGTACAAAGATATGCCAACAGAAAAGATTTCTTTGCGTGAAGCCCTTTTGCAATCAGGTTCGGACGATAGTTGATTTCCCGGGCAGCTTGAAGCACCTTTTCACGGGTCGCATCGGAAACCCTGATGGTGCTTTTCCGTCCGGACAAAACTGCGCTCACCAGACTCCGGGAGACCCCGGCTCTGGCGGCAACATCACTGATCGTCTTTCTCTGCGGCATAGTTAAAATCTTTTCATTAGCAGATTAATTTTTCTTTGTTCTTACTGGTATAAACCAAACCCAGCACCAGAAAGATGCCCTGTTTTTCTATCAATCCGAACTTTATGATTTCTGCAATAGAGGTTTGAGTTGTCAAATGTATAATCACAGCTGGAATAAGCCTTAACAGAATATTCAATATCACAAATATCAGGAAGTTTTTCACCCTGATGATACTTATAGACAGAATTAAGTTGTTTCAAAGTTATAATACATAAATCTCTAGTCTTTATTTTTTGTTTTTCCTCTTCGAGACGCTTCCGGCTATCATATTCAGCTATTCTCTCATAACGCTGAAACTCTCTGGAAATACAATGAGAAATCGCCACGACCCCCACACTGATTCCTGCGATAAAAAGAACCGCACCGATAAAAAGACAAATTTTGTCTGAAAGTTTCATTTTTTCTTCCTTTCTGAAATAAGTTTATTGTTATTTTTATTCAATCCCGGTCAGGCGTTTGAAATTTCCGCCGAGAACAAGCCGGAACTCTTCTTCTGTCAGATTTTCGGACAGAATACCAAAGACGAACATTCCCGCACTGCAAGTGGGCATATCGGATCCGAAAAGCAGTTTTTCCGCTCCGCAGACATCCAAGGCATACCGCAGCATGTTCCAACGGAAAAGCCCTGTCCCGGAGGTATCCATATAGAGATTTTCATATTCAGCAATAAAGTCAAATCTGACCTTTGCTCCGGTGGGTCCCCAGGGTTCGCCGGGATGCGCAAGTATCACTTTCAAGCCGGGGCAATTTTTCAGGACCGGTTCCACCGTTTCACGGGTGCCGCCATGGAAATTCACCACCATGCCAAGCTTTCCGGCTTCTTTCAGGATCTCGATCATGCCGGGAGTATTGAACTCGCCTGTATCCATGATGTAAGGAACAAGCTCTCCGATATAGCGGATGCCTTCTTCGTGATAGAGCTTTGTCAATTCAGCAATAGACTCCTGCGGGAATGCCCCGTGAACCTGAATCGCCGGGATATATGCGGGAAACTGATCACGGATCCGCAAAGCATCTTCATTGATCTTGCGGATCTCCGCAAAATCCGTTACAAAGTGTTTGACCAGCGGGGAACCGGTATAGCGGCTGATGCCGACTTTTCTCATTTCAAAATCGAATTCAGCCATAGTTTCCGGCTTTCCGTAAGGACCGATACAGCCGTTTTCAAAGTCCAGAAACGGGTGCGTGTGAACATCAATAATATCAAAATCTGCAGGGTTTGGGATCATGCGTTACTTCCTCAGTTAAATATCGGTGTGTATTTCTTTCAACGGTACTTTTCCACCAGTTCTGCTGCAATGCGGACGCACTCAGCGCAGGGAAATTTTGTTTCCCCTTTGATCTCACGGCAAGTCAAAGCTCCGGCTGCAGCAGCAAATTCAGTTTTTACAGCATCGCGGTTCTCCGGCTTGACCAGAAGAAGTGCGGAATGCAACGCGCCGCAAAGACCTTCCGGAGCGCGCCCACCCCCGCAAGCTGCCAGTTCGGGAACAAGATCCTTCCGTCCCATCCCATCGGCAACCGCCTGGGCACAATTATGGAGTTTCGGAACGGCAGTAAATAATTCAAAGGCTTTATTGCTCATTGATTCTCTCCAAGAAAAACGGCAGCCCCGGTGAGTCGGGACTGCCGTTGGAAATTCATCTGAAAATTCTGAAAGATGGAGGTTATTTCAAAAGTCCGGCAAAATTTGGCTGAAAAAAGATTGTTGATGAGTTGGAAATGGTAGTTTGAGCGTGGCTACCCACAGGGTAACCACCGAAAACGCTCCATTTGCAGATCGCAACAAGAATTT
>SUVT01000029.1 GCA_015061845.1 Lentisphaerota bacterium
GATGGAAATGGTAGTTTGAGCGTGGCTACCATCCTCCTTCGCTGAAGCTATGGAGGACAAGCCGAAAACGCTCCATTTGCAGATCGCAACAAGAAATTTCTGCCATTTTTGAAGACTTTTGAAATTGCCTCTGAATATAAAAAAAACTTTTCTTCAACCCTTGAAAAGTTGTTTTCTGAGAGTATATTATGAGGATTTTAATTTTAAATTTGGAAGGAGGCTACTATGGCCGCAAGAAGCAAGCATATCAAAAACAAGCTCACAAAAGCAAAAAGACAGATGTACTATGATCTTCTGATGAAGTGCCGCGAGGATTTCATGTCCCAAGTCAAATTTCATGCAGATGAAGCACTCTCCTCCCCGAAAGATTCTGCAGGCGAACGTGCCGGCATGGCAACTCATATGGCTGACCTCGGAAGCGACAACTCCCGTCACGACCTGGAACTCGGTCTCATGTCCTCTGAAGCAAGCGTCGTGGAAATGATCGAAGAATCCCTGCAGAGACTTCATGATGATGAATATGGCGTTTGCCTCGATTGCGGCGGTCTCATCCCCGAAGCAAGACTTCAGGCAAAACCTTATGCAAGATACTGCACCGTCTGCAAGAGCAAACGGGAAGAATTGGAAGATCCCAGCAACAGAAGCAGATAATTTTATGAGCGCACCCTCTGATTTGGAACAGCAGAAAAATCTTCCATCAAAGAAGTTTTTTCTGATTTCGCTGTCCGTCGCTATCGCACTTTTTCTCGCAGATCAGATCACAAAAGAAGTCATTGTTCAGACAATGTCTCTGGGTGACCGGATCGTCGTTATCAACGGTTTTTTCAACATTACCAGTGTCCGCAATAACGGTGCGGCATGGAATATGTTTGCCGGAAAACAATGGTTCCTGCTTCTGGTCTCTTTTGCCGCAATGGCAGGAATCATTTTCTTCTTTCAGAAGCTGACATGCGGATTCAAAGAACGGGTCTTCGCCCTGCTTCTGCTCTGTTCCGGGATCGTCGGAAATTGTGTTGACCGTCTCTTCCGGAATGAAGTTGTCGACTTTCTGGAATTCCATCTGGGCAGATTTTACTGGCCCTCTTTCAATGTGGCAGACAGCTGCATCTGTGTCGGGGTCTTTATTTTCGTGATCTCTTCTCTTGTCAGACCGGAACCGGAAGATGAGAAGAAATCAGCGAAAGATACGGAAAAGAAATGATTCGTTTCCCGGTCATAATGGGAGCGACAGCATCGGGGAAATCCTCTCTTGCGCTGGAGCTTTCCAGAAGATTTCAGGGAGAGATCATCTCCGCTGACTCCATGCAGCTTTACCGGGAACTGGATAAGGGAACTGCCAAACCGACGCCGGAAGAACTGGCAGAGATTCCCCATCATCTTGTAAATATCCTCAACATGACCGAACGCTCCGATGTTTTTTCCATGGTCAGCCGGATGGAACAGGCAGTGGAAGAAATCAGAGAACGGGGCAAACTTCCCATTGTCGCCGGAGGAACCGGACTTTATCTGCGCGCCCTGCTCTACGGAATGGATGATGTTCCGGCAGATCAGAAACTGCGGAAAGAACTGGATGAACGGTTTGATTCTCCTGAAGGTCATGAAGCGTTGAAACTTATCATGGAAAAAGAGTGTCCTTCCGATTATTCTCGCTGGAAAGATCATCCCCGGAAACTGATCCGTGCAAGAGAAGTTTTTCTGCTTTGCGGAAAAGAGATGACCATTCTGCAGAAAGCATGGAAAGAACGCCCTCCCCGCACGGATGCGGTTTCTTTTCTGCTTGTTTGGGATCGGGAAGAGTTGAACCGCAGGATTTTTCTGCGCTGCGGCGAAATGCTGGAAAATGGCTGGATCGAAGAGACGGAACGGCTGATGTCGCAGGGCTTGTTTGAGACTCCGACTGCATGGCAGGCTCTGGGCTATTCCATTATCCGGGATCACCTTCTAGGCAAGGTGAAACGCTCCGATTTGTGTGAGAAAATCTCTATTGCAACCCGTCAGTTTGCAAAACGGCAGATGACCTGGTTTACCGGACAGCATCCCGAAGCGGTCAGGATCCCCATGCCCTGTTCTACAGAACAAGTAATTTCATTGATTACAGAAAAACTCCATTGAAACATTCAGAAAGCTGTGCTATATTACTGAAAAAAACAACGGAGGAGGTTTTTATATGAATATCGTTTGGGCATCCAGTGAAGCGGTCCCGTTTGCAAAAACAGGCGGACTCGCTGACGTTTCTTCATCTCTGCCTTCCGCGCTTGCTGATGCAGGGCATGCCGTGTCGGTCATCATGCCGTTTTACCCGCAGAAAATGGGCAAACTCAATCTGGAATATTCCAAAGTCTATGAAAACCTGAAAGTTCCTCTGGGCGATCAGGAAGAGTGGGCAAGTGTCCGGGAACTCAAACTCAAGAAAAACCTCACGTTCTACTTTGTGGAGTTCAACCGTTTCTACGACCGTCCGACGCTTTATGACTGGAACGGAACGGAGTTCGCCGATAATCCCCAGCGGTTTATTTTCCTCTCCCGTGCCGTCATGGAGATTGCGCTTCATCTGGAACTGAAGCCGGATATCATTCACGCAAATGACTGGCATACAGCTCTTTGCTGCGTTTATCTGCGCAGTCATCTCTACCGTGATGCCCTGCCGGATTGCCGCAGTGTACTGACCATCCACAACATCGGTTATCAGGGAAATTTCGATAAATCCAACATCTATTGGACCGGGCTGGGATGGGATTATTTCAACTATCAGTGTCTGGAATATTACGACCGGATCAACCTGTTGAAAGGCGGGATCATGACCGCCGATATGGTTTCGACCGTCAGCCCGACCTATGCGAAAGAGATCCTCTCTCAGGAGTACGGCTTCGGTCTGCATGAACCTTTGCGGCAGGCAGCTTACGAAGGGCGTCTGGTCGGGATCCTGAACGGGATCGATGTCGAATCCTGGAATGCGGCAATTGATCCGCTGCTCCCTGCAAATTTTACAGCCGACGATCTTTCCGGAAAAGCAATTTGCCGGAAGGAACTGCAGGCGCAATTCAAGCTGGCTGAACGGAAAGATGTTCCGCTTTTTGCTGTCATTTCCCGTCTGGCGACCCAGAAGGGGCTGGATGTTCTGGCGGATGCGCTGGAACAGATCCTGCCGGAACTGGATATTCAAGTCGTTGTTGCCGCAAGCGGAGACCCGTACCTGGAATACCGCTACCGTTCTCTGGCGGAACGCTATCCGGAAAAGATAAGTGCGTTCATCGGTTATGCGCCGGAAAAAACGGCTCATCTCATCGAAGCCGGAGCAGATTTCTTCCTGATGCCATCACGCTATGAACCTTGCGGTCTGAATCAGATGTACTCCATGACTTGCGGAACATTGCCCATCGTCCGTCACACCGGAGGGCTTGCTGATACCGTCATCAACTACTCTGAAAAAGATTGCTCCAAGTCAACCGGTTTTGTCCTCTGGGATCTCTACCCGGATTCCCTTGCAAACACCATCCGCTGGGCAGTCGAAACTGCAAAGAAACATCCGGAAGACATTTTGCGGATGAAACAGAACGGGATGCGGACAGATTTTTCATGGGAACACACCGCTGAACTTTACAGAAAGATGTATGAAGATGCGCACAAGTGATTTTGATTATCAGCTCCCCGAAGAGCTGATCGCGCAGTCGCCGCCGGAAAAACGGGGAGACTCCCGGATGCTCGTCCTGGATGCCCGTACAGGTGATTGCAAAATCGGAATGTTTTCTGAGATCGTGAACTATTTTGAACCGGGCGATACTCTCGTCCGCAACGATACCCGCGTGATCCGGGCAAGAATGTTTGCTAAAAAAGAAACCGGCGCACGGATCGAGATCATGCTGCTCCGTCCCGGAGCTGATCCCAATGTCTGGGAATGTTACATGAAACCGGGGAAACGCGCCCCTGAAGGCACTGTTCTGGAACTGCTCAAAGAAGAAAATCCCTCCGGACACCATGTAACGGTCATTGCTAAATCCGAAGAAGGTGTCTTCACCATCCGTTTTGACGGCGCGGCGGCGGAGATCATCGCCGAGTGCGGTGTGATCCCCCTGCCCCCATACATCAAACGCAGCGCATTGCCACCGGATTCCGAACGCTATCAGACCGTTTATGCCGTCAATCCGGGCGCAGTTGCTGCGCCGACAGCCGGACTGCATTTTACGGATGAGGTCTTATCGCAAATTTCCGGACGAGGTGTGAATGTTGCCAATCTGACGCTCCATGTGGGAGCCGGAACCTTCAAACCGGTCTCTGTGGAAAATATCACCGACCACAAAATGCACTCTGAAGATTTTATTTTCTCGGATGCGACAGCGGATCTTCTGAACCGTACCGTTGAGAAAAAGAACCGGATCTTTGCCGTTGGAACCACCACGCTCCGTGTATTGGAATCCTGTGTCACGAAAGAGCGTGTTTTTGTTCCGCAGGCAGGATCGACAGATATTTTTATCTACCCGCCGTATCAGGTATTGTCAGCGGATTGTCTTCTGACAAACTTTCACTTGCCGCAGAGTACGCTTCTGATGCTGGTCAGTGCCTTTGCAGGGTATGATAATATCATGAAAGCCTATCAGCTTGCGATCAAAGAACGGATGCGCTTTTTCAGCTATGGAGACTGTATGCTGATCCTGCGGTAAGACAGCAGACGGAATTATTCCTCTTCCTGATCTTCTTTTATATTTCCGACAGGATCCGGATTTTTGTTTCCGGGCAGCGGGACAAGAGCCAGACGGAATCCCATGGAACGGTAGCGGAAAGAAGCCTCTTTGTATTGCCGGAAAGCCACACGGCAGAGTTTGTCAACATTACGGTAACCGCCGCCTCGCATCATGCGGGGTTCCCGGTAATCTTTATCATTGCCCCGGTAAAATTCCGGCACAACTTTTTTGCTGTCATTGGTCCAGTTATCCAAGCACCACTCCCAAACATTTCCGCTCATGTCATAGAGACCGAAATCGTTTGGCTTTTTCTGTCCCACCGGATGGGTATGGTTGCCGGAATTACCATCGTACCAGCCGACTTCATCCAGATTGTCGCTGCCGCTGAAGGTATAGCCGTTGCGAGTGGATCTGATTCTTGTTTTCCGCTGGACTTTTGCCAACCCGCTGGAAGAAACTCCGGCTCTTGCGGCATATTCCCACTGACATTCTGTGGGCAAAGTGAATTTCCATCCCGGAGGTGCCAGATACTTCGTCATTCTGTCACAGAAAAACATGGCATCATTCCATGAGATATTCTCCACAGGAAGATCCAAGCCCTTTTTCCGGTGAGACGGGTTCATTCCGATCACTGCCATATATTGAGCCTGGGTAACTTCAAACATTCCGAGATAAAAATCATTTTTCAGAGTAACATGCACTTCATTCTCACGACGCCAGTTCTGACCGTCTGCTGCACTGAAAATGAAAGAACCGGCAGGGATCCTGACCAGCGTTATGGTCACACCTTTCGGCAAACGGAACCGGATTTGCCTCAATTCCGGTGCCTCGGTTTTACCTGTATCGGCAAAAGGATCGTCCGAACTTTCCTGATCGGTTTTATTGCCGGTATTTTCAAATGGATTATCCTGGAGACTGTTACCGGATCTCTTTTCGCCGGGGATCCGGCGGATTGCATAAGGATCTGCAAACAGCGAAAACAGAAGAGAAAAAACGAAAATCAAGGAATAAAGTTTCATCATATATACCCATATTGTAAGTTATCTGTAACTGATTATCTGTCAACAGATAATATAAATTAATATCTTAAAAAATCAAGCAGGGACATCAAAAAAATATCAGTTAATCGGCGGATGTATCTTTTTCCATTCCTTGAAATAAAGCTTTTCTGCAGTGCGGTAAACAGGCTTCCAGAGCTTCAGTTTTTTCTTTCCGGCAAAGGAGCGGTAAACCGCAGCGAACCGGAGCATATCCCGTTTTGAAATTCCGGCATCCATACTTGAGAACAGGATTCCGGCAAGATCTTTGATCTGTAATCTGCGGGGGATCTGTTTCCGGATTGCCGCACGATGCAAGTCGATCACTGTCAATACCGCTCTGCCGTTTGCCAAGGCAGCATTATCCAGCCAGAAGTGACAAAGATAGCAATCCCTGTGGTTCATGCCGCTGAAGTGCATCCTGGCGATCACCGCTGCAAGCTCCCGGATAATCCGGTGGCGCAGAGCAAGATCCGGGGGATTATTGCTCCAATCAGCACAGAAATCTTCCAGCGGGGTCTTTCCGGTGATCTCCTTTGTAATGAGGAAAGATTCCTGTTTTGCAGGATTCGTACCGCGTTTTCCATATGCAGCAATTTCCATGGAAGAGATATTTAATTTTTCCAGAAGCCGGATCGCTTTATATTCATTTTCTGCACCGAGAACAGGCTTTTTGAACATAAGCAGGTTCTTGAAGATTTCCCCCCAGCCTGTCGCACGGTGGATTTTGATAAAATAAATGCTTCCATCCACTGAAAAACGCATTGTTTTCCGGTTTTTGATATTGCGGAAGACTTCTCCATCGATCGCAAATGCCTGGGTAAAAGCATCTTTTTCTGTCCAAAGATGAGAAAAAGGACGGTTCAATTCAATATGTTCCATGAGAAAATTCCTCCAAAAGATCAACAACTGCAGAAGCTCTGCCTGTAAGATTTGTATGCTGAGTATAATCCAGAGCTTCCCTGCTCAAATAGTTCAGATTATCCGGGTCTGCCAACAATGATTCCATAGCAGCATTCAATTCAGCCTGCCGGAACTCACCTTCCAGAACATGTCCTGCTCCGGACTCTTTCACATAGGTTGAGAACCCGCAAAGTCCGGTACAGATCACAGGCAGACCACATGCAAGAGCTTCGATCAAAACACTTCCGGCAGCTTCGCTTCTCGCAGGGTGAATCATCAAATCTGCGGTCAGGTAGTAAGAAAGGATAGAATCCTGCATCCCTTCAAAACGGATCTCTGCCGGAACATTTTGTGCCAGACGCTCCAACTCTCCATTCTTTTTTCCTACAAGAAGAAGTGTTATTTTCTCCTGAAGGACTTTCGGCATAGCTCCGACTGCACGGATCACACGGTCTGCACCTTTCAATTTCAAATTTGCGCCAACGCAAAGCAAAACAAGACGATCCTCTCCGATCCCGAGTTTCTGTCGGAATGCAGAACGGATCTCACCGGCATTATCCGGACGTTTACATTCCGGACTCATTCCCGGCGGTATCAGAAACATCCGCTGCGGCTGAGTTCCGTAAAACTTCATATAACTCTTTTTCTGCCCCTCCACCAGATTCAGGATCATCGTTTTGGAGTCCGGTGAAAAAACAGCCCGCTCCATCTCTGAAAATGTCCGGATCCGGGAACTGATTTTACAGAAAAACGGAGTGTGTTTCTTTGTCTGGTTCAGAGCAAAACACTCATCACCGGAAAAATAAACATCCAGTCCGGGACCGCGGCACATTCCGAGAAGAATATCGCAGGGATCCTGTTCCAATGCCTTGTGCATATCCTGAAAGAACAGCTCTGCCCGCCGATGATTGGTCAGCGCACGGGGTTTCAGAAAACGGACATCCATCCAGGCGGGGATCTCACCTTTCCAGGACATGGTATAAGTCACGACAGAGTGACCTCTTTCATGTGCCTCTTCCGCAATCCGCATAAAGTCGCGCTGCAATCCGCCATGGGGAAAATATTTCAAAATAGCAATCGCAATTTTCATTTCTGTTCCCCTTCTTTCAGAATCAGATTCCAGCTCCGCAGGATCTGTTCCGGAGCATAAGAAAGTTTGGAATGGCGCAACCCTTCCAGACCCAAATCCTGTTCCCGGTTCACAAATTTATATTTTTCACTCATTATTTTCATGGATTCCTGATTTACGACCTGCGCCCCGCCTTTGAAGGAGGGATCCGCTTTCTCATAGTGTTCATCACAGGTTTCAGAATCCAAACGTGTCCAGAACGAAAATGCAACAAGTTCACCGCCGGCATAAAGACAAATACCTTCCGCACCTAACGCTCCGGACTCTTCCAGTGTCCGGCGCAATGCTTTCTCTTCATCCAGTTCGGTGTTGTCACGTTCGTGAGAAGCTGACCACTGCTGCGCCAAAGCAGAACACTGCAGCTTCTGGTCAGGAGTATATTTTTTCACTTCATAATCGGGATAAAGGCGTTTGAACTGGGATATCAGATTTTTCTTCTTCGCCAGTTTCCCGCCGCGCAGAGCAACCAGTTTTTCCACACTGTAAAGATATTCCCCATACTCATCCGCCATCGGTTCCGCCCGGAAAAATTCTTCATACTCAGGGTGCGTTTCCAGATAGGCTGACGGAACATGGTTGATCAAAACCGGGAACCCGGCTTCGTGCAGCGCAGTTACGATCTCTTTCAGCAAAGCGACCGGCGGCATCAGCTTCGGATTCTTCCCGCCGGGGAACAACAGAAGGTTCTCTTTTTTGAACCAGATCACAGGAAAGCCGTCCCAGATGCACCAGCGGGTATCGTAAGCCTCCTGCCAGGTGTAAATATTCAGAAAATTCATCTCGCAGGAACAAGGTTCCAAAGAGAGCAGCAGACTCTCAAGGATCTCACGATCCCCAAGTCCGACTTTCCTGAAACGTTCCATAAAAGACTCCTTCTCTTCTTAAAAACGGAAAGGGGTAAACCCTTCCATCTCCGCGCCGTTATCGGCATACAATTTCTGCGCACCGGGCACTGAAATACAAACGATCCAGTCAATGCCCTTTTCTTTCAGATACGCATTGAGCCGGCGCAATATTTCATGCGCCAGCCCTTTCCGGCGATGGGATTCCTCCACCACCATATCCAACAGATAAGCATCACTAACCCCATCGGAAAGGGCGCGCATCATACCGATCAAACGCCCGTTTCCATCCCATGCCCCCATAACACAGTAGGCATTGCGCAGGATCGGGATCAGTTCATGTTCCGGAGTTGAATCGTCGATCCAACCCGCCTGACGGTATAAATGAGCTGCATCTGCCGCATATTTTTCCGCTTCGGAAGGGTTCAGAAGTTCGACAATGTACTCCGGCATTTTGTTCACATAGCCTCAATGACAGCCTTGGCAAAACCGGAACAGCTGAGTTCGGTTGCGCCATCCATCAAACGGGCAAAGTCATAGGTGACCTGCTTCTTGCTGATAGCCCCTTCGATACCTATGACCACCAGATCTGCGGCTTCGGTCCAGCCGAGGTGGCGCAGCAGCATTTCACCGGAAAGTGCCAGTGAAGACGGGTTGACTTTGTCCATTCCGGCATACTTGGGAGCGGTTCCGTGGGTTGCTTCAAACACTGCAAGTCCGCCGGTGTAGTTGATGTTTGCTCCGGGAGCGATCCCGATTCCGCCGACACATGCGGCAAGAGCATCGGAAACATAGTCGCCGTTCAGGTTAAGAGTTGCGATCACATCGTATTCTGCAGGACGGGTCAGGATCTGCTGCAGGAATGCGTCGCAGATGCAATCCTTGATGAGGATCTTTCCTTCCGGAACAGGTGCGCCGTTGAGGTCGGGATAGCAGACGACTTTGTCACCGAATTCCCGGCGGGCAAGTTCGTAACCCCATTCCTTGAAAGCACCTTCGGTGAACTTCATGATGTTGCCCTTGTGGACGAGTGTCACGTTGCGGCGGTTGTTGTCGAGAGCATACTGGATCGCAGCACGGACAAGACGTTCAGAACCTTCGCGGGAGACAGGCTTGATCCCGATCCCGGAGGTTTCGGGGAAGCGGATCTTTTTCACGCCCATTTCTTTCTGGAGGAATTCGATCACTTTCTTTGCTTCTGCGGTTTCGCTTGCCCATTCGATACCGGCATAGATATCTTCGGTATTTTCGCGGAACACGACCATGTCAGTCAGATCGGGTTCTTTTACAGGAGAAGGCACGCCTTCAAAGTGACGGACAGGACGGAGGCAGACGTAGAGGTCAAGTTCCTGACGGAGCGCAACGTTCAGAGAGCGGATCCCTTTTCCGACGGGTGTCGTCAGAGGTCCTTTGATTGCAATGCGGCACTCCTTGACAGCTTCCAGAGTTTCAGCCGGGAGCCAGACACCTTCGCCGTAAAGTTTGACGGATTTTTCACCGGCATAGACTTCTGTCCATGCGATTTTGCGTTTTCCGCCGTAAGCCTTTTCCACAGCGGCGTTCCAGATCGCCATGGATGCCTTCGTGATATCGGGTCCGATGCCATCCCCTTCGATGAAAGCGATGTAGGGGCAATCCGGCACGTTCAGAGAACCGTCTGCATTTGCGGTGATCTTGCTTCCGAATTCCGGAAATTTGATCTTGTCGTAAGCCATAATTTTTTCTCCTGAAGGTTAAATTTTCACCTGTAAATTTCACATCCGGGTAATATACACTCTCTCTGCCATTTACGCAAGTAATTTTAACTCCTTCAATACAATTTTTCTCTCTTTTTCAGAAGATTCCAGTTGAAGATTCTGAATATTTTTATTTTTTTCGGAAAAGTTTATATCTTAACTTGATTTTTCATTTTTTTGAGGTAGTGTAATTTTTGAGACAGAAAAAAGTCTTACAGTTCTTTTTACCGTAAATTTCTGAGATTATCCTGAAAAACCGACCAAGTAATTAAAGATAGAACCTCGAAAATGTAACGGAATGCTCCGGTAGTGCTGTTGTCAAAACAGGTCTGCCGGGCGCTTCCTTGTATTTTCGAGGTGGGTTCTTGGTCGGACCTTTCAGGATGATACTTGGGGGCGTTCGGTTTTTTAGCCGTCCGCACAAAAAAAATAACAGGAGGACGGGCTATGAAAGAAGAATTTTATCGCAGTTATCTCTCTTATGAGATGTTTCCGGTCACGATTCATTGCAAGGGAGTAAAATATAAAGAGGCGACTCTGCTTTCTGCCGGATTTGCTGCGTTCGGCTGCGATAAAAATAAAGTCAGTGCTTTTGTTACAATGAAAAACGGAACTCCTGAACTGGCAAAGGAACTCCTGGAATTTCTGGATCAGAACGGAAACTTTGTCCGCTGCAGGGACGGCAGTATTTTTCTCTATGATTAACGGATCGCCTGATAAAGAATCTGATTTTTCACCAGAAAAGACGGTGTTATCAGATAAAAATCAAGACGTTGTGCATCAGCTTCCGTGATTCCCGGAAAATAAATCAAATCCAAAGCACCTGAACGTAAAAGTCCGGTCAAACGCTTCTCCGGACAGGGGACCACCTGAACCCGCCAACCTTTAGATTCCAAAGTCTTCTTAAATTCTTCAACATCCGTCTGCTGTTTTTTTCCAACCCCCAACCGGAGCAAACGGGATCGTTGCAGCTCCGACATCCGGCTCTCATCCTTCTTCTTCAGCAGCTCCGCAGTATCCAAAAGCCCGGAAGAGTAGTTGTTCCCGCTGAAACAGCCGTTCAGCAGGAACATGATAAGCAGAAGAATGATGCCGGAGATTCTCACGGATTGACCACCACGTTATCGATCAGGCGGGTCGTTCCGTAAAAGACTGCCGCTGCAAAGAGAACCGGACGTTCCACAACGGTCACAGGTTCCAGTGTTTCCGCATCGACAGACTCAAAATAGTCAACTCTTCCACCTGCTTCGGTGACAGATCTCTTTGCCTGTTCCAGAAGCGGTTCCGTCTCACGGCTGCCGTTCTTCACAGCATCCGCAATGGCAAAAATTGCCTTGGAAAGAGAGAGAGCCTGAACACGCTGTTCCGCTGAAAGATATTTGTTCCGGGAACTCTTCGCAAGACCATCTTCCTCGCGGATGATGGGAGAGACAACGATTCTGACAGGCACGTTCAAGTCGCGGACCATCCGCTTGAGAACAGCAACCTGCTGGGCATCTTTCTGTCCGAACACTGCCAGATGGGGCATCGTTGCATTGAAGAGCTTTGTAACAACGCTTGCCACACCCCGAAAGTGAATGGGACGGCTCTTTCCGCAAAGTCCTTTGGAAAGTTTTTCCTCAGTGACCCATGTGGAGGAATCTGCGGGATACATTTCAGATGCTGCGGGTGCAAAAACAGCATCCACGTTTTTCTGACGGCAGAGTTCCAGATCCCGTTCCAGATCCCGGGGGTACGCATCAAAATCTTCATTGGGACCGAACTGCGTGGGGTTCACAAAGTTGGTCAGAATGATCTTTGTCGCACCGTTGGCACGGGCAGTATCAATGAGGGACAAGTGTCCTTCGTGCAGGAATCCCATGGTGGGGACGACCGCAACGGTCTCCCCAGCCATACGCTGTTTATCGGACCACTCCTGCATTTCCTGAATGGAACGAACAACTATCATGCTATCTTATGCCTTTCTCTGTGCTGCGATATCTGCGGCAACAGCTTTTTCATAAGCATCGAAATCTGTGATCATGACCTGCGCAACACCTGTCTTGATTGCGGCTTCTGCCACGCGTGCAGCAACACGGGGAACAACACGGATGTCAAAGGGTTTCGGGATCACATAGGTAGATTTGAACGGATTTTCGCCGTCAAAGACACCTGCGGCAGCATCTTCGGGATAAGCGGCTTTCAGATCGGCAAGGATATCTGCCGGAATGGGTTCACGGGCAATTTCAGCCAGTGCCATGGAGGCTGCATGTTTCATTGCTTCGTTGATATCTTTTGCGCGGACATCAAGCGCACCGCGGAAGATTCCGGGGAATCCGAGAACGTTGTTCACCTGGTTGGGGAAGTCGGAACGTCCGGTTCCGGCAACTGCGGCACCTGCGGCGATGGCTTCTGTCGGTGTGATTTCCGGAACAGGGTTTGCCATAGCAAAGACGATTGCATCTTTTGCCATGGTACGGACCATATCCTGAGTCAGAGCTCCACCGACAGAGACGCCCATGAAGACATCTGCGCCGACGATTGCTTCTGCCAGAGTTTTTTCTTTCATGGGGCGTGCGAAGGCGCGTTTCTGTTCATTGAGATCAGTACGGTCCGCGCGGATGGTTCCCTTGGAGTCGCAAAGGGTGAAGTTTTCCCGTTTTGCGCCTGCGGAGATGTAATATTCAGCACAAGCGATCCCGGCTGCACCGGCACCGTTCATCACGAATTTGCACTCTTCGATTTTCTTTCCGACAAGTGCGATAGCGTTGATGATACCGGCGAGAGAGATGATTGCTGTTCCGTGCTGGTCATCGTGGAACACGGGGATGCCCATCTGTTTTTTGAGAGTTGTTTCGACTTCAAAGCAAGCGGGTGCGCCGATATCTTCCAGGTTGATCCCGCCGAAGGTGGGCTCCAGTGTTTTGACAGCTTCGATCAGTTTCTTTGCATCGGTCTTGCCGTCTTCACCCTTGCAGGAACCGAGGCAGAGGGGAATAGCATTGATTCCGGCAAACTTTTTGAAGAGGACGCATTTTCCTTCCATGACAGGAAGTCCTGCTTCGGGTCCGATGTTTCCGAGACCGAGAACTGCGGTACCGTCAGAAACGACAGCCACAGAGTTTGCGCGTCCGGTGTATTCCCAGACAGTTTCCGGTTTGTTGTGAATCTCCATGCAGGGCACTGCCACGCCGGGGGTGTAAGCCAGAGAGAGATCTTCCTGGGTCACACAGGGCTTGGATGCGATGACATTGATTTTTCCTTTGGGGGCACAGGAATGGTATTCCAGTGCTTTTTTTGCGAGTTCTTCCTTTGTCGCCATGGTATTTTCTCCTGAAAAGTTAAGTTTTTTCAAAAAAAGTTGCGGTTTTTTGCCGGAACCATTGGTAATTATTGAAATATGCTTTAAATTACCACATGTTATAGAATTTTTCAAGTAGAAAGGAAAGAGAAGTATGAACATTCTTGTTGTTGGTAACGGCGGACGTGAACACGCAATCGCTTATTGGCTTTCAAAATCCATGCCTTCCGGCTCAAAACTTTACTGTGTTCCGGGCAATCCCGGGATCTCTGTGATCGCGGAATGTGCCGGAATCAAGGCAGAACCGGAACCGGTTGCAGCATTCGCAAAAGAAAAACAGATCGACTTTGCAGTGATCGGACCTGAAGCACCTCTCTGTGCCGGAGTTTCCGATGCACTCCGTGAAATCGGTGTGGCTGTCTTCGGACCCTCCAAAGAAGCTGCTCAGCTGGAAGGAAGCAAAGATTTCGCAAAACAGTTCATGGTCAAGTACGGCATTCCCACTGCGAAGTACCAGACCTTCACCGAAGAAGCTCCTGCACTGGATTATGTCAATGCTGAATACGATGCAAACCGCGCAGTCGTAGTCAAGGCAGATGGTCTTGCAGCCGGTAAGGGTGTGATCGTTGCAGAAAACCGCCAGATGGCTCTGGATGCAGTCAAGGAATGTTTCGGCGGAGCCTTCGGAAAAGCCGGGGCAAGAGTCGTTATCGAAGAATTGCTGGAAGGGGAAGAAGCCTCCATTCTCGCATTGACCGATGGCAAAACGATCATTCCGCTTGCAAGTTCTCAGGATCACAAGAGACTTCTTGACGGCGACATGGGACCCAATACCGGCGGTATGGGTGCTTACTCCCCTGCCCCTGTTGTCACTGATGAACTCATGGCAACCGTGAAAGAATTGGTTCTTGACCGCTTCCTCACCGGTGTCAAAGCTGAAAATCTCTTCTATCGCGGCGTGATCTACGCAGGTATCATGGTCACAAAAGACGGTCCGAAAGTTCTGGAATTCAACGTCCGTTTCGGCGATCCGGAAACCCAGGCAGTGCTTTCCAGACTGGATTCCAGCCTCTGCGATGCACTCTACAAGACAGCTGTCGGTGAAGTGGATAAGATCAACCTTGTCTGGAGCAAAGACACCACAGTTTGCGTTGTTCTTGCCTCCGGCGGATATCCCGGAACCATTGATAAAGGACATGTGATCACCGGTTTGGAAGATGCCTGGAAAGCAGGAGCTTACGTTTTCCATGCAGGAACCGCAGATGAAAGCGGCAAAGTGGTCAACTCCGGCGGACGTGTTCTCGGCGTGACTGTCCGCGGACAGGGCATTGCCGATGCGATCAAAAAAGTCTATGACATTGTTCCGAAAATCAATTTTGCCGGAATGCAGTACCGCAAAGATATTGCACACCGCGCACTGGAACGTTTGGATAAGTAACTCAGAAAGGATTGATCATGAAGGTTTTCCAATTATTGACGCTCTGCAGTGCGGCACTTATTCTGTCAGGCTGCACAATTACCGGAATGGGAGAGAATCAGGAAAAGGCTGTTACTCAATTGGAAAGAGGTGTCCGGGTTCCGGAAGCCGAAATAGCTAAAATCGGAGAAGCCTATTTCCGTCAGGTCGTCAAAGCAATGGAAACCGGTGATCATGCAAAATTCACAGAACACTATGTAGTGGAATATCAGCAGAAGATCACAGCAGATGTTTTCAAGGAAATGTCTGCCAACTTCCGCATGGGACACGGCGAAATGATACAGCTCAAATATCTGGGCTGTATCAACAAATATTCCGGTAAGATTTTGCTGTGGAGTGCGATCTTCAAGCGGACTCCGGCTGTCAATGAACAATTGAAGAAAAGCGGTCAGGATCCCGCAAAGATCCCGGAAACCGAATCCCTTGTTCAGATGATGATCGGAAAAACCGATAAGGGCTGGAAGATCATCCGCATGAGTGTTCAGTAAAAATTATAGAGGAGAGTCGATGATGAAACATTTTTTAACAGTTCTGCTTCTGGCAGCAAGTGTTGTCGTTTCTGCACAAGTGAAAGTCATAGGAACGACCAAATCCGTAACGGCATTAACGAAAGCTGTTTTGTCATCGATCCCCGGCTATCAGACGGAAGTGCTTCTGGGTGATATTGCAGGCTGCCCCCATGATTACTCTCTGACCCCGGCAGACATGAAACGTCTTGCCGGAGCGAAGATCATTGTGATCAACGGCGGCGGTATGGAAGGCTTTCTGGCAGGAGTGATCAAGCGGGCATGTCCGAATGCAATCATCGTGGATGCCTCCAAAGGGATCCTGCCGCCGCTCAAAGCAGATTGCAACAATCCCACCCATTGCAAACATAACCACTCTCATCACAACGAACACATTCTGGTTTCTCCGGCAATGACAGCCAAAGCGATTCATTCCATCGGTGCCCAGATGCGTGCCATCAATGCAAAGAATCCGGCTGTCGCAGATAAAATCAGCAAAAATGTGCTGAAATACTATCAGCAGCTGCAGAAACTTTCTCAGATGTATTCCAATTTTGCCCGTTCTGTTCCCCAGAATAAAAAAAGAGTCCTGATCCAGCATTCCGTCTTTGAATATCTGGCAAAAGAAGCCGGTTTTGAAGTAAAGGGAACGATTTTCAATCATGACTCTCAGGAACCATCGGCATCTGATGCTGCAAAATTGATCCGTCAGATCAAAAAAGAAAAAATCTTTGCAATCTTTGCGGAACCCGGTAAGAGATCCAGAATGACAGAACGGATCGCAAAAGAAGCCGGAATTCCTATCATCTACCTGGAAGCGACTCCGAAAAATGATTCTCCCTCAGAATTGCTCCGTATCCTTGTCAGAGACCTGGCAATTCTGAAGAAAGCGATAAAATGAAACTCCCGGAAAACCATGACTGCAAATGTATGAACGCCGTTGTGTTCCACGACGTCTCCGTGGGAAGCAACGATGTCAAAATATTGCAGAAAGTCAATGCAGTGATCCCTCACGCCGGATGTACCGCCATCGTCGGGCCGAACGGTGCGGGAAAAACAACGCTTGTGCTTGCGCTGCTCAACGAAACAGAATATACCGGAACGATTGAATTCTGTTCCAACCGGCGTCCCCGGGTCGGATACGTTCCCCAGCATCTTGCCTTTGACCGCGGAATGCCGTTGACCGTTCTGGAATTCATTGCGGCGTTCCACCAGAAATTACCGCTCTGCTTCGGAATCAGGAGTGCATTGAAAAAGAAACTCCATGATCTGCTCGGTGAAACGGGGTGCATTCATCTGGAAAACCGTCCGCTCGGGGCTCTTTCCGGAGGAGAACTTCAGCGTGTCATGCTTGCAGGAGCGTTGTCTCAGGAGCCGGATCTTCTGATCCTCGATGAACCGGCATCCGGGATCGACTTCAAAGGAGGAGAAGTTTGCTGTGAACTTCTGGAACGGTTCCGGAAAACATTCGGGTTCACCCAGCTGATGGTCACTCACGATCTCAATACGGTTATGGCTCATGCCACTCATGTGATCTGTTTGAACAGGTCAGTTATCGCAGAGGGCGAACCGCATAAAGTTCTCTCCGAAGAAGTTTTGGCAAAAGCATTCGGCCCGCATGTCGGATGCAGCTGTGGAAAGGAGCATACCGCCAATGGGTGAAGATGTCGTTTTAGATGTAGAAAAAATGATGGTGGAAGAGACAGCTTCTGCAGCGACAGATTCTGCCATTGTTGCGCCGGAAGCGATTACTGAAGTTGCTGATACAACAGTCGCAGCAACCGAAGAACTTCTTGCAGAGGCTCCAAGTCTGATTGAAAATCCTGTTGTTTCGTTCCTTTGTGATCTTCTCGGAAAAATCCCCTGTGAAACCATGGATTATGAGTTCATGCGGATGGCTCTGCTCGGGTTGTTGATCATTGCTCCCATGGCAGCGATCTGCGGTACTCAGGTCGTAAATTTCAATATGTCATTCTTCTCGGATGCCATCGGACACTCCGCATTTGCCGGGGTCGCTACAGGACTTGTTCTGGCAATCAGTCCGGAATATACCATGCCTGCACTGGCGTTATGTGTCGGACTTGGGATCATGGCGATCAAACACAGAAGCGGACTCTCTTCCGATACTGTTATCGGGGTGATGTTCTCTGCTGTCGTTGCCGGAGGTCTTGCCATTGTCAGCCGTTATCCCAATGCAGTTTCTGATGCTCAGATGTTCCTCTACGGTGATATTTTAACGATCAGCGAACGGGATATTCTTCTGATGATGGGGCTGGCTGTCGTTTTCACTCTGTTCCAGTTCTTTTCTTTCAATAAACTGATTTGTATTGAACTGAATCCCCAGTTGGCAAAAGCGCACCGCATCAAGGTCGGTGTCTATCAGTATTTCTTTGCGGCACTGCTCTCTCTGGTCGTGATTTTCTCGGTCAAAGCAGTTGGAGTTCTTCTTGTTACCGCAATGCTGATCACCCCTGCGGCAGCTGCAAGGAATCTGGCATCCTCTTACGGGAAAATGCTCTGGATCTCCGTTGTGATCGGGATTTTTTCAGCTGTTGCAGGGCTGTTCCTCTCTGCTCAGGATTGGATGCAGACCTCAACAGGAGCAACGATTGTTCTCTGTTCCTGCGTGATTTTTGCAATCAGTCTGATCTTCCGCAAGAAAAAACGTACCTGATCTTCAGCGGACGTTGGCAGAATATGTCAGGATCCCACTGAGAATTGCCGATGCAACTTGTTCCTGATAAGCATCGGAAGAGAGCCGGGTGCATTCTGCTCTGTTGGTAACAAAACCTGTTTCAATCAGAACTGCCGGACAGGAGACGTTCCGGATCACAAAGAACCGGGCATGTTTCACTCCGCGATCAATGGAATAAGGAAGTCTTTTGCTCAAAGCACGCTGGATGCTGTATGCAAGAAGCGTATTATGTCTGTTGAAAGAGTTTCCGGGACAAGCAGAAGTCTGGAGCTTTTTATCTGCAGTTGACGCTGTATTCTGAGGCGTTACAGCGAACGTTTCAATTCCGTGTACCTTTGCATTCCCGGCTGCATTGCAGTGTATCGAGATAAAAATATCCGGTCTTGGGCGTGTTTTTTCCCAAAGAGTTACCCGTCTGTCCAGTGTCGGGAAAGTATCTCCGCTGCGGGTCAGGGTGACACCATAACCGAGTTTGATCAGCTTTCTGCGGAGCTTCATAGCAATCGCCAGGGTGATATCTTTCTCGTTTTTCTTGTTGACACCGATCGCACCGGTATCTTTTCCGCCGTGTCCGGCATCGATCATAATTGTCCGGACGGGACGTCCTTTCATAGATCTCTGACGGATCAGCGGATCCAGCAGGTAGAGAAAATCCTGTTCTGAAAGGTAATACACATTTTTCAGCTTAACAGGGGAGAAGAACCAGAAAATTTTAACCCCGTTGAATGCTCCGCTTCTGCCCTTCATGTTAAACTCAGCCCGGTAATATTTGGAATACAGCGCAACCTCATCCCCCTTGACAAGAAGACGCATCCCGTAATATCTGGCAACATCGTTCATATTGACCCACTTTCTGCCGGAATACTTGACGGAATGGATCGATCTCTTCGGGGCAGCTTCTGCATTGAAACTGAAAAATGAAACTGTAAACAATAACAGCAGAACAAAAAAACAGGGTCGCTTCATCTGACAAATCCTTTCGGGAACATGGATTGAATCGTCTTACCGGGTGTAACGGCGGATAATAAAGAATCATATACAAATTGTTTTGCAGTGCGGACAGCTTGTTCCGGAACTTCTCCGGCAGCAAGGGATGCCGCAAGCGCAGCACTGAACGTACAGCCAGTGCCATGAGTCGTCAACGATGGAATATCCAGACGGTCAAAGGAGATCGTGTAAGGTTCTTTTCCCGGACCGGAAAGAACAAGATCCTCTGCCTGAGGTCCATTGCAATGACCACCTTTCAGCACGACTCCGCAGCCGAACCGTTCCGCACAAAGACGGATTGCCTTATCACGGTCAGAATCCGTTTTGATCTTCATGCCGCAAATACATTCAGCTTCGGGAATGTTCGGTGTGATCCATGCCGCCCGGGGAAATAATTTCTCCATAAGAATCGACCGGGCATCCTCTTTCAGCAACGAATGACCACTGGTCGAGACCATTACCGGATCTATAACAAGACTTCCCGTCCATCCGTCAAGAGCTTCTGTTACGGCGGAAATGATCTCTCTGGAATATAACATCCCCGTCTTGATCGCTCTTACTTCAAAATCTTCCAGAACTTTCCGGATCTGCAATGCAACAAACTCCGGAGATGCCGGAAAAATCCCGGAAACGCCATGAGGATTCTGTGCTGTGAGAGCGGTGATCGCAGAACATCCATAGACTCCGAATGCAGAAAAGGTCCGCAAATCAGCCTGCACTCCGGCACCGCCTCCGCTGTCACTTCCGGCTATGGTCAATGCAACCGGATACAGTGATGCTTCAGAGGCATTTTCCCATGATTTTTCTGCTGATTTATTCGTCACCGGATCACCTGTTCTCTTTTCTGACTACCCGGTAAAATAGCATATTCTGAAAAATATACAAGCAAATGTTTTACAAAAAATAAAAAAAAATCCCCCGGCACGGAATATCATTGTTTTTGATATGACAGGAGTCGTACCGGGGATTATTTTGAAATGGTTCAGACTTACTTTTTAGCGGTGTCGCCTTCGCCTTTTTTGTCATCGTTGCAAGCGGTGTCGCCTTCGCCCTTCTTGCAATCTTTGCAGTCTGCGATTTTCTTCGCATGAGCTTTTTTAAGATCTTTGCACTTTTTCTGCATTTCTGCAGGAACCTTTTTCAGATTCTTCCGGCAGCATTCGCAATCGGCTTTGGAATCACAAACGCAAACATCTTCTTCCACACATTCGCATCCATTACAGCCGTCAACGTATGCAATTTCATCAATAACAAGAATTGCATGAGGATCGGGAGCTTTGGTCATTTTTGCTTCGGGAGTCGCCTTTTTCGTATTCTGGGCACTTGCCTTATCGCACCCGACGAATACAATTGCCAATGCCAGCAGCATTGCTGTTAAAATCATGTTTTTCATTGAAAACACCTTTTCTTTCTGACCGGTTCTGTTAAAAAACGCCCTGCTCCTGTCAGCAGGGCGGAAGAAGTACCAGTCATTCCCCCCTTCAATTTACTATAAAACAACTGTTTTCAGAAAATGGCGATCCTGTTTTCCGGAAAAAAAACTGTTCCGGCTTGTATTTATCAGTCTCTTTCCGGTTCAACGACTGCTGTTTTTATTTTTTCTGAACCTTTCCCCGAAAGATTATTTGAAAAAATCAGCTTTTTTGATTTGTAAATTGCAGACATTGCTGTATATTACGAAATATCTTGAGTAACCCCGTTGTGTAATGGTAGCACAACTGGTTTTGGTCCAGTTAGTTTGGGTTCGAATCCCGACGGGGTTACCATTTTTTTTTGCATCTTCCACACCCTCAATCGTATCAGCACCGGTTCCCAGTAATCCCATGCCGACCAGCAAGGTAGATTCCGTGTAACCGGGAAACGCTGCCATCTGAGCGTATCTGTAATATTCATCTGTGCATTTCTTATGCCGTTCAGTCGGAATCAGATATTCCTGGATCTTATGGATATCATCTTTTGATACTTGATAAAACTGATCCTTCGCCTGATTTGCGATCCCCCCGCACAATGTCCGCGCCAGCCGTTCAGCGGCAATCCTGTCAAAAATTCTCTGTATTTCTCTGTTTTTTCACGCTTTTTTCATTGAAAAATGAAATTTTATGCTGTATATTACTGGTTAAATAAAAAAATATAACCTGAATATAACATTGGAGAAACAGAATCATGGAAACTCCGGAAGAAGTAAAAAAATCAAACTTTATCACAGAAATCATTGATGCCGATCTGGCAGTCGGAAAGAATGGCGGAAAAGTCGTCACCCGCTTCCCTCCCGAACCCAACGGCTATCTGCATATCGGACATGCAAAGTCTATTTGCCTGAACTATGGAACCGCTCTGCGTTATAACGGAACGTTCCATCTCCGTTTCGATGACACCAACCCCACAAAAGAAGATACTGAATACGTTGAATCCATTATGGAAGACGTCAAGTGGCTGGGTGCTGATTGGAAAGACAAAATGTTCTTTGCTTCCGATTACTTCGATAAGATGTATGAATGTGCCGAAGAACTTATCCGCAGAGATAAGGCTTATGTCTGCAACCTCACTGAAGAGGAGTTCAAGGCCTACAAGGGAAATCTCACCGAACCCGGAAAAGAATCCCCCAACCGGAACCGCCCCGTGGAAGAAAGCCTTGATCTCTTCCGCCGCATGAAAGCCGGTGAATTTGAAGACGGTGCTTATGTTCTCCGTGCAAAGATCGACATGGCATCTCCCAACATGCACATGCGCGACCCTGCCATCTACCGTATCCGTCACGCATCCCATCACAGAACCGGCGACAAGTGGTGCATCTACCCCCTTTATGACTTCGCACACTGTCTGGAAGACTCCGTGGAAGGCATTACCCACTCCATCTGTACACTGGAATTTGAGATCCACCGTCCTCTTTACGACTGGTTCCTTGATGCACTGGATATGCCCTGCCACCCGCAGCAGATCGAATTTGCACGTCTCAATCTGAACTATACCGTCATGAGCAAACGCAAACTGCTGGAACTGGTCAAAGAAAACCGTGTTTCCGGCTGGGATGACCCCCGTATGCCCACCGTTTCCGGTCTGCGCCGCCGCGGTGTCACCCCCGAAGCGATCCGTGATTTCTGCGACAGGATCGGTGTTACCAAGTTTGATGGTATGAGTGATATTGCTCTGCTGGAATACTGCATCCGTGAAGATCTGAACAAACGTGCAGCCCGTTTCATGGCAGTCATGGATCCCCTCAAGGTGATCATCGACAACTATCCGGAAGGACAGGTCGAGTACATGGATGCCATCAACAATCCGGAAGATCCCGAAGCCGGAACCCGTCAGGTTCCCTTCACAAAAGAGCTTTGGATCGAAAAGAGCGACTTCATGGAAGTGCCTGTCAACAAGTTCCACCGTCTCGCACCCGGAAAAGAAGTCCGTCTGCGTTACGCTTACTTTGTCACCTGCACCTCCGTGGAAAAGGATGCGGAAGGCAATGTGATCGCTGTTCACTGCACCTATGACCCCGCAACCAAGGGCGGCAATGCTCCCGATGGACGCAAAGTCAAAGGAACCATTCACTGGGTCTCCGCAGAAAAAGCAGTCGCTGCAGAAGCAAGACTCTATGACCGTCTGTTCCTGGTGGAAGATGTTGGTGCGATCCCCGAAGGAGAGGATTACCGCAACTATCTGAACCCGGAATCCCTGAAGACAGTCACCTGCTATACCGAACCTGCCCTTGCAGCGGTCGAACCCGGCACAAAAGTTCAGTTTGAAAGAACCGGATATTTCTGTGCAGACTCCAAGGAACATTCTGCCGGAAAACCTGTCTTTAACCGTACAGTGCAGCTGAAAGATTCCTGGCAGAAAATCGCTGCGAAAAACTGATCCGGAGATTCCAGAATGACATATCGGACCGCACCTGAAATTATATCCTTCCCCGTAGGATTGCTGGATGTGAACTGCTATCTGGTCTATCCGAAAGAGAACGGTATTCTTTACATCATCGATCCGGGCGGAAATTCCGAAAAGATACTGAAACAGGTGGAACGTTTTCAGGCAAGCAGTTATCAGGTCATGCTGACTCACGCACATGTGGATCATATCTCTGCACTGGGAGAACTGAACAAAGCACTGAACTTCGGGAAAGTCTATCTTCATCCCGATGACAAACCGCTTTATCTCAGTCCTGCCAATGCATTGCTCCCGCTCATGCCAGCAGCAAAGGATCTTCCGGAAACCGCCTGGCCGCCACCGGAAAATGATGACTTCAAGGTCATTAAAACACCCGGACACACCTTTGGCGGTGTTTGCTATTACTTCCCCGCTCTGAATGGTGTTGTCACAGGAGACACCCTCTTTGCCGGCTCTGTCGGAAGAACAGATCTGCCCGGATCAGGAGAACACGATCAGCTCATCGCTTCGATCCGTGATTTCCTGCTTCCTCTGCCCGAAACGACCAGAGTTTTCCCGGGACACGGGGAAGAAACAACCATTCAAATTGAAAAACAATTCAATCATTTCTTAATGTGAAAGGAAATTAAACATGTACAAAGAAGGTTTGACATTTGAACAGGAACAGTCAAATGTTTCTGTCAAAAGCGTAATGAACGGTGTTTATGGCTGGATGACTTTTGCTCTGGCTTTGAGCGGACTTTGCGCTTATCTCGTCGGAACAACCCCAAACCTTGCAAAAGCGTTGCTCACAGGCGGAACTTTCTGGGTTCTCGTCATTGCAGAGTTCATCCTTGTTATGGTCATCAGTGCCATGATCAACAAAATGTCCGCAGCTCTGGCAACAGCCCTGTTTGTTGCTTACGCCGCATTGAACGGAATTACGCTCGGGTTCATATTCCTTGCATATACCATGAGTTCCATTGCGCTGACATTCTTCGTTACTGCCGGAACTTTTGCTGCAATGGCTGTCCTCGGAACCGTCGCAAAGATGGATCTCACCAAAATGGGTTCCATTCTCACCATGGCTCTGATCGGACTGCTCATCGCCTCTATCGTGAATATCTTCCTTCACAGTTCCACGCTCTACTGGATCTGCACCTATGCAGGCGTTCTGATCTTCACTGGTCTGACCGCTTACGATGTGCAGAAAATCAAAAATCTCTGCTATGAAACGGATGGTCAGGGATTTGAAGTCACACGGAAAGTCGCCATCATCGGCGCGCTTACTCTCTATCTCGACTTCGTGAACCTGATGCTTTACATGCTCCGTATTTTTGGTGGAAGAAAAGACTGATCCGATTTTCTCAAAACAAAATCACTGTTGCAGAACTTCCCGTTTTGCAACAGTTTTTTTATACCGAAAACAATATTTTTTCATTCTTTTTCCCAAAAAACACCGTTTTACAGGGATATTCGACAGATAAAACTTAGCTTTTTTACGCACAAGTTGCACTTTTTTAAACATTTTTTCTATTTTTGACTTGACTTTTCTCTTTTCCGGTATATATTATCACTATGGAAGGTTACGTTTTTATAACTTTTCATTTTATGAAAGAAAAAATCCGGAAAGTATTAAGGTTTACTCCTTTTTTCCCTTGATGCTTTCCGGTTTCTAACGACCCCCCTCGGGCGTTGCGGTTTCTCCTTTTTCCGCAGCGCCCTTCTTTTTTTGCAAAATTTGACATCTGTTCTGAAAGGGAAAAGGCTCTGAAGGGCGTAAAGTTGTGTTCTGAACCTTTATCTCCCCGTACTTTTATTCACTCTTCCGGGTTTCAGGGACGAAGCAGACGGAAACCATACTCAAAACGGCTCCGATAATAAAGAAAAGATAAACTGCGGTGTAGGCTTCAACAGGAAATGCCAGCGTTGTTTTATCAACAGGATATCCTTTCAGGATCCAGCCGGCTATATTCTGATAAAGAGAGATGAATACAAACGCCATGAAGTTCAGATAGGCAACTGCCATGCCCATGTGTTCCGGCTTGTTCAGCTCCTTTGCAACGATACTGAACATGGGGAAATACCCCGCCGGGAAGGCTAGCAAAACTCCGGAAACCATGAAAAAAGCAACTCCACAATCATGGGTAAAGCCGTAATATGCCGTCAGAACACCCAGACAGGAGGCAAGGATCCCGATGATCAAAACCAGTTTCCGGCGTCCACCGAGAAGATTCAGAAGAAGATTCCCACCCATATTGTTTGCTGCAACAATGATCGTCAGGATCATGATAAAAAATGCCGCTTTGGCTGACGGTGTCCCGAACAGGTCGGTCATGGCTTTCTTTCCAAGCTGTCCCACCAGGGCATAATATGCACCGTAAACCGTGGCAGTAGATAAGGTCAGAAACCACATACTGCGGCTCTTCAACATTACAAACAGCGGCTCAAAAGTCTGCCCTTTCGTAACCGGTTTGACAGTTCCTTTTTTGAGACACAGGATCACAGCCATTGCCATAGCAGCCACTATGCCGGGAAGCATCATAGCGGGTTTCCAGCCGATAGTCTCAACAAGTTTGACCATGGGAACAGTTCCGGTGGTGGGTCCGAGATAGCTGACCACAAGAACGAATCCAAGAGCCATCCCGAACTTTTCAGAATAGAGATCTCCGAGCAGTTTTGCCACTCCGAGAAAGATTGTCCCGGCCCCGAATCCGGTCATAATACGAAGCAGGATCATCAGATAATAATGCTCTGTACTGACCAGCGGAAAACAAATCGTTCCGCAGCTGAAGAGAGAACCGCCGATCAGAAGAACGCGCACGCCTCCGTAACGGTCAGAAAAACACCCCACCATCAACTGACTTGCCGCATAGGAATAAAGAAATGCCGCCCCCAGACTTGAGATCCGGTCAACATCCATTCCCAACAGCTGCAGATCCTTGAAGATCGTCGACGGGATCAGAACCTTTGCCATACTGGTGAGGAAAAATGTAACGACTCCGCAGATAAGGATAAGAAATTTCTTTTTACGGATCCGTTCGGGGGAAATATCGGTCAATTCCATGAGTTGCTCCTTTTTATGATTGATCATTACTATATACTGTTCCGGCAGAAAAATCAAGGGGTGCAAACTGAAAAATTAAGTAATGCCGGTCTGCCCGGATTCCGGGAACACTGGGCAGACTGCGAATACTGGGAGATTACGGGCGAAGAAAAGGCTTTGCGTAAGGTCATTTCTCTGCGCACCCAAGCAAAAAAAACAGTACTCCCAGTATTCCCAGTACTCTTAGTTCTCCCAGTTTCCCCAGCCGATCTTTGGCTACTGCGCCCTTCTGTTTTAAAGGTATTGAAAAATCTCCGGCAGATCCCCTGCGCCGATCACTGCGGTAACATCGTTTTCCTGCAGTTCTTTTTTCACGGCAGAACCGATCGCAGCCCAATCACCATCCAACGCAGTCGCTTTTTCGCCGATGGCTTCCGCCAAGGTATGGGAATTCACCGGAGCATCTGCTGTCCATGCGGCAAAGACAGGCGTAATAAAAATGCGGTCAGCACGGGAAAGAACCGCCTTGAACTCGTCAAAATATCGCTGAAGACGGGCATATCTGTGAGGCTGAAACACGATCACAAGCCGTTTATCCGGATAATTTTCCCGGAAGGCAGAAATCGAAGCGGCAAGTTCCGTCGGATGATGCGCATAATCTTCGATCACGAGATATTTTTCATTCTGTTTCCGTAATGTCATACGGCGTTCCACTCCGGAGAAAGTCAGCATGGCTTCAATGATTTTCTCCACTGGGATCTCCGGCAGGATCATGGAAACTGCTTTGACAGCCATTGCAGCATTTTCCCGTTGGAAACCGCCCCAGCCGGCACGTTTTTGAATCGCTGCAGGAATTCCGGTCATACAGACACTTTTTCCGGCAAACTCCTGAAACAACCGATCCGGATTTTCGCCGGGGACATACAACAGCCGTTCAGCATTTGCAGCAAACGTACGGAAACTTGCAAAAAGATTTTCCACACCGCCGACGCTCCAGCTGTGATCATCCTCCACATTGGTCACGACTCCCAGTGAAGCATGAAAACAGGCAATGGTAGAATCACTTTCATCGACTTCAGAAACAAAAATCTTCCCTGCCCCGGCAGTTCCGGAAGGCGCATTTCCACAGAGATTTCCCCCGATCAGGTAGCCGGGAGCGACCCCGAGTTCATTCAGGATATGAACAATGGAAGAGGTCACGGAAGTTTTTCCATGAGATCCACCGACAGCGATGGTAACGGGGAAACGTTTGGCAATGATGGCAAGAGCCTCTCCACGGCGAACCGTCCGGATCCCTCTTTCACGGGCTTCCTGCAGTTCCGGATTTTCATCCGTTGCAGCAGAAGAGAAAACCACCAGAGCATTCTCCGCATTGGCTTCAGCCGGAAGATTTTCCCTACGGTGTCCGGGAGCAGCAACCGTTACTCCGGCAGTTTTCAACGCCGCAGTACGGTTGTTTTCGATCAGATCGGAACCGGAACAGAGATATCCCTGTTCATGGAAAATCAAAGCAAGCGGCTGCGTTCCGGCACCGCCGCAGCCGATAAAGTGAACATATTTCAGAGACATGATTACGGTTGATCCGGACAATAGATCATACGGGAACAGTTGTCACAGAGAGTGATATCGCCCCGTTTGGCATTGTTAAGGGTCTGGGGAGTCAATTTCAGACGGCAGAAACCGCAGGTAGTTCCTTCATAAACCGGAACGAGAGCCTCTCCTTTCTTATCGGCGATCAGTCTCTTGTAAATTTCGAGAGCATTCTGATTGACATTCTGCTCATGAGCCTGCCGCAAAGAAAGAGTTTCTTTGTACTTCTGTTTCAAAGTTTCAGCATACTCTTTCAGTTCGGCGACTTCTTCGCGGAGATTTTTGACGACCGTTGCGTGCTGTTTTTCAGCTGCCTGCAACTTTTTCTTCAAAGGCTCCACGCCTTCCATCAAGGTCAGAGCTTCCGTTTCCAGAGAAGACTGTTCCTCTTCTTTAGATTTGATCACAGACAGCATTGCCTGATACTCATTGGGCTTTTTGATCGACCCGGATTGAATTCTGAGCTTCTGCACCTCTTCCTGAGCAGCGGAGGCTTTTCCTTCCACACTCTTGATCTTCATCTGAAGATTCTGCAGCTCATTGCGGGCGGCAGTCACGGTCGCTTCGGATTCCTTTGCCTCGGCTGTGATGCGGGCCTTTTCGGAAGGGAACGTGGCGATCTTTGTTTCGATTCCGCGCAGTTCCATATCAAGAGACTGCAAAGAGAGAAGGCTTTCAATCCAGGGTTTCATCGTTTCTGCTCCTTATGATTTGACGATTTCGGTTCCGATTCCCCGATCTGTGAAGATCTCAAGCAGCAGAGAGTGTTCCACTCTTCCGTCGATCATGTGGACTTCGCCGACGCCATTTTCCAGAGCTTCGACAGAGCTGTTGATCTTGGGCAGCATACCGCCGGAGAGAACGCCGTCTGCAATCAGTCCGGGAACATCCGCGATTTTGATGGAGGAGATCAGGGTGGCTTCATCTTTGGGATCACGCAGAATACCGGGGACATCGCTCAGGAACATCAGCTTTCTTGCTTTCAGTGCTTTGGCGATATCACAGGCAGCCATATCTGCATTCACATTGTAGGGCTGACCATAGAAGTCGGTTGCCAGCGGTACGATCACGGGGATGAAATTGTGACGGAGCGCATCCAGCACCGGAGCTGTGTCGACAGCGATAATGCCGCCGACAAAACCGATATCAAGTTCTTCCCCTGTCTGGGGATCTTTGGAAGTCAGACGTTTGGCACGGAGAATTTCCTTGCCGGAGATCTGGGTTCCTTTGCCGCCAGCACCGAGAATACCGGAAACAAGATGGCGGTTTGTCTGATTGTGCAGAACATCATCCAC
>SUVT01000030.1 GCA_015061845.1 Lentisphaerota bacterium
AAAGAAGCGATTTTTACCGCATTCCTTACCCGCTCCAGTGCGGCAACGCTGCCCTGTTCATTCAGAGTAATGGATAGTTTGAATATCCGTCGGGAACTTTCCAGTTTTTCATTGCCGCTGGGGGCAACGATCAATATGGACGGTGTTTGTGTACATTTGCCTGTTTTTGCCATATTGGCAGTAAACATCTTCGGGATCGACCTCTCAATGGGGCAACTGGCAATATTGGTACTCTCGGTCGTCCTTGCATCAGTCGGAGCGGGCGGGATCCCCGGCGGAAGTGTATTTCTGCTGTTTATGGTATTAAGCAATCTCGGACTTGATGAAGCACAGACTGCAACTGTTGTGGCGTTGGCAATCGGTATCAATCCGCTGCTGGATATGTTTGAAACTGCCTGTAATGTAACCGGCGACAATGTCTGCACTTATATTATTGGTAAAAAGAACGGTATGCTTACAAAATAAGATTGCAAGGCATACGGAATTTTAACACGGTATTCATTCCTGTTAAAATTCCATTTTTTATTGTTTGCAAAAGTCGCAAGTTAATATCTTTTTTCGGGGCAATTTGCAGTTGTTTCGGAACGGAGATAATTCCATTCGAGCTGCGATACGGCAGCCGTCAAAGGAATGGCTCTTTGTTGCAGCGGTGAACACAAATCTCATCTACAACTGCGTTGCCGCGGTTGGCAAGGAAAAACCAGACAATGTCAGCAATCTCTTCCGGCATGATCATACCTTCCGATGTAAGATCCGGACGGGATACTTTCACCATATCTGTGTACACCCCGCCCGGGCAAATGGCATGGATACGGATGTCATCTTTATAATGTTCCCGTGCCAGACTTTTGGTAAATCCAAGCAGTGCGTGTTTGGAGGCGGAGTAGACACTCTGCAGCGGATAGCCGGAGTGCGCCACAACAGATGCAATATTGATCACCGTAGCCGCAGAAGAATGCTTCAAAAACGGCAGAGCATACTGCGTAAGAAAGTATGGCACTTTAGTGTTGATGGTCATGATCCGGTCAAATTCTGCGACAGAAACATTTTCAAAGGGGGTGCTTTGAGCAACTCCTGCGTTGTTGATCAGAATGTCGATCCTGCCGAAATGGTCGTGTGCCGCTTTTACTCCGGCAGAAAGAAATTCCAGATCGGTCAAATCTCCGGGCAGCACAAGACAGGTTGAAAATTTTTCCACTTCCTGCCGGGTCGTTTCCAATTTATCCAAATGATTGCCGCCCAGCAGAACAAGATCCATCCCGGCTTGAGCGAGTTTAACGGCTATGGCACGGCCGATACCTCCGCCGGCACCGGTCAGAATGACAACTTTTTTATTCTGTTCACGATTCATAATGCTGTCCTTGTGTAAAATTATTGTTCAACAGAAAAAATGTACTTCATAAAAATGAAAATGCAAATCATTTCAAATGAGGTAATTTCAAAAGTCCGGCAAAATTTGGCTGAAAAAAGATTGTTGACGAGTTGGAAATGGTAGTTTGAGCGTGGCTACCATCCTCCTTCGCTGAAGCTATGGAGGACAAGCCGAAAACGCTCCATTTGCAGATCGCAACAAGAATTTTCTGCCATTTTTGAAGACTTTTGAAATTGCCTCTTTTGATTGTCTTTTTACACTGCCGCCGCCGGATTCCGAAGCCTGGCTGATCACATTTCCGCTTGTTGATATTGATCCCCCGTGGTACTCTTTTGAAAAAACTGTCCGGTAAGTTTTTACCGTCGGTTTCAAACGCCGTTAATCTGATGAAGATTTATTTCTGCCGAAGCAAACCGACAGAATTTTGAACAGAAACGCGGGGACAAGGAAAATCAGGAAAAAGACAGCGATCATTGCAAGAACTGTCGCAAGAATATTCATCTCATACACAAGAAGAACATCGTTCCACTTATCGTACCACCCGAGTACAAAACTTAAAATCAGAAGCAGCCCGAGAAGCAGCAGAAATCCATCCAGAGAACCATGGAGATCCTCTTTACTCAAAGTAACGTGAACAGCTATACAGAAGGAAAGATACGCCCAGAGCCAGCTCTTCCATTCGAGCCAGAAATGTTTATCCAGAACCCCCGCAAAAAAAGTTCTCAACAGGATTTCAGCCTCATTTCCGACACCGATCATTCCCTGAGGCAGTAAAAACCATGATAAGAGCAGAATCGCCCCGACACCAAACCAGATGGGACCGGTTCCGATAAAAAAATTGCCGAGCCGCTGGTAATAACTTTTTGAATCGTAACGATGGTTGACATAACCGAGAGTGCCGTTCTTATCCGGAGAAAACAACCTGACCTGCAAAATCTCATGCCTGAAAATCAAACAGAACAGGACATGTCCCAGTTCGTGAACCATCACTCCGGGAGCTGTCAGAAAAATAAAAAACTTCCCGAGAAAACCTTTTGAAAAGCGGTTTCGCAGCAGTGTCGACATAATCTGCATGAACAATGCCAGGGCAATGTAAGGGAGCAAGCCGTAAGAAACGACCTTGAAGCCTTTCAAAAAACAAGCTGTACTCTGATCCAGAAATTCCATGTCAATCATTCTCTTTTTTCTGGAATTTTAAGAATAACAACTTGTTGCCATGGCTGTATCCGTGTTCCAGGGGATTATAAAGGGAGAAAGCGGCGAAACACCGCTCTCTCAGAAAATATACTTTAGCGTCTTCCGCCACGAGGCGGCGGGGCTCCATGACCGCGGTGTCCACCATGATGACGCGGAGGTGGTGTTACATAAACCGGGCGAGGCGGCGGAGGTGTTACATAAACCGGACGCGGAGGAGGTGTTACATAAACCGGACGCGGAGGCGGGGGAGGAACTACATAAACCGAGCGCGGAGGTGGTGTTACGACTACAGGTGCAGGGGTAACAACTACCGGCTGCGGATTCAAAAGGTTCAAACCTGCCCCAACGAGATTGATAATGGAACCGGCAAGCCATAATCCATCATTGTGGCGATGATGATGCGGTTTAGCTTCAGCAACAGACAGAAAACCGACACATCCAACCATGATCAACAACATCTTAATTTTCATGATCGATCCTTTCTCTTTATAGTTTTACCAAATAAACGGAAAATTCCGATACTTTATTGTTTCCCTGCTATACTCTACTCCGTCTTTCTACTTTTTTCAACTGTTAATTTTTAAAATAATAAACTTTTTTTAATAATTTTCCTGCTTTTATATCTGAATAAGAAGCATTTCAGGCGGACAACAGAAGCGATTCATGATAAAAGTGCCTCCGACTCCGGCAGTTACAGCAACCGGAGGTTTTCCGGGATGACAGCAAAGTCCATACTCAAAACGCTTCCAGTAAATCGAAGAAGTCAAAACGGCTCCAAACAGAGGCAGACGGATCTGTCCGCCGTGAGTATGACCGCACAAAGCAAGATGATATCCGGAAAGCTCTTCCGGAGAAGCAGTCCCGATCACATCGGGATTATGGGAAATCAAACACCGGAACGCAGCATCCGGATCTGCCGCAGGAATCACCGGGTTCCCATAGCGGAAATCTTCCACTCCGGAAAATTGAATCCCACCAATAGTTACAGTGTCATTCAGAAGAAATCGGAATCCGGCATCACGGAACCCCTGTTCGATTTTTGCAGAGGGGAGCCACGCATGAGTCTTCCGTTCCCAGTTGCCGAATACAGCAAGTTTCACCGGAGCTTTGAGCCTGGCAAGAATTTGAAACGCCTCCGGATAAAGAACCGTGTGCGAGACAAGATCACCGCCGAAAATCAGGACATCCGGCGAGACTTCTTCTACGGAACGGATCAATGCCTCTCCGATTTTATCGATCCCGAACCACGCTTTCAACGGAGAGCCGGAACAGCGGTTGCGGAGAAGATTGTACCGGAAATGAGTATCGGAGAAAAAAAGAATGCGGCAGCCGGTTGCCCGGTCATCTGCCGCAATATCCAACTTCCTCAGGAAAAGTCCTGAGGAGAGAAGAGAGGCGGCTGGAAATTGTTTCCGCCGCCACATAATCAGTTACCGTTTCCTTCGTCAGCAAGTTCCTTCCGGAGATCTTCGGGAAGCGGAGCAATCGCTTTCACAGTGAATTCACCGTTGGGGAGCTTGACTTCTGCACCGATTTTCTTTTCCATGAGTGCTTCACCCATGACGGTGCGGTAGGAGATACGGTTCTTGTCGGGATCACCGTCCCAGGCACCGAGGATGTAGTAGACTGCATCTTTGCCTGCCTTGTCGGTCAGAGTGACCATGGAGCCGAGGACGACCATATCAGCGATCTTGATTCCGCTGAAGTCGGTGGATTCCACAGAACCGATGGTATTTTCCAGTTCGTTTCTGCGTCTGTGCAGGAAACGGCGGCGTTCCTTGGCGGCATCGTATTCAGCATTTTCACGGAAGTCGCCATAGCTTCTTGCGTGAGCGATTGCCTTGACGTTTTCAGGGATCTGGACTTCCACGATGTCATCCAGTTCCTTGACGAGTTTTGCAAGAGATGCGCGGGAGGTGACGGGAATCTGGTCTGCAACGGATGCTTCAGAAGTTTTACCCATCAGCCGTTTTGCCGCCTTTTCGATGTGTGCCTGAAGTTCATCGGAGTGTCTTGCAAGTTTCACCATCAAACTCTGATATTCTCCGGTCTGGAACGTTCTGATCTTCTGGATCGCATCGATGATTGACGGGATATCGCCGTCGGCGTTTTCGATCACGAACTTCTGGAAATCTTCCTTTTCAAAGAGAGAACGCTTCAAGTCACGCTGTGCGGAAGCCCATTCTTTCGGGAGACCATCCACGGAGAGTGCGGAAGCAATGTGTTCCATATCCACGATGAATGTGAGGTTCTTCGGCAGTTTTGTGCGGTTCTTCCAGAGGAACATCAGAACATCGGAAGAGAGATTCTTTTCTGCGAAAATTGCTGCTGCAACTTCTTTCATATCGATAGCGAAGAAGAGAACGTTCAGGCATTTTCCGGGGAGTTTGCAGCCGAGTTTTGCCATCTCTTCCGGAGTGTAAAGCTGGCAGGAAGCCTTGATAAATGCAGGCAGGGCTTTCACAGAAACATGTCCCCAGACTTCCAGCTGTTTGGAGATGGCGATTTTTTCCACGGATGCGGGCCAGAAAGGAGCGACACCGCGGAGAGAAGAGAAGAGGATTTCCAGAATTTCGCCGGAATTTGCTTCGGAAAGCGCAGCAATACAATCTGCAAGCATTGCGGCATCTTTGGTCACCATATTCGGACGCAGCTTTTTGAACATCAGATTCAACTGGGCAGCCTGCTCTTCATTGAATGCGATACCGCCCTTTTCAGCGTAAGGAGCAAGAAGATTGGAAAGTTCAAGAACTGATCTTGCAGCCCAGGGAGCTCTCTGTCCGGCAACTCCGGCGGGAGCTGCTTCTTTGCTCCACCATGCTTCAAAACTTTCCATGTTGAAGCAGACAGGAACAACGATCCCCTGAACGATCGCTTTCAGTTTTTCATCAGAAAGATCACTAATGCCGTGAGCTTTGAAAAGTTTACGGTAAGCAGCAGAAGCAGGAAGACTGCTGCCGGGAGCGATCATGTTGAACATCTCCTGATGAGGTTCAAAGAAGAGAACGGAGGAGAATGCGATTGCGATCGGATAGGAATTCAGGTTTCCGGTCTTGAGAGACTGGATCGAGAAAGTTGCGGAAACGCGATCGATGGAAGAGAGTTTGCCCCAGTTTTTGGAATCGGGGAAGTAAACCAGCGCACCTGTGGGGATCTTCTGAAGTTTTGCAATGCGGATCATAACTTCATGAGCCTGCACTGCGGTATCTCTTGCTCCGACTGCTTTCAGGACAGCCTGGCTGGAGATGTACGGGGGAAGCATGACTTTGGCAGTTTCAAAGAGAGCATTACGGAATGCCTGAGATTCCAGAGCATCGCGTTCTGCAAGTTTGGCAACGAATGCAGCCTGCCCGGTGCTGTAACTTTCTGCATTATTCCATTCTTCAAATAGAACATCAAAATTTGCAGCAGAATTCCGTAAAACGGATACTTCCAAATCTTTTGTTGTTGCTGCAAGTTTTGCGATACATTCATCCTTGCCGGATAATGCCGCAAGAATCAGATCGTCCAGTTCAGCCATAATTACTCCATTCGTCTTTTTATTTTGTTTGTAAAGCACAAACCTGTTACGGTTATTTTTTGTTCATCCGTATAACATACACCCTTTTTGCAATTTTTTCAAGAGATCTTACTTGATTTTTCCTGAACTTCAAGTAATATTACTGCATATTTCTGCAACTTTTTCAGGGGAGACCAGAGAAATGGACAAAATTTTTATCAATAACATGACTGTTTCAACGATCATCGGAACGCTGCCGCATGAAAGAATCACACCCCAGGAGATCACTATCGATGCCATTCTGGAATGCGATATGAGGAAGGCTGGGAAAAGCGATAATCTTTTCGATGCAGTCGATTACAGTGCGGTGGAAAAAAATATTTATGAAGCAGTCAAAAATTCCTCATTCTTTCTGCTGGAGGCCCTTGCAGATAAAATCGCAGAGACATGTCTCGCTTTTGATGGTGTCTCCGGCGTAACAGTAAAAATCGACAAACCCAGAGCTGCTGCATTCTCAAAATCTATTGCCATTGAGATCCGCAGAGAAAAATAACAGTCGATTGCCATTCATCTGAAAAGATGGGAATAATTCTGTTTTATATATGATTGACAGGCAGATTCATGGAATGCATCAGGAGCGATTTCGTACACTTTGTATGGAATTTTGATATATTTCAAATACTCGCATTTCGCAAAAGCCTCTTTCCCGATTTCAGTTACGCTGTCGGGAAGTTCAATTTTTTCCAGAAAACGGCATCTGTAAAAAGTTCTGTATTCGATTTTTTTGATTCCTTCCGGGAGTTTTATTTTTGACAAAAACCTGCATTCATAAAATGCGCATTTCCCGATTTTATCCATTTTCTCCGGGAAAACAACTTTTTCCAAACTGTAGCCTGCCATAAAAGCACGATCTCCTATCACTTTCAGGCTGTCAGGAAAAATGACTTGGCTCAGATCATAGCAGGAATCAAATGCAGAACTTTCAATCATCTCCAACTTTTCCGGCAATGCGATTGCCGGCAATTTGCTGCAGTTGAAAAAAGCAGATGGGCCGATACTTTTCAAATTCTCCGGCAATATAACAGCAGTAAGGTTATGACACTGCTCAAATGTTCCCCGCTCTATGCGGGTAATTTTTTCAGGGATTTTTATATTTATCAAATTCCGGCATCCACCGAAAGCTCTCTCGCCAAGGTATTCCAAATCTTCCGGAAGAGCAACAGCTTTTAAATTGGAGCAGTTTCTGAAAGCATCCCTGCCGATGTATTCCACATTTTCCGGAATGACAAGACTTGTAAAACTGCACGAAGCGAATGCTGAGGGACCGATCATCTCAAGGTCTGCAGGCAAACTGACCCGCTCCAAATCACATCCGGAAAAAGCAGATTCTTCAATGCGTGAAACCTTTTGAGGAATCGTTACACTTTTCAACTTGGAACAGCTGTTGAATGTTGCATATTCAATCAACCGGACTTTTTCGGGAATCGTTATTTTTTCAAGAGAACTGCAATAGCTGAATGCGGCTGTTCCAATATAGAATATGCTATCGGGTAAATTGATCTTCTTCAAATTTTCACACCTGAAAAAAGCATACTTTTCTATTTTTCTCACACTGGACGGCAGCTTTACTTCAGTCAATCCGTCACAGTTCAGGAATGCTTTTTTACCGATTACCTCCACACCTTCAGGAACAACATATTTTCCTTTTATATTTGAAGGAGCTTTGATCAAAACTTTTTTATCGCCACTCAGGGTCAGATCATTCTTAATATTTGAGGATTTCCGGGTTGCCAGATCAAACATTTCCATTCTCTGATGATATCTCATCCCGGAGATTCTTTTCTGATATTCCACCTCACTGAAACACCCTGTCAGAACAGAACACCCGATTATACCACCCAAAACAGAAAGCAGAGAAATCTTTTTATTCATGCCGGTAACTCCCTGATTAACAGAACAATTTACTTCAATATAACATTGTATTCTGAAAAGTCAAACAGATCGGCAAAAATATTATACAGTTACCACCTTATCAGTTCCTCTCCGGGGCGTTCCGCATTCTCATCGTACTTTCCGGTATACTTGACCTCATAAAAATCGATTCTGAACTCCGAAGGACCATCCATTTGAATGTGATGATACCGTTCCGGATAGAGAAGGACCGGATGTTCCGGATCGGCATCATGAATCACGCCGGTATCTTCCCAAACCAGCTGAAGATTTCCTTTCAGAACAACCAGCATCCCGCACTTACCTTTCGGAGTCATGTGCTTTCCCAGAATCTGACGGGGTACTGTCGTGTCAGTCAGAACAGGAGTGGAAACAGAAAATTTTGCATTCGCAGGCAATTTTGCCCCCTGATAATGCTTTTTGTGTTTCGGACTGGCACAGACACAGCTCAGCAGATGCTTTCCGGTAGGTTCCGGAAGAGCTGTACGCATATCAATTTTCAAAGCTCCGCAATTTGGACAACCGTGAAAATGCTCTCCGAAAACAGCCAGATGATGTTCTGAGATTTTTTCCGGATCATAAAAAGTACCGCAGCATGGACAATGTTTTTTATTCATAACTTCCCCCTCCATTTTCAAATTGTTTCTGAAAAAGATTCCGGAGGGTTAGACATGCTGCGGAGTGGAATGTTCAGGTGGCAACGATCCCGCTTTCTTCACGCATGATCTCCCTGAGCTTTTCCAAAGCCTGATTCTGGATCTGCCGGACACGTTCACGGGTACGCCCGATCAATTGGCTTACTTCATCAAGGGTCTTGTTCTCAAAGAAACGCATTGTAATGATCTCCCGTTCACGGGGATCCAGTGTATCAAGACTCTCACGGAGCAGTTCCAGTGAATCATCGTTACTGATCTCCGTTCCGGGAGTTACAGCACGGGGGTCCGCGATCAGATCTTCAAAGGAACCTTCTTCACCGGCAGTGATTTGATCCTGAAGGGAAAAGACACTGTTTTCAGCCCTGCGCAAGTTTGCGACGGTACGTTCGGACATTTCGAGATATTCCGCGACTTCCAGATCGGATGGCTCCCGTTCCAGTTCATTTTTCAAAAGCAGTCGTGCCTGACGGGCACGGCTCATCTTGTTTCCGGTCTGAACCGGCACACGGATCGTCCGGGTCTGATTCGCGATTGCACGGCGCATTGTCTGCTTGATCCACCAGGCGGCGTAGGTACTGAATTTGGAACCGAGAGAAGGATCAAACGTTCTTCCGGAGCGCATAAGTCCGATATTTCCCTCGGAGATCAAATCAGCGATCGGCAGCCCTGCACCTCTGAAATCGTGTGCGATTTTCACGACCAGCCGGAGATTTGCAAGGATCAGAGTTTCGATAGCCTGTTTCCGCTTCTCTTCATCATCTCCGTGGATCTGTTTTGCCAGTCTTGCCTCTTCTTCCACAGAGATGAGAGAATAGTTGCTGATTTCAGCGATGTACTGTTTCAAAGAATCCCGTTTCATTGTAAATTCATCATTCTGCCGCATTGTTGATTCGACCCTTTCTGTTCTGTTAAAGACATGTTATAAAAAAAATAGCTCCCTATATAATGGAGAAAAATTGAAAAAAGCTCTCAAAAAGTGCCATCTTTTCCAACATACTACGGCAAAAAACGTAAATTTTTTCAAAAAAAAGCAAAAAAATATAAAAAAAATTACGGGGTGCAATAAGTTCAAAAAAGAGTGAAAAATGAATAAAAAGTGATTTTTTTTCATGATTACGCTTGATATTTCTTGAAAATGTTGTATATTGTAGCAAGTTCATTTACTTGTAATTTGAAAAACACGAAACCTTAACCAACAACGAAAAGTTGCAAAGAAAGGGTACATCATGTCAGAAATCGCTGATAAAGTCAAAAAAATCGTCGTCGAACAGCTGAGCGTTAACGAAGATCAGGTCACCCCTGAAGCAAAATTCATCGAAGATCTCGGTGCAGACTCCCTGGACCAGGTCGAACTCGTCATGGCTCTCGAAGAACAGTTCGGAGCAGAAATTCCGGATGAAGATGCTGAGAAGCTCACAACCGTTGGCGATGCGATCAAATATATCGAGTCCAAGCAGGGCTAATCGTCTCATTTGAATTCAGTGGGTCATCTCGGAAACGGCGGTGACCCATTTTTTTTAGATTCTCCCGTTTTTCAATGATGAGACGATAAAAACAGAACATTTTCGAGCAGAAAATGTCTGTCGGAAAAGATAATCGGGAGCTCTCATAACGAGTGTTTTTTGGAGGTTTTTGATGGAATACAGACGAGTAGCAGTTACCGGAATCGGTGCGATTTCTTGTCTTGGTAACAGTGTAAAAGAGACTTGGGACGCTCTTCTTGCCGGCAAATGCGGGATTGATACGATCAAGCGTTTTGATATGAGCGCATATCGTACACATATCGCCGGGGAAGTCAAAAATTTCGACATTACCAAATACATGTCAGACAAGGAAGCCCGCCGTCTTGACGATTTCTGTCATTATGCGATTGCAGCGACAGATGAAGCTCTTGCGGATGCCGGACTCCCCTTGGATTTCCGTCTGGAAGGATCTCCTGTAGATCCTGAACGTGTGGGTGTTTGTGTCGGAAGCGGTATCGGTGGTATGAGAACCATGGAAGAACAGTGTATCAAGCTGATCCAGTCCGGTCCGAGCCGTGTTTCTCCCTTCCTGATCCCCATGATGATCATTGACATGGCATCCGGTTCAGTCTCCATGAGAGTCGGCGCAAAGGGTCCCAACTTTGCAGCAGTGACAGCTTGCGCAACCGCAAGCCATTCTATCGGAGAAGCATATTGTGCAGTGAGCCGCGGTGATGCTGATATCATGATCACAGGTGGTGCAGAAGCATCTGTCTCCCGTTTGGGAATCGGCGGATTCTGCGCAATGAAGGCTTTGAGTACAAGAAATGATGATCCGCAGCATGCAAGCCGTCCCTTCGATAAGGACCGTGACGGTTTCGTTATGTCTGAAGGTGCCGGTGTCCTGATCCTCGAAGAAATGGAACATGCGAAAAAACGCGGCGCCAAGATCTACGGTGAAATCATCGGATACGGTGCAACCGGTGACGCATTCCACATCACCAGCCCTGCTCCCGGCGGAGAAGGCGGTGCCCGCGCCATGAAGATGGCTATGAAGAATGCCGGTATCAATCCGGAAGACGTTGACTACATCAACGCTCACGGTACCAGTACTCACCTCAACGATATGTATGAAACAGCAGCAATCAAGACAGCCTTTGGTGATGCAGCAAGAAAAGTTGCCATCAGCAGTACAAAAGGCGGTATGGGTCACTCCCTCGGTGCAGCCGGCGGTCTCGAAACCATCGTCTGTCTCAAGGCTATGGAAACTGGCATTGTTCCCCAGACCTTGAACTACACCACACCTGATCCGGATTGCGATTTGGATTACACTCCCAACACCCCGCGTGAACGTCAGATCAATATTGCGGTCAACACCAACCTTGGTTTCGGCGGACACAACGGTGTTATCATTGTCAAGAAAGTCTGATCTTCAGATTGACTTGCAAAACGGCACGGGGCATGCGGATTTTTCCTGCATGCCTTCTGTCGTGAAAAAGCCCCGGTTAAGATCGCCGGGGCAATTCTCATTTTACAGAAACAGAGCATGGAAAACGAACAAGAACCAGAACGAATAGGAAACGGGGCAATCTGCAGCGGTTATGCCGAAGCAAGAACTGCCTCAGAACTGAATGCTGTCTTTGCCGGAAACACGGCAAGCAACCTTGTTGCTATCGAATCTGCCATCGGCGATGTTTCTCTGGTATCCAGAGATGCCTGGATACGCATCTCCGGGAAAACTCCTGAAGCTTATCAAAAAGCGAAATCTCTTCTCGATCATCTCTTCAAAATCTACGGTGACTGCGGTGTTGTCCGTCAGGCTGATATTGATGCAGCCATAAAGACCTGCACCTCCGGGAAAATCGATACTCTGAAAGATTTCCATACAGCCCGGATCAAAGTCTCAAAGAAAAAACACGAAATCACCCCCCGTACAGCCAATCAGTTGGCGTATGTGGACGCCATGAACAAATCTGATATTGTGTTCGCACTGGGGCCTGCAGGAACAGGAAAAACCTATCTGGCTGTCGCAATGGCTGTCAGCAGATTGCTCTCCGGAAAATGTGAACGGATCGTTCTGGCAAGACCTGCTGTTGAAGCAGGCGAAAATCTCGGTTTTCTGCCGGGTGATCTGGAAGAAAAAATCAATCCGTATCTCCGTCCTCTGAATGATGCCCTTCATGAAATGCTGGACTCAGCGGAACTGGAATCGTTCCGGGAACGCGGCATGATCGAGCTTGCGCCGCTGGCATTTATGCGTGGACGGACCTTGAACAACTCTTTTATTATTCTGGATGAAGCGCAGAATGCAACGAATGATCAGATGCTGATGTTTCTGACCCGTCTCGGATTTCACTCAAGCTGTGTGATCTCCGGGGATCCTTCACAGACTGACCTGCCGCACAAGGTACAGAGCGGTCTGCTGAATGCCTGCCGTCTGCTTGAACATATTGATGGAATCAAAGTATGCCGTTTTGGAAAAGGGGATGTGCTGCGGCACTCCCTGGTTGAGCGGATTGTCAGGGCATACGAAGAAGATAAGATCCGCAAATCAACTGAGGAGACAGGGGAATGAACTCACTGTTAAAGAACAGGACAGCAACGATAAAAGTTCCCAAGCAGAATTTCTCAGAAAAGAAAAACGGGAAATTGCCGAAATTCAGAAAACTGGAGAAAAAGCACTATTCTGCGATTGCGGTACTTCTGATTCTTATGTGTGCCTCCGTTTGGTCCATCATGAGCCGTATGGATTATCAGGATGTTCCGCATCTTGTGCCGGACCAGATTTCCAGCACAACGATTTATGCCGCCATCCCTTTCCTGTATAAAGATGAAGAAGAGACAAAAGCACTTCATCAGGAAACGCTTTCCAGGCAGCCGTTGTTTTTCCGTATAGAACAGAAAAAAATGAACGCTTTGAAATCTGAGTTGGGACGTTTTAAAAGCATTCTGCAGGGGAAAGGTGAAAAGTATAACAACAGCTTGCTTTATGACAGTTTCTCAAAACAGATGACCGAAGCCGCTTTGAAGGGGATCATCAAACCTGCGGATCAGGAAAAATACCGCAAGAACAACTATCGGTTGGTTGACCATCACGGCAGATGTGCTGTGGAACGGAAAGATATTCTTGATGCGAGCCGTCCGCAGGAAGAAGCAAAAATGATTGCCAAAAATATCATCTATGATTTCTTCAAGGACGAAGATAAAGACTTTAAGCAGGAAGCTGAAACATTTTTCAAGGAACATGCAGAAAAGCTGTTGACGGATTGCTGCATGGAATATGACAAACCTTATACAGAGAAAGAACATAACCGTGCGGTCAAAGAAGTCGGTGTTGTACAATATGAATATGCCCGGGGCGATCTGCTGCTGCGGAAAGGGGCAACTGTGACCCAGCAGGATATCCAACGGCTGAAATTTTATAAATCTGAATTGGAAAAGATCCGATTGGAACGGAATCCGAAAACTGATTGGAGTCGTCTGTCTCAGAGTATCTGTATTGCATTTCTTCTGATACTTTTCACTGCGATTTATATCACCCATATTCATCCGGAAATCATTGAAAGCGGCAGTAAGATGTGTGCGCTCGGAGTAATTGTTCTGACTGCCCTTCTTCTGAATATTCTTTTTGTAAAATTATTCAGTTATGCCAGTGAAATGTTCTCCATACCGCCGCGCTTATGGTATTTGGCATTACCGATCGGTTTTGCGCCGATCGTTATCTGCACATTGATCGGTGTCAGAGTTGCTCTGTTCTCCGGGCTTTTCATCGCATTGGTTGCATCATTCTCCGGACTGAATCAGTTCAATATGGTCGTATATGGCATGGTCGTGAGTGCATTGGCATCCTATATGATCCGGAACTGTTTGAACTACCGGAGCCTGTTCTTGAGAGGTTTCTTCACTCTGTCGATCGTCTCAACAGTGCTGGCAGTTATTTTCTGCTGGAGAGATAATGTTCTGGCAGAGATGCTCCCCTGGCCGTTCATCATACCGGTTATCATCAGCGTTATTACCATTGTCCTTGTCCAGTTCTCCCTGATCATTCTGGAAACAATTTTTGACCTTGCCTCAAAGATTTCTCTGAATCTTTACAGTGATTACAACCATCCGCTGCTGAAAGAGATGCAGCTGAATGCGCCCGGGACCTACCATCACAGTTTGATCGTTTCCATGCTGGCGGAAGCTGCGGCAGAAGCGATTGGCGCAGATCCTGTCAGAGCAAGAGTCGGAGCCTTGTTCCACGATGTCGGGAAAACGATGCAGTCGGAATACTTCACGGAGAACAGTAACGGCGAGAACATGCACGCCTCTCTTACGCCGCAGGAAAGCGCATTGGTCATTACAAATCACATCCGGGAAGGTATCAAGCGGGCAAAAGAATACAAGCTGAAACGTCCGATCCGGGAAGCTATTGAACAGCATCATGGTACCGATTTGGTTTATTACTTCTACAAGCAGGCAAAAGATAACGGAGCGTGCATCAATGAAGCGGATTTCCGCTATTCCGGGCCGAAACCGCAGAGTAAAGAGATCGCGATTCTTTCTCTGGCAGATGCCTGCGAAGCGGCATCCAGATCTCTGGATAAACCCTCTCAGGAGCAGATTTCTGAAATGGTCAACGCCATCATCCAGAAGCGGTTGAAAGAAGGACAGCTTGATGATTGTGCGCTGACATTCCGGGAACTTTCCATGATCCGTGACAGTTTTGTCAAGACCTTAACCTCCATGCTTCATGCGAGGATCGCATATCCCAAAGATGAGGAAGAAAAAGATGAAGACGATTTATTCATGGATGTTAAAGGCTAAACGTCCACAGAAAAAACATCTTGAGCAGCTGATTGCGCTTGCTGCAGAAGAAGCAGGTGTCGGAGATTGTCCGGCAGTTTCCGTTGTGTTTCTTTCATCGGATCAGATGGCAGAAGCCAACATGGAGATGCTTGGTCATGTGGGACCGACAGATGTGATCAGTTTTGATCTCCGGGATCCCGATCTGCCATTGGAGGAAACGGAAGATGCGCCGGGCATTGAGCTGTATGTATGTCCGGAAGTGGCAGAAAAAGAGGCGTTGAAGCGCGGACTTCCCTATTCACGGGAGGTCACATTATATATTGTACATGGTTTTCTCCACATGGCAGGCGAGGATGATCTTTGTCCGGAAGCGAAACGGAAAATGCGCCGTGCGGAGAAACGTGTATTGAAAGCAATGGAACAGAAAATCAACTTTGAAAGGGTTTTTGGACAAGGGCTGGTTCCTGTCCGGTAATCTATGAGTATTTACGATACGATTCTTTTGGCAGCATCCATCGTGTATGTCTGTGTCTCCTGTGTCTATGATGCGTATGAAAACCTTTCCGGCGGACGTGTGCGGAAACTGGAAGAAACAGAGCCGGTTCTGGCTGAGAAACTGGATGCCTGGCTGGAACAGGATCATCTGTTCCGTACCTGGTTCAAACTGGCACTGTTTGTCCTTGCCCTCATCTGCGGCGGTATGATCCTGCCGATTTCTGATGAAGTTGCGGCAAAATTCGGCTGGCAGCTCTCTTATGTCCGGCTCGGACTCTACATCGGGATCGTGCTGCTGCTCTGCGGGATCACCGAAATCCTGCAGAAGCTGATTCTTGTCCGTGCTGACATTGCGATTCTCCGGTTTTTCATGCCTGCAACTTCCATCATGGCAAAAACAGTTCTTCTTCCTCTGATTCCTCTTTACAAACTGATCGATAAACGGGTGGAAAAATTGCTGGATGAAGCAGATCCGGAAGACAAAGCCAGTTTGGAAGATGAAATTCTTGATATGATGGAAGATCAACCGGACAGTGATTTGGAAGAGGGCGAAAAACGGATGATTAAAGGGATCTTTGATCTGCCCAATACCTCAGTGAAAGAGATCATGACCCCCCGTGTGGATATCGAAGCGTTGCCGATGACAGCCACTGTGGCAGATGCGAAAAAGCTGATCATTGAAAGCGGTCACAGCCGGATCCCGGTTTATGGAAGATCTATTGACGAGATCCGCGGTGTCATTTATGCCAAGGACTTTATCCGTGTCACTGACGAAAAACAAAAGCTGCAGAGGTTGATCAGAACTCCTATTTTTGTTCCTGAAACCAAGGCTGTTGATGAGCTTCTGGATGAGATCAAACGAACCCACAATCACTTTGCAGTTATCATTGATGAATATGGCGGAACCAGCGGGATCGTGACCTTTGAAGACATCATCGAAGAGATCGTCGGGGATGTCCGTGATGAATTTGACCAGCAGGAAGAAGCGGAAGAAAAATCCCAGCTGATGCCGGATGGTTCTGTCATTATCGAAGCCAGGACCTCGATCTCAGATGTGAATGAAATTCTGGACATTGAAATCCCGGAAGATGAAAATTCCGATACGATCGGGGGCTATATCTGTTCTGCAATGGGACGGATCCCGGAACGGGGTGAAACATTCACAGAACCGAACTTATTCAGAGCCGAGATTGTCAATGCAGATAAACGGAAAATCCAGAAGATAAGAATATACGTTCTTGACGAAGAAACGGAATAAAGGAGAGTTGTGTTATGCCGTATTCAGATCAGAAAACATCCCAGTTGCTTTCCAAGCTTTTGAAAACCAACATGATGGCGGGGCTTCTTATTGTTGTCCCTATTTTGCTGACATGCTGGGTCGGCTGGTGGAGTATTTCCGTCACCACCGATTGGGCTGTTCATCTGCTCGACTACTATAATCCGGATCTTACGGAACGTGCCACAGCCAGACTTCTTATCCGCATCATTACGATTATAATTCTTCTGACTGCAGTTTTTCTGGTAGGTCTTCTTGCAAAAGCAACGATCGGAAAGCAGCTGATCCATCTGGCACATAAAATCATGCTGAAACTCCCGATCCTGAGCATTGTTTATTCCACCTGTCAGCAAATCGGTGAAACTGTGAAAAACCAGCAGGGAGGGCTATTCAAACAGGTCGTTCTCTTTGAATACCCGCGGAAAGGCAGCTGGTCGATCGGATTCATTACAAGCTACAATGAGCAGGAAAATGAAATCACACAGCACTTCAAGAGCGAAGTTTACAGTGTTTTCATGCCCACGACACCCAACCCTACAAGCGGATTTCTGTTTTATATCCCGAAAGAAGATTGTATTCTTCTGGAGATGTCCTCCAGTGATGCAATGAAGCTGATTGTCAGCGGAGGCGTTGTAACGCCGCCGAAGGAAGAGACTGAAAAAGAAGAAGACAAAGAAGCAGAAAATGTATAATATATCCCTTTTCTGCTCCGGGGACACCGTCCTTATTTTCTGACAAAAAAAACAGATATCTCCATTTTTCTTTGATTATTGAGCTGTACTGTCTACTCAAAAAATAGATTTGTTTTCCTTTTTTTTAGAAAATCTTAACTTTTTAGTTGAAATAGTAATATCCTGTGCTATATTATATACTTATTGAAGATTTTTTGTCTTTATTCCAATTACAGGACGACTGAAATGGCACAAAAAAACGAAAATCAAACGAGTGAGATCTGGAAACTTCTTTTTGAGACTTCCGAATCTGTCCGGAATTTCTATGAAAGAAATATGTCCCGGAAACCGAAGAGAGAGTTGACGATATCTCAGCTCCGTGTTATGTCATGTATTTTTTTCAATGACTCCGGAGTTATGAGGATCAAAGATATTTCTGATGAACTCGGCATCACTGCCGGGGGGATTTCCCAGTCTGTTGATATGCTTGTCAACGCCGGATTACTGACCAGATGCAGAGATGAACATGACCGTCGTGCCGTTGCAGTTGCGCTTTCGGAATATGGAAAAAAAGTTCGCTCAGAAGTATATGAACAGTTTGAAAAGATGTTTGCGCCGTTCCTTGATGGAGTATCCGGAGAAGAACTGCATGTTTTCAAAACGGTTCTTGACAAAATTCTCTGTAACGCAAAACAAAAGAAACAATAATATAACCAAGACTCCCGAAAAAACTGAAGAGTCTGAAAGGCAGGAAACACAACATGATGAAAAAAAGTTTAATTTTCACAGGAATGGTATGCGCTGCAGCCCTCTGTGCGCAAGGTCAGAGAGCTCCGGTCGTTGCGGTCTCAGAAGTAATTGAGATGGACCGGGTCGAGAGCAGAAAATATACCGGAGTGATCGTTGCGCCTGAAGTCGTTCAGGTTGTCCCCCGTGTTTCCGGCGAAATTGTAAAAGTCGGATTCAAGGATGGGGATCTTGTTAAGAAGAATCAAGTGCTGTATGTTCTGGATGATGTCCGCTATGATGCAGTTGTAAAAGGACTTGATGCAAAGATCAAAGGAATCGAGGCAAAAATCATCGGATTCAAAGCAAAGATTTCCAGCTGTTCTGCAAAACTGACCTATGCAAAACAGAACTATGAACGTATAAAAAATCTTTATGCGCAAAAGGCTGAAAGTCTGGACAATCTTGAAAACCGGAAATCAGCATATGATGCAGCACAAGCCGATCTTGAATCTGCGAAAGCTGACCTTGCAGCAGCTCAGGCAGATCTTGCTGCAGCCAATGCAGATCTCATCACAGCTAAAGAAAATCTGAAAGATACTGTCATCAAGTCACCCATCGATGGTGTCGCAGGTGTGAATAAGACAACATTCGGTAACTATATCACGCCCGGAAGCGGGGTTCTTGTCACGATCGTAAAAGTCAACCCCATCCGTGTCAGATTCGCAATCAGTACCAATGACTTTCTGAGCAGCTACGGAACCTTGAAGAGAATGCAGGATGTTGCCTCTGTGAAAGTCCGTCTCTCCAACGGAAAAGAATATCCTCTGGAAGGACAGGTCAAATTCCTGAACAACGAAGCGAACTCCCGTACAGACGCAATTCTGGTCTATGCGGAATTCAAGAATGACAAACAGATCCTGATCAACGGAAGTACCGTTACTGTTACTCTGAACAGAAAAGATAAGAACAAAGTCCTTGCAATTCCGTTGAGTGCAGTTGTTTATGATGTGAAGGGAGCATGTGTCTATGTTGTCGGAAGTGACAGCAAGGCGAAAAAGCACTACATTGTCCCGTGCGGATCTGACAGTGAATATCAGTATGTTTCCTCCGGCATCAGCAAAGGACAGAAAGTTATCTCTGCCGGTACCCACAAAGTCATGATGGATGATATGCCGGTTCAACTTCCTAAAGCAGCGGGGAAATAATCCATGTTTTCAAGAATTTTTATTGAACGTCCCAGATTTGCGATCGTCATCAGTATTGTGATGGTGCTCGCCGGGCTTATTTCACTCTATAAATTACCGGTTGCAGAATATCCGGAAATTGCGCCGCCGTCACTCTATGTATCAGCGGAATATACCGGTGCCAGTGCGGAAGTGGTGGCACAGACAGTTGCAATGCCTATCGAAGACCAGATCAACGGGGTGGAAGACCTGCTCTACTTCTCCTCCAACTCCAGTGATACGGGGTCTTACAGCTGTAACGTTACCTTCAAGAGCGGAACCGATACCGACATGGCGTTGGTGAACTTGACAAACGCCGTGAAACGTGCAGAACCGAAGCTGCCTACAGAAGTTACAAAGCTTGGTGTGAACGTAAACAAGCGCGGCGGTGATATTCTTGCAATGTTCGCCTTCCTTACCGATGGTTCCACCACCGATATGATGGCACTGAACAACTATATCGAAACAAACATCAAAGATGCTATCACCCGTATTGACGGTGTTGCCTCCTGCGAAGTCATGTCTCTGCAGGAATACTCCATGCGTATCTGGCTTGATCCGCTGCGTATGTCCGGGCTCAACGTCACAGTTGCTGACATCCAGAATGCTGTCGCAACCCAGAACATCCAGGCTGCTGCCGGTTCTATCGGTACAGAAAAGAGTAACAAATACATCAGTTACAAGCTGAACGTTCAGGGACGACTTGTTGAAAAATCAGAATTTGAAAACATCATCATCCGCCGTGATGACGATGGTTCTGTGATTTACCTGAGAGACGTTGCAAAGGTCGAACTCGGTGCCAGCTCCTACTCCGGCGACACCATCTACAACGGCAAACAGGTTGTGGGTCTCGGCGTTTACCGTTCTCCTGAAGCAAACGCTATGGAAACGGTCAACAAGGTCAAAGAAGAGATCAAGAAGTGGGAAAAACGTTTCCCGAAAGGCGTTTCCTATGAAATCGCTTATGACCCGACCCGCTTTATCGAAGTTACTCTGGAAGAAATTTTCGTCACTATTGTGATTGCACTTCTTCTGGTGGTTCTGATCACCTGGCTGTTCCTGCAGGATTGGCGCGCTACATTGATTCCGTCAATTGCGATTCCGGTGGCATTGCTTGGAACATTCCCCTTCATGCTTGCATTCGACTACAGTATCAACGTGCTGACAATGTTCGGTTTGATCCTTGTGATCGGATCGTTGTGCGACGATGCTATCGTTGTGGTTGAAAACACCCAGGCGCTGATGGAACGGGAAGGCTTGTCGCCGAAAGAAGCTGCGATCAAATGTATGCAGCAGATCACCGGGGCTATTATTGCAACGACCCTTGTGACCGTTGCCTGTTACATGCCGCTTGCATTCTACGGCGGTATGGTGGGTAACATCTACGTCCAGTTCGCTATGACAATGTGTATTTCTCTCTGTCTTTCCACCGTTGTAGCTATGACACTGAGTCCCGCACTTTGTGCTACGATCCTGCGGAAACCGGATCCGAATGTTCCCTTCTATTTCCGTGGATTCAACAAAGCATTGGATGGCTCCAGAAAAGTTTACAGTTTCTTTGTAAGATTCCTCGTCCGCAGAGCAATTGTGACAGTGATTCTGTTCGGTGTTGCAGTCGGCTTGGTATATTTCTTCTCCAGTAAAATGGAAAACAGCTTCCTTCCGGAAGAAGACAAAGGGGTTATTTTCTGTAACATCGAACTTCCCTCCGGGGCATCTCTGGAGCGTACCGGAGCCGTATTGAAACAGGTTCAGGATATCTCTCTGAAAATCCCCGGGATCAATACCTGTATGATGGTTTCCGGATTCAGTTTGCTCTCCGGACGCGGGGAAAACGTAGGTCTTTGTATTCTCCAGCTGGATGATTGGAATGACCGTAAGACGCCGGAACTCCAGCTGAATCATATCAAAAATCTGGCTCAGGCGCAGTTGAGCCAGATTCCGGATGCAAACATCATGTGCTTCACGCCTCCGGCAATCATGGGTCTCGGTGCAACAGGCGGTGTTACATACAATCTGTGTGCAATCGGAGATGTCGGTGCCCAGGATCTTTCTATGGAAACAAAGAAATACCTGTATGCCATGAATCAATCTCCGCTGACAGCATACGCCATGTCCAGTTACAATGCTGACACCCCGCAGATCTTCCTTGATCTGAACCGTGAAAAAGCAGAAAGCATGGGTGTGGATACTGCAACAGTGTTTATGACCCTGCAGAGTAAGCTGGCATCACTTTACATCAACGACTTTACCATTCTGAACAGAAACTTCAAGGTGAAGATGCAGGCAGCCCCCGGACACCGTGTCTCTCTGGATGACATCCGTGACATTCAGGTTCCTAACAGTTCCGGTGAAATGGTTCCGTTGAGTTCCATTGCAACATTGCACTTCACGACCGGACCGCGCCAGATCACCCGTTTCAACAAGATGATCAGTGCCGGAGTCAACTCTCAGGCAGCTCCGGGCGTCAGCTCCAACCAGTTGATGAAGTTGGCAGAAGATACCAAGATGCCGGAGAACTACCATGTGGAATGGACCGGTTTGAGTTATCAGGAACGTGAAAACGAAGGGCAGATCCTCTTCCTTATGGCATTGGCACTGGTCTTTGCATACCTGTTCCTTGTGGCTCAGTACGAAAGCTGGATCCTTCCGATCTCAGTTATGCTCTCTGTGACGTTTGCGATCCTGGGTGCGTTGATCGGTCTGTTCGTCATGAAAGAATCTCTGAGTATCTATGCTCAGCTGGGTCTTGTTATGTTGATCGGTCTTGCGGCAAAGAATGCTATTCTTATGGTGGAATTCTCGAAGGCGGAACATGAAGCGGGCAAGAGTATCGAAGAAGCTGCACTTGCCGGTGCGAACATGCGTTACCGTGCTGTGTTGATGACTGCATGGAGCTTCCTGTTCGGGGTGTTCCCGCTGGTGATCGCAACCGGTGCAGGTTCCGGAAGCCGCCGTGCGATCGGTATCACCACCTTCTCCGGTATGCTTCTTGCCACTTTGATCGGTATTATCTTCACTCCGGCACTTTACGCTGTGTTCCAGCGTCTCTGTGACTGGACAATGAAGAAGTTCTCCAAAAAGAAAAAAGATGGAGATAAACCGTCTGAAGAAGAACAGAAACAGGATGATCAGAAGCAGGAAAAACCTGCCTGAAAATCAAAGATAAATTGATTTCTGAAAGCACTCTGTCCGATCCGGACAGGGTGCTTTTCTTTTTCAATGGAATTTTCTGCAGTTTTCCTGAATTCTTCTTGAAAATCACATTAAAGCATGATATATTCCCTCATGTTGAAAAATTGTTTTTCTGAACGGGGCAATTTCAATAGTCCGGTAAAATTTGTTGATGATCTGAAAGCGTTCCATTTGTGAACTGCAACAGAATTTTTCCGGAATTTTCAAAGACGTTTGAAATTACTTTTGGGATACAGATTAAACCTGAATGAGGTAAAAAAAATATGAAACTGAAACAAATAACCGGAATTTTTGCAGGTGTACTGGCGATCCTGTTTCTCTCCGGCTGCATAACAAGTAACCGTGAGGAAGCCGCGGAAAATGCCAGGGCGTACCTGTTGAAAAACGCGGAAGGTCTGACCGTTCTTCAAAAGAATTATATCCGTTACAACGATCCGGTCATTCTGCATACGACCCTCTGGGAAAATGTGGTTCCGTCTGCTATGCCTGATGCACATATCGTTGCCCGGCATGAACGGAATGTTTATAAAGATCCCGGACGTGACATGATGATGTACTGTTTCGGCTGGAGAGTCCCCGGAATGGATAAAGATATCTATGTAGTCGGGACAGCCCAGCGTAATTACCGGTTCTGGGAAGCAGACAGAATCGTTTTGCGCAGCAGAACGAAAGAAGATATTGCGGGAATGAAGATCCGGAAAAAAGCGATGCTGTTTGCCATCTCAGCGGCTCCGGATATGAAAGGGAAGATCTTTCACCGGGTTCGTTATGCGCCGCCGGCAGTTCACAAAACCATGTTTATTCTGGATCTGAAAACAAAAAATGCGGACTGGAAAGATTACCTGAACCAGGTCAAGGTTGAAGAACCTGTTCAAATCTCAGCCATCTGGATCGACCAGGATACGAAAAAACATCTTGTTGTAACAGGGGTTGCCGACAAAGCAAATCTGGATGACTGGAAGCCGCTGAAAATGTCTGAACTGACAGAAGAAGAAACCAAAGTTTATATTGGTTCAAAATACACTGTGTATCCCGACAACACAGCAGATCCTTTCTTGATACAGAAGGAAATGTTGAAGGGTAAAGCAAAGGAAAAAGCACAAAAATGAAAAGTATGACGGGATTCGGGAGCGCAACTGCTACGGATACCACCACCGGGATCGGTTTGAAGGCTGAAATCAGCTCTATCAACAAGAAGCAATTTGAACTTAAACTGGGACTTTCCCGGGAACTCGCCATGTATGAGATCCCTCTCAGAAGTCTCGTATCAGAAAAAATCGCAAGGGGATCGGTTACTCTGAGAATTGATTTTCTTCCGGGCGCAATGGAAGAAAAAACTCTTGATTTTTCCAAACTCCGCCTCATTTATGATGCGGCAAAAAAGTTCCAGATGGAAAATAACATCCCGGGAGAGATCACGATCTCTGATCTTCTTTCCCTGCCGGATGCTGCGGCAGCTGCGGCAACGGATTATTCCGATCCGCTCTACCTGAAACTGCTCACAGAAGCAGTCAGCGGTTCTCTGGATAATCTGCTGGAAATGCGTCTTCATGAGGGGGAAAAGCTGAAAGCTGACCTTCTCAAACGGATCGATTTCATGGAACAGACCGTGGAAAAAATCCGTCCGCTCGCAACGAAACTTCCGGAACTTCAGAAAGCAAAACTGATTGAAAAAATCAAAGATCTTGATATTCCTGTCGATACAAATGATGAACGGATCCTGAAAGAAGCTGTTATTTTTGCTGACAAGCTGGATGTGACCGAAGAGATCACACGATTGAGCTGTCATTTCAACCATTTCCGGAAACTTTCCGCATCTGAAACGGCAGTCGGAAGAAGTCTGGATTTCCTTGTTCAGGAAATTTTCCGTGAATGCAATACTCTTGGAACAAAGGCGGCATCCACGGAGATCTCGCCCCTGATCGTGGCACTGAAAACAGAACTGGAAAAGATCCGGGAACAGGTTCAGAACATTGAATAACCCCCCAATACGAGGAGTTTGATCTATGGAAAAATGCATGAAGGCTGTTGAAAAAAACAGGGCTGTTGATTTTATAACAAAACTCTCAGAACAGTTGGCGGAATCCTATGCCAATGGTCAGGGAGTCAATCATAATGAAGGCAGCAACCTGCCCCGTGAAGCAGAGATCCTTGACATTCTGGAAAAGCTCATGGAGCTGATTTTCCCCGGTTTCGGGAAACGGGAAGCCCACTCTCTGGCAACCCTCCGTTTCTCCGCCGCTGAAACTGCTGCAGCTGTCTATACGCAACTCTCCGATGCGATCCAGAGAGCTTACAGTTTCACCTGCAAACTTTCCCAGTCCTGCGGAACATGCAGCTGCGGGGATCATGCGATCCAATCCACGGAAAAACTTCTGTCGGAAATCCCCCATCTCCGTGAAATCCTGATGAAGGACGTTCAGGCAGCTTTCGACGGGGACCCGGCGGCAAAGTCACTGGATGAGATCATCCTCAGTTATCCCTGTATCAAAGCGATCATGATCCAGCGGATCGCTCACATTCTCTACTGCGACGGCATCCCCCTGATTCCCCGGATCATGGGAGAATATGCTCACCGGATCACAGCGATTGACATCCATCCCGGCGCAAAACTGGGAGAAGGAATCTTCATCGACCACGGTACCGGTGTGGTTATCGGGGAAACAGCAACCATCGGCTCCAATGTCAAAATCTATCAGGGAGTCACACTCGGTGCGCTCTCCTTCCCGAAAGATACCGATGGAAAGATCATCAAAGGTCAGAAACGGCACCCCACGATTGAAAATAATGTAACGATTTATGCCGGAGCAACCATTCTCGGCGATATCGTGATCGGACGGGATTCTGTGATCGGCGGTAATGTCTGGCTCACAGACAGCGTTGCGCCCGGAACAAAAATCACCATTGCAGCCCCAGAACAGATCATCAGGTGAACCATGTCAAAACTTTCTGAACAACTTGCCAATGTGCTGAATGCTGTCAACGAAACTGCGGCTTCTGCCGGACGTGAACCGGGAGAAGTCAAGCTGCTTGCTGTCTCCAAAACGTTTCCGGCTTCCGATGTGCTGGAAGCATACAACGCCGGACAGAGAGAGTTCGGTGAAAACCGGGTTCAGGAACTGGAACAGAAAGTTCCGGTTCTTCCGAAAGATATTGTCTGGCACCTCATCGGACATCTGCAGTCCAACAAAGCAGCAAAGGCGGCAGAGCTTGCAGACTGGGTTCACTCTGTGGATTCCGTTAAACTGGTGAACAAACTCTCCGATGCCGCTCAAAAAAACGGAAAAACTCTGAAAATTTTATTGGAAGTCAACGTCTCCGGCGAGGAATCCAAATATGGGATCCGCACGAAGGAAGATCTTTATCAAGTGGCGGAAGCAGCAGTCGCCGCACCTGCCATCGAATGGAAAGGCTTGATGACCATGGCTCCGGCTGCAGCAGAAGGCGAAGAGCTGAAACAAGTCTTTGCCGGATTGCGGCAGATGCGGGACGAACTGGAACAGAAATATTCTGTCACCCTGCCCGAACTTTCCATGGGAATGAGCGGAGACTATCCGGCAGCCATCGCAGAAGGTGCAACGATCGTCAGGATCGGTACAGCAATTTTCGGCGGGAGAGATTACTCAAAATGAAGGCGCGGACCGGCAGGGAAATGCGTGAGCTTGACAGGCAGGCGATTCAGGAATGCGGCATTCCGGGGATCTGGCTCATGGAACAGGCAGGCATGGCGGTTGCCCATTATGCAGAAATTCTGGCAAAACCGTTTGTTTCTCCTGATTTTATCATCCTTGCCGGAAAAGGAAATAATGGCGGCGATGCCTTTGTCGCTGCCAGACTTCTGACGAAAAAACAGTATAACTGTCAATTGATTCTGATGAATCCGCCGGAGGAACTTACCGGAGATGCCGCAGAAGCGTTCCGGAGATTGCCGGATTGGATGCAGGAATCTGTAAAATTCACCCTGAAAGAACAGGATTTTTCTCCGGAAAGTGTGGTGATCGATGGTCTTCTCGGAACAGGGATCACCGGCGTGCCGCGATCCCCTGCAAAAGAGTGGATCGAATCAGTCAATGAATCCGGACAACCTGTCCTTGCAATCGATATTCCATCCGGACTGGATGCAGAAACAGGCGAAGCGGAATGCTGCATTCAAGCAGATATGACCGTGACCCTTGCAATGTATAAACGGGGGATGTTTTACGGGAAAGGTCCACAGGCTTGCGGGATCGTTCATCTTGCGCCGATCGGTTTTCCGAAAACGCTTCTGGAAGAAGAAACGCTTGGCGACACCGAACTTTTTACTGAATATGATTTCCGGAGAAGCTGCCGGAAAGAGATGTTCAACACTCATAAAAATCAGCGGGGGACATTGCTTGTTGCCGGAGGTTCCGCTTCTTATACCGGAGCCCCGTATCTTGCAGCAGTTTCCGCTTTACGGGGCGGTGCCGGGATCGTAACGCTTCTTGTTCCCGAACATGCTGAAAAGAAGAATGCACCCAATGCTTTGATCGTGCGGTCCGTTCCTGACAATGGTTCCGGCTGCTGGTGTTCCGCGGCGGAAGAGACGGTTCAGAACACGATGGAAAAATCTGATGCGATCGTCTTCGGTCCGGGAATAACAACAGATCGGCGGGCATTGCCGGTGCTGAAACAGTTATTATCTGCAAAACTCCCGATGGTTCTGGATGCCGATGGTTTAAATCTGCTTGCGGAGCATCCGCATCTGTTGTCTTATCTCCACGATCAGGCGGTTTTAACGCCCCATCCCGGAGAAATGAAACGTCTGCAGAATGCTTTCGGTCTTTTCTCCGGCGGCAGCCGTCAGGAACAGGCTTACGAGCTGGCACTTCATACAGGGGCAATCGTTGTTCTGAAAGGACAGCACACCGTTGTTGCCTCTCCGGACGGTTTTGTTACGCTGAATGTCAGCGGGACACCAGCCCTTGCAACTGCCGGAAGCGGAGATTGTCTTGCCGGTCTGTGCGGAGCTTTTCTTGCCAATGGTTATCCGGCAGCAACGGCAGCACGGATGGCAGTTTTTCTTCATGGCAGAGCCGCAGAACGCGCTGCTGAAGCGGGAACGCATGGTGTGATCGCCGATGATCTGCCCAACTATTATACAATTTCAGGAGTCTTCGTGTGAGTCAGTTTACCCCCTCCTCTTCCCCGGTTCTCATGACGGGAAAAGAGCTGCCCGATACAAGTTATGTTTTTACCTTTCACGGACGTGATATTCTCATGAAAAACGGAAAACTGCCCCGTCTGGCAGATTTCCCGGATCGGGAGAATTTTTCCGGACTGTATGTCGGAAAACTGGATGGTTTCCCCTGTTGCGGGATTCCTTTCCCCGCAGACCATACATGGGAAGTCCAACCGCTGAGAGCAGTGATCCATGAACTGGACGATGCTGCTGTTTTTGCCATCTGCCGTGCGAAAGAGATGACGTTCTGGCGTAACCGCAGGAAGTTCTGCGGGGCTTGCGGAACGGCTCTGAAAGATTCCGAAACCGATATGGCACGGTTCTGTCCGGAGTGCGGAGAACGGTTTTATCCGCAGATCGCCCCGGCTGTTATCACTGCTGTTTTGAAAGATGATAAAATCCTTCTTGCTCACAACCGGAATTTCACTTCCGGCGTGTTCAGCCTGATCGCCGGTTTTGTAGAGTCCGGCGAATCGCTGGAACAGGCAGTTGCCCGGGAAATCATGGAAGAGGTTTCCATCAAGGTCAAAAACATCCGTTATTATTCCAGTCAGCCGTGGCCCTTCCCCAACTCTCTGATGCTTGGTTTTGTGGCGGAATATGATTCCGGAGAAGTGAAACCGGACGGAGTGGAACTGGAAACTGCAGGCTGGTATTCTGCGGATGATCTGCCGAAATTGCCCGATCATGGCAGCATTGCACGAAAAATCATTGATGATTTCATCGCCAACAGGCTGAGAAAGATTTGAAACTCTGCCGATACGGGTGTATATTACCACTTGAAGAACAACTTATAACAAAGCAGGTATATTATGGAAGCAAAACAACTGAGAAACAAATTTCTCGAATTTTTCAAAAGCAAAGGTCATGCAGTGATCCGCAGCGCACCGCTGATTCCGGATAATGACCCCACCGTTCTCTTTACAACCGCTGGAATGCACCCCCTCGTTCCCTATCTTCTGGGCGCATCCCACCCCGCAGGAAAACGGTTGACCGACGTTCAGAAGTGTATCCGTACAGGCGATATCGATGAAGTGGGTGATCCCGTTCACCTCACCTTCTTTGAAATGCTGGGTAACTGGTCCCTGGGCGACTACTTCAAGGAAACTGCTATCAGAAACAGCTTTGAGTTCCTCACCTCCAAAGAATGGCTTGGCATCCCCGTCGACCGCCTTGCATTTACCGTCTTTGCCGGTGACGAATCCGTTCCCTTTGACGAAGAAGCATTCAATCTCTGGCGTTCTCTCGGTGTTGCTGAAAAGCGCATCGCAAAACTCGGCAGAGAAGACAACTGGTGGGGTCCCGCC
>SUVT01000149.1 GCA_015061845.1 Lentisphaerota bacterium
GAGCGTGGCTACCCACAGGGTAACCACCGAAAACGCTCCATTTGCAGATCGCAACAAGAATTTTCTGCCATTTTTGAAGACTTTTGAAATTGCCTCTACTAAAAAAGCCGCTGCAAACTGTTCCGGCTTGCAGCGGCTCTCTTTTTTCGATCAAAATCAAACTCAGATCAGCTTCTGAAGGAAGTCATAAGCGAGTTTGATATCTCCTGCGGGATCATCACCGCATTCGCGTTCAATGGTGAGGAATCCATCGAATCCGGCTTTCTTGAGAGCTGCGATATATTCCGTCCATGGAACCTGACCCTGTCCGAGGGGAACTTCCAGAAACTTGGTCGGTTTTTCAGCAAACACACGGGGGGTTCCGTCGGGGTTCACCATACCGTATGCAGCGGCAGCAGAACCGGGTTCCAGAACTTTTCCGTCTTTGGCATGAGTATGGACAATATATTTTCCGAGGACTTCCACTGCGTGAACGGGGTCTGCCATGGAAACCATACGGAGGTTTGCGGGGTCAAGGTTCACACCCAGACCTTTAGAGTTGACATCTTCGATGAATGCCAGCAGAGTTTCCGGCTGTTCCGGTCCGGTTTCGATTGCAAAAACACAACCTTTGCTTGCAGCATATTCGGCGGCATAGCGGATCGCTTCCAGCATAATGGGATAAACAGGATCGTTTTTATCAGCAGGAACGACGCCGATGTGAGTTGTAATGATCCGGCATTTCAGGCGGACAGCAGTATCGACCACGCTGCACATGAATTTTGCGCGTTCCATGTTCTTTCCCTGAATCTGGAAATCATGTCCGCCGATATCACCGCAAATGGAAACGATTTCCACATTGGCAGCCTTGGCAGTGTCAATGATCTCCTGGATCTGGGCATCGGAAAAGTCAACAAACTCTCTTCCGCAATACATCTGCACGCCCTGAATCCCCATTTCTCCATACGCTTTGATTGCCTCAAGACGGGGCTTTTTAAGTGATTCTGCGATTGCACCGATTTTCATGGTGTTAACTCCTTTATTATTAATTTTTTGCGGAGAGACCGCTGTAGTAGAGAGACAACTCTTTTTTTGCCCTCAGGTAGCACTCTGCTCCATTCTTTGATAATGATTTCTTACGTTGTTCAGAATTCTTCTGCATTGCCGGAACAATGGATTCCACAAGCTCGGATATGTTATGAAGCATCTCCACTTCCATATTGGAAACGGAATCTTCGATCCCGTTGAACTTTGTCAAAATCCCGGTTCCCGCAAAAGATTCTGATGCAGCTTTCTGATTCTGCATTTCACTAGTCAGAACTGCTGAGACCTGAAGTGCTTGAAACGAGTGATAAATCACTTGAAGGACCGGAATACTTGGGTCAGGTTCGATCTTCTGGATATTGGACGTCTTGAGACTTTCACGGTAGATGACCGAAAGAGAATCAAGGATATCCCCCACCATATCAGTCAGCATGCTGTAATATTCACAGCGTTCACTGTTTTCCTTGATAAAAATGGTGCCCTTGAGCAGAGGGATCAATTCCTGAAAAGCACAGTCGCACCGGGCAAGCAGCCAGGGTAAATTCAATCCGGATACAGGTACTCTCAACTTATTCCCGCTGCCTGCCACCAACGACTTGACCCGCTCCAATACGCCCAATTCTTTTTCTGCAGCCATACTCTCTTACCTCTCAAAACCTCAGTTTCTCTGCTATCTCAGGAAAATCTGTCTCCTGACATACAAGCATCTCCGGATATCTCTTACGAACTAGCTTGGCAAAATATCCCTGTCCATCCAGCGGAAGTTCTTTCCCCATCCGGTTGAACACCTGACATTTCAAACCGCAGCTGGGAGAGCCGGATTTGAACACAAATGCCGCAAGATCAAGACGTTCCATCTGCAGCAAACGGTTCTCTGCCCATTCCCGCATCTGATCCGTAACATCCTCACCTGTCTCAATCACGATCAACCGCACTCCTCGCGGTCCGGTTTCCAGACGCATCGGCAGACGGGGAATCTCCAATCCGCACTCAACTTCCGGACAGAACGGAATCAGCTCCGCATGGTCGCGGAGCAACTCTATGATCCGGGAATCCTTCTTCGATTTCCCGTTGTACCTGTACTGAAATCCCATCAGGCAGGCACTGATCCCGATTCTGATCTTTTTCTTCATATCTCTTAAAGTTTGACAGGCACGGGTCCGGTGGGTTTATCAACAACGCTCCAGCCCATCTCTTTGAGCTGATCGCGGATCGCATCTGCTTTCGCAAAATCTTTTGCTTTCTTCGCTTCGGTTCTCGCCGCAACAAGCTCAAGAACTTCGGCAGGGGCATCCACCACAGGAGCTTCTTCTTTCTTCTCAACATCAACATCCAGCGCACCGAAAACACGGTCAAAGTCGCGGAACTGATCCAGAAGAACTTTCGCTCCGGATGCCTGAACTCCTTCCGCAAGCAGACGTCCGGATGTTTTCACCAGAACAAACAACGCAGAGAGAGCTTTGGAAATATTCAAGTCTTCACTGACCGCTGCTGTAAAGTCTGCCTTTCCGGCAGCTGCTGCAGCCGTTGCTTCTGCAAGAAGTGCATCTCCGGCAGGTGCTGCTTTCAAACGGGCAAACAGAGTATCAAACTTCGCCAGAGCCGCACGGGCAGCATCCAATGCACCGATACTGAAGTTCAGTTTTGCACGGTAGTGAGTTCCGATCAAAACCCAGCGGACTTCCCGTCCGGTATAGCCCTTTGCTTCCAGATCACGCAAGGTATAGAAATTTCCAAGAGACTTTGACATCTTCTTTTTGTCGATGGTCAAGTGTTCGCAGTGGAGCCAGTAGTTCACGAAACGGCAGCCGTTGGCGGATTCACTCTGAGCGATCTCATCTTCGTGATGGGGGAACATGTTATCGACCCCGCCGGTGTGGATATCAAAGGTTTTACCCAGATATTTCATACTCATTGCGCTGCATTCGATGTGCCAGCCCGGACGACCTTCGCCCCAGGGGCTGTCCCACTTGACATCGCCATCTTTTTCATCCCATGCCTTCCACAATGCGAAGTCGGCAACAGAATCTTTGGCGTATTCATCGGTATTGATACGGACTCCTGCACGCTGATTTTCACGGTCGATTTTTGCAAGTTTTCCGTATTCCGGGAACTTGTCGATGGAGAAATAAACGCACTTGTCATCAGACTGGTAAGCATAGCCTTTTTCGATCAGAGTCTGGATCGTCCGGATCATTTCCGGAATGTGAGTCGTTGCTTCCGGATAGACATCTGCCCGTTCGATCCGCAGTTTGTCAAGATCTTCAAAGAATGCTTTTTTGTACTTGGCAGTGAAATCGTTCAGGGGGATCTTTGCCGCCTGGGAATCACGGATGGTCTTGTCATCGACGTCGGTAAGGTTCATGACATGCTTGACTTTGTAGCCGTTATATTCCAGAGAACGTTTCAGGATATCTTCAAAGAGATAAGCCCGGAAGTTTCCGATGTGTGCAAAGTTGTAAACGGTCGGACCGCAAGTATAGAGACCGACTTCTGCGGGATTGATGGGGTTGAACTCTTCGACGGCTCTGCCCATTGTATTGAAAAATTTCATGATTATGCTCCCAGTGCTTTCCGGAGTTCCAGCTGGAACTCTTCAATATCTTTTTCATTGGGCTTTCCACCCTCAACTTTATCCAATGCAAGACGTCCCATCTGATCGAGATACCAGTCAGCGGTCACGCCGGAACCGAACTTGACACTTCCGTTCAGAGCATATCCGGGCATTGCCAGTTTGCTGACTTCCACGACGGTCGGGCCGCGGGGTGCATCTTCTGCGGGAGCTTCTGCCGGTGTTTCAGCAGGAACTTCTGCCTGAGGCGGAACCGCTTCTTCTGTCGGCATTTCTTCCTGTGCCGGCGCCGCTTCAGGAGCTTTTTCCTCCTTCTTGACTTCCGCTTTTTTATCCAGTTTTTCCAACTCTTCCGTGTCGATTTCGGATGCGATCAAGCGCAGTTCCATGAACGTGATCTTCACATTCTGAGCCGTCAATTCATCCTGTATTTTGGAAAGCGGGATGCCTTGCGCGACCCGTTCCGCAACAAATTGTTTGATCTGTTCGTTGTTCATTTTATGTTAAACTCCTGTTATTTTTTGATTATCATGAAAAGATACTTCATTTTTTGATTTTATCAAGTTGAAACAGAGTTTTTCTGAAAGAAAAAAGGGGATTTTTTGAAAAAATCCCCGGTATAGCGGAAAAGAACAATAGTTTTTCACCGGACAGACGCGGAAAGCGGAGAGCTTTTTAATAGGTTTTATAAGTTTTATAGGTTTTATAGGTTCTATAGGTTTTCTCTGCGCACCCAGGCGCAAAAAAAACAGTACTCCCAGTACTCTTAGTACTCCCAGTTCCCCAGTAAATCCTTTGCAAGTGCGCCAGTCTTCCCGGGTTCTGGGAATACTGGGAATACTAGGAATACTGGGAGAGAGCGAGCAAAGAAAAGGTTCTTTGCAATGTCATTTCTTCGCGCACCCAGGCACAAAAAACAGTACTCCCAGTACTCTTAGTACTCCCAGTTCCCCAGTAAATCCTTTGCTTGTGCGCCAGTCTTCCCGGGTTCTGGGAATACTGGGAATACTAGGAATACTGGGAGAAAACGGGCAAAGAAAAGGTTTTGCACAAGGTTATTTCTTCGCGCACCCAAGCGCAAAAAAAAAAGTACTCTCAGTACTCTTAGTAATCCCAGTTCCCCAGTAAATCCTTTGCAAGTGCGCCAGTCTTCCCG
>SUVT01000031.1 GCA_015061845.1 Lentisphaerota bacterium
GAACACCGTTGCGGAACTCTGCGGTTTTGAATTTACCGTCACGGACAGCGGTTGCCCGGAAAAATTCAGAAAGAGCATTGACTGCTTTTGTACCGACTCCGTTCAAACCGACGGAGAACTGGAAGACATCGCTGTTATATTTTGCCCCGGTATTGATTTTGGAAACGCAATCAACCAGTTTTTCCAGCGGGATCCCGCGCCCATAGTCCCGGACTTTGATCAAGTTGTCATGAATGGAGACATCGATTCTCCGTCCGCAGCCCATAATAAATTCATCGACACTGTTGTCAATGACTTCTTTGATAAGCACATAAACTCCGTCATCGGGATGGGAGCCATCGCCCATTCTTCCGATATACATTCCGGGACGGTGCCGGATATGTTCCAGAGAGCTGAGGGTTTTAATGGTATCGGCATCATAGGCTTTGGAAGCCGCTGCCGCGCCGGTCACCTCAACATCCATCTCTGTTTCTTCTTCTGACGCCATATCTGATATCCTTCGTAAAAAGCTATTATTTCATCAGGTGAATATAGCACAAATTCAATAAAATATCAAGTCAAATCAAATAAAAAAAATGAAAAAAGTGAGTATAAAAATTATAAAATACTCACTCTTTTCATCAGTCTGCAGAAAAATTCTTATTTCCCGTTATACGGAATGTACTTCTTCCAGGTCGTTTTCAAAACTTCAAAGGGCTTGCCTTTGCGGATCACAACCTGATCCATCACGGTTCCGTCAACACCAGTACAGGTGATAAGAAGAGAATCTTTCCGGACTTGGACACGGGTCACACTGTAAGCCTGTCCGGGACCGCCGGGACCGTCATTCACATAAATCGGAAAATGAATGTTTTTTGCATCCGTTGCAGTCAGTTTGCACTGTTTCCGTTTGGTGGCTTTCCGCTCTGCGCCGACCATTTCACCTGTCACCGGATCAAAACGGTACGGTGCATGGATATCCCCGCAAAGCCAGAGGTCGATTTTACATTCCGGCTCCTTTCCCATCAGACACGCTGCGAAATCATAGATCTGTTTGCTGTAATATGGTTTTTCCCATTCAAACGGGGGCGCATGAGCAAGCACGATCCGGTATTTTGCTTCCCGGCAATCTTTCGTTTTGATCACATTTTCCAGCCACGCTTTCTGCTGTTTGAAAAATTCCGAAGTATCTGTCATCAACATATATTTGTGTCCATACTTCCGGCGGGCTTTGTCTTCTCCGGTGTCAAGAACGATATAGAAAACATCGCCGTACCGGAAAGAGTAATAGGGACATCCGAAAAATTCTGTGTAGGGCGTTGTATCAAGTCCCCGGTATTCATGATTTCCGCGAACCGGATAGAAAGGAGCCGTCACGCCCTCTTCCCGGAACGGGGTGATATAGGAATCAAAATAAGTCCGGGTAAAATGATCCAATCCATTGGCAACATCTCCCAGAGACACCAGCATGTCGATATCTTTGAAAAGTCCCATCTTCACCAGTTGCCGGATAAGGCTTTCCCGTTCTTTATAACCGGTCTGAGTGTCACTGATCGCTGCGAAAGTATGTTCAACCCCTGTTGCCGGAGCGGTGCGGAAACTCCCGTGTTCACTGATTCCGTCAGGGTCCACATTGCGGAACTCATATTCGTATTCCGTATCAGGCTCCAATCCGTTCAATTCATGACGGAACAGATTTTTCATCGGAATTCTGCCGTAAACATACTTTGCGGGAATCTTTTTTGCTTCGTTCTTTTTCCCTTTTTTCCAATAGCTGAAATCATAAGCCTGAGTCAATTCGCTGTAAAACAACACGACTGCACTGGTTCGGGATATATGAGTGACCATAGGTCCAACGATTTCAAGATTCCAATCTTTCCGTTCCGGCATGAGACGGCAGACGATTTTCCAGCTTGCATTTCCCGGTCTGGTATGGATCGCCACAAGGTTTTCGCCTTTTTTCAAAGAGATCTTGCGGGGGAATCGGTAACAATCATCCTCGAAAGCAAACTCCCCGGCGGGTTCGGTCGATGCGACAAATTTTCCATTCACATAGCAGGTGTACCAGTAATCCGCCCACAGCCAGAGATAGCGTTCCTGATCTTTTTCTGAATTGATTTTGAAAAGGATGATCGCCCGGTCTTTGATTGGAACTGTGTTTTTGAAAAGAGTTCTCAAATCGATTGTCATGGTGTCCGGCATTGTAAACTTGACTTTTTTTCCGGACAGATTTCCGGTCTTGGAAACTACAGCAGCATCTTCCGGCTTGAATTTACGATCTAAAACCACCGTAAACGACTCCTTGACAACTTCTGCCGCACCGGAACAGAGTGACAGAACAGCAAGAAAACATGAAAGAAAACATTTCTTTTTCATATAAAAATCTCCTGATCATATTGTTTGCAGTACTATATCATTAAGAACTGTTTTTTTCAAACAGTTTCTACTTGAAAAGCACAATAATACTGGTATATTACAATGAATACTTTTAATACAACAAAGGAGTTTTATCATGTCTGACAAAGGAATGAGCAAGGAATCTCTGGCTGCCGCCGGGAATGAAAGATATGCTTTCACAACAAAAAAACAGATTGTCTATCCCGAAGGGGAAACTGTGATCTGGCACGGATATATCCGCCACAACTTTGAACTGGAAGGTCACAAAGGTTTTATTGTGGAACCGCCGCACCCGGCACAGGGATTGCCCTGGAGCTGGTGTTTGCAATGGGCTGAATCTTTCGTTCCCAGGACCCCTGCCCTGCAGCTGCTGGATCGCGGATTTCATCATGTTCACATCGACGTGTTTGAAACTTATATGAATGATGAAGGCGTCCGCATTCTGGAAAAGTTTTATGACATGCTCCAGAAGATGCACTTCCACAAGAAAGCCGCATTGATCGGTATGAGCTACGGCGGGCTCTTCTCCTGGAGATGGGCAGCAGAACACCCGGAAACTGTCGGAGCAATGTATCTTGATGCACCGGTCTGTTCGCTTTCCTTTGCCGGAGACCGCGACGAAACCAACACCAATCCGACTCTGATCCCGTTCATGCAGACAGAATACAAAAAACATCTTGCCGCTTACGGTGTCGCTGATGTGGAAGGTTTGAGAAAGCATCCGAAGAACCCGCTGAACAACTATCTTCCCATTGCAAAGGCAAAGATCCCCACACTGGTCATCCGCAGCGGACAGGATCAGTCCGTCCTGCCTGAAACCAATATCGACATCATGGAAAAACTGATCAAAGATGCCGGCGGGGAAATTGAAATCATCAACCGCAATCTTTACGGACATCATCCTCACGGAATGGATGATCCCACCCCGCTGACAGGTTTCATTCTCCGTCACTACCCGGATTTTGAAATCTGATTTCTATCTGCGTCTGTTGCAGTATTTTCAGTTCTGCAACAGACATTTTCTCATTACAATCCCTTATTTTTTAACGGATCCTGAAATTAATACTGCATGAAAATAAATGGGTTGTACAATAATAGTTCTGAAATCTGCTGATGGTATATCCGCAGGAATAAAAAAAAATAAAAATTATATAATTGACACAAAAATCATACCACCAACCATTTGATTTCTGAAAAATATCTGATATTTTATCTGCAGACGAAAATATTCACACACCGAAACTGGAGAAAAAAAATGGCAAAAAAACATTGTTTTACCTTGATCGGATTGTTTGCAAAGAGATCTTATCTTTATCAGAAACAGGAGTCCCCTGCCCCCGGACAGGGGAAAGCGGGATTTACCCTTATTGAACTTCTGGTTGTGATTGCGATTATCGCAATCCTTGCCGGGATGCTGCTGCCGGCATTAAATAGCGCCAGAGACAAAGCAATGGGAATGGAATGTCTCAACCAGTTGAAGCAGTTTTCTCTCGGAGTTATGAACTATGCACCCGACAACAACGATTTCCCGCCCGATATTCAGTACTGGTTTGCCAAAGAAGGCGGTGTCGGGAAATATATAGGTCATTATTTACAGAAAAAACCGACTCCGGGAAACCTGGTGCCGGAGAAGATATGTTCGTTTGTAAAAAGGACAGAATTCCCATTGATCAGCGTAATAACGGCTGGTCCGGTCCCTATATGAAAAGATATAACGGAAAATGGAAAGCTATCAGTTATGGTTTGAATGCCCAGATTTTCCCCTGCCGGAGCAATGGGATGAAAGGTATAAAAATCACTAAATTGAGATCCCCTTCCAGTGCAGCCGGAATTGCTGATGCAAATTACCCGGCTATGGGCTGGCCCTCCGGAAGAGGCGGCTGGAACGTATTCAAAGACTATCCGGTTCGCTGGGGATTTCTGGCACGTCATGCAGGAAGAGCTAATTGTGCGTTCATGGATGGCAGTGCAAAATCACTCAATATCAACTCTGACATACCGAATCTCTCCAGTTCTGAAGGTGCTCTCAATAATGCGGACACTACAAAACCGGAAGCCTGTGCGTTCTGGTTCGGGAATCCGAAACGGAACCAGTGAGGTATAATATGAAAAAAATACTGTTTGCTTTTTTATTTGGGTTGAGTCTCGTTGTTTTTGCCGCTCTTCCGGAAAGTGAAAATTTTGCTGTCTGGAACAAGACAACAAACCTCCCGGAAGGGTGGAGTATGCTTCAGCGGAAGGATCGTTCCAATACGGTTGTAAAAACCGGGAACGGAATTCTTCTCAATGGAATGATCCGGACAAAATGCTTCCCCACACCGAAAAATGCAAAAGATATATTGGTCAGACTGAAAACCGGAAATGTCAAAAATTTTTTGAAGGTTTACCTCTTCTACTATTACAATCCCGGAGACAAGTATTTCAGCCAGGTCGGGCAGGTTTATGACATTCCGGCGTCCCAAGGAAAAACCGATATTGTTTCCCTGAAATTGAGTAACCGCGGACAGAAATATTACGCATTGGTTCTTGATGGAGATGGAGCTGAAGTCGAATCCATTGAAATCTCTCCGGTAGAAAAGAAAGAAGTCAGGAAAATTCCCTGTGAAATCCCTGTCATCTACAACGCAAAAGCACCGGATGTCAAAAAGATCAACCCGGCTGAGTGGAACAACAGTTTCACCTTTGAGAATCCTTTCCGTTCTACGATGCAGAAGATCAATTTTCTGGATGGCGAAACGATTTCACTTCAAACGGACGGAAAGAAGATTTATGTATTGTTTTCCACACAGAATTACCGCACATCCAAACGGTTGAACCGTGATGGAGAGGTCTATAAAGACAGTTCCGTTGAACTGGTATTCCAACCGGTGAAAGAAGACAGAAAATACCATATCGTTGCAAATTGGGCAGGAGTTCTCTTTGATGAAGAAGTTGCAGTAGGACAGCGATTTGAAAACTGGACTTGTGACGGCATTGAAGTCGGAACCGCAAGAAAAGGAAAAACAGCATATCTTGCATTTTCCATACCGTTCACTTCTCTGAAAATCAATCCGGATGACGGCTGGTCCATGAATATTTGCCGCAACAGACCGGAACACAGTGAATTTTCAACAATGAATCAGGGCGAGTATTTCGCAAACCTGATGAATGCCAAAGTTGTTCGTGATCTGACATTCTGCCGGATCAAAATCGGAAAACTCGGTAAAAAACTCATATTCGAAGCAAACGTCAAAGACTCCATCATGGAAGTGGCTGAATATGGAGGAATGAGGTTTTCCGACAGAAAAAAAACGAGTCCCGATGCTGTTGCCGGAATCGTTTCTCAAAGGCAGGACATCATCGAAGGAACGTTTGAACTGACGCTCTCCAAAAACGGAAAACGTTACTTCCGTACAGATGTTCAGTTCGGCAATATGGAACTCCAAAAAGAACCCGCCAGAGAGACTCATTCTCACTTTACCTATTATCCCATACAAAAAAAGGTCGGTGTTGTTTTGCAGGGGCTTTCCTTCAAACAGATCAGAGAGCTTGCACGGGTGGAATGTTTTATCGGAAAAGATAAAGTCGTTTTAGACAAGTTCCGAACGAACCGCGGAACAGTCGTGGCAGAAGCTCCTTACGGGATCCCCGCAGATGGTACTTATCAATGGAATCTGAAAGTTATCCGCAAAGATGGTTCCGTCATGGAAGAAAACAACGGGGAATTCAAAACAAAAAAGAATTTTGAATGGCTCGGTAATAATCTTGGCAAAGACAGAATCGTGATTCCGCCGTTTACAAAGATGACAGTCAACGGAAATACTGTCAGCTGCACTTTGCGTGATACAAAATTCAGTTCAAACGGTTTCCCGGAATCCATCATTGCCGCAGGAAAAGAAGTTCTTTCCTCCCCGATAAAGCTCTATTATCAGGATGCAGCAGGAAAGGAACATGCGTTTGCCGGGAAAGGATTCAAAATCACCTCCCAAGCTGATGACCGGGTGGAAATGTCAGCATCTAGCACGGCAGGACTCCTCAGTACAGATCTGACTGCCTGGATGGAGTATGACGGAGTATTCTATTACACCATGAACCTGAAAGCAGAAAAGCCTGTAGAGGTTAAAAAACTCTACCTTGAAGTTCCTGTTGAAAAAGGGGATCTTTTCCATGCTGTCGGGGCATCCTTCCGCAGTCACGTTCTCTTCTGGCGGACGAAAGATCTGGTCGGCAATGGTGTGATCTGGAAGAGTTCTCAGTATCCTGTCGGCGGGGCAGTCACCGGCAGTTTCCTTCCCAGTGTTTGGCTTGGAACGTTTAAAAACGGAATCAGCTTTTTTGCAGAAAGTGATAAGGGTTGGATCAATTCAAGAAAATCCGACTGCATTGAACTGATCCGCAGAAACGGAAAGATTGTTCTCCGCATCAACTTTGTTGCCAAAAGTGCAACGTTGAAAGCCCCCCGGAAACTGGAATTCGGTTTTGTGGCGACACCTCTCAAGAAGAGACCGGTCGGAGCCGAAGATAAATTCCAGTGGGGAACCTCGTTTTCAAGAACCTTCTTCAATAAAGGTTTGATTACAATTGATCCCTACATCTCAAATATGATGCTGAATCCAAACCGGAAATATTCCTATGTGGTCTATACCGCCGGACAGGAATATATCGAAGGAGATCCGGAGTTTCAGGCGTTCGCAGTGGAATTGGATAAAGAGTACAAGCCAACCTACAATCCCTGGGAAGTCCCCCTGCTCCCGTTCAGATACGGCGGCATGGAATATGCCGATTATACATCCCGCATTGTGGTTTGGAATTCCTATCGGGTGGATTTCATGCTTTGGCGTCTGAACCGGCTGCTGCGCGATACTGACATAGACGGAATCTATCAGGATAACTCCTACGCCAGTTTCTGTCAGAACCTTTTGCTGAAAGATCAGACTTTCATCCGTGATGACGGAAAAGTTCAGGGGATTTATCACTTCCTGCAGCAGCGTGAATATCTGAAACGCTGTGCAGTTCTGGCTTACAAGTACAACAAACGCTATCCCCGTATCGTGCTTCACAATACCGGAGCGATGATGCCGGCGGCATTCGCATTTGTCGATGGCTTCATGGATGGGGAAGTAGATGTCACAAAATATTACTCCACCTTCCCTATGCAGTGGAATGATATTATGCTCGGTGTTGACTGGGGCGTCATTCCGGGCAGACTCACCATGTTGGGACCTCATAAGAAAGATCAGAACCGCCCAATGTTTTCCATATTCAAGCTTTATGACATGCGTTTCTGGATCACCCACGGAGGGTTTGATAACGCTCTTTATGCAAAGATCAGAAAGATCGAGCGGGAGTTCGGGACCGGTGCCGACGGGATTGAATTCTTCGGTTACTGGCAGGAAGATAATCCGGTAAAATTCGTCGGAGAAAGCGCGCTTTCTGCAAGCTGTTACCGGAGAAAAGACGGTGCACTGCTGATTTATGTCAGCAATACCACCGGGAAAACTGCGTCCGGGACACTGAAATTCAATCAGAAAATGGCAGTTACAAACGCCTTTACCGGCGCGGCAGCAAACTTCCCGATAACGCTTCCAAAAGAAGATTTTACTGCGTTTCTTGCAATTCCTGAAAAAAAATAAAAAGACCAACAGAGAAAGGAAAAAGACCATGAAAAAACAACTCGCAGTACTTGCTTTTACAGTATTTGCCGGAACAATGTTCGCTCAAGGAGCTTTGAGACCCATCGCAGGTGCATCCATCGACAGAAACACAAAACTTCCGGTATACTGGCTCGCTCAGTGTCAGCCGAAGGATAAACTCACAGTCAAAGCAATTCTCGATGATAAGGGCAAAACAAAAGCTGTCACATTTGCCCCCACTATCAACCACTTGGACTTCTTCGGGAATGCGATCAATTTTGAAGCCGGAGACGAATTCACTCTGATAGTAAAACTCAAAGGAAAAGGATCGGTCGAAGTCGGCTATATTGCATACAAATCCGATAACGGCTATCTTTTCTCTTCCAGATCGAACCCCATTACACTGACAGGCGCGGAACAGACAATCACTATGAAATTTACCGTAAAAGACGGAAAAAATTACCCTACGGCAAAAATCCGCCCCAATATCCGGGTTATCAAGGGAACTGTATGTGAAATCTACTCCGCAGTTCTTTCTGAGGAATAATTCAATACATAAAAATCAGATTTGCCGGAAATATTATGAACGATACTTTTTGTAATCCGATGCAGCTGCCGGATCTCGGTCGGGGTGTGTTCTGCTATGATAAAAACAGCCCCATGGAAAAATTTCTTTCCCGGAAACGGATCGACTTCCGGGAGGTCGCAGATCCGGAAACTATTTATTTTGACGGGAAATGGTATATCTTTCCATCCGTCCAGCAGGCGTATGTCTCGGAGGATTTTATCCACTGGGAATATTGCCCCATCGAAATAGAAGGTCCACTCGGATATGCTCCGGCGATCATCCATTACCGGGGACGTTTTCTTTTGACAGCCAGCCCCATCAATGAAAGTGTGATCTATGCGGCAGAATCTCCCCTCGGACCTTACCGCAGGCTGGGCAATCCCCGTTTCCCGGATGGGTCTTTGCTCCGGTATCTCACCGATCCTGCATGGTTCGCGGATGATGATGGAAAACTTTATCTTTTCTGGGGGGTCGATACCCGCGGAGCCGATGGCATTTTCGGAATGGAAATGGATCCTGAAAATCCGCTTCAGGGGATTTGTGAACCGGTCAAAGTCATCAGTTTCTGCGGGGATAATCCCTGGGAACGTTATGGAGAAAATAACGAACACCTGCACTACGGATGGACGGAAGGATCGTCTCTTTATAAACATAACGGGGTTTATCTTCTGCAATATTCCGGATGCGGTACAAACATGAGGAATTACTCTCTTGCCTGTTACCGTTCTTCAGTATCTCCGTTGGGACCTTATGAGCCCCCTTCCCGTACGATGCTCCGTTCTCAGCACGGAATCGTCAATGGGACCGGACATGGCGGAATGGTTACGGGACCTGACGGAAAGCCGTGGCAGATCTATTCCTGTCTGATCCGGCGGCTTCACAACTGCGAACGCAGACTTTCCATGGATCGCGTGGAATTCGATGCAGACGGAGAACCTTTTATCAATGCGACAGCCGTTCCGCAATCGTTAAAAACGGGTTCTCTTGGTTTAACGCCGGTATCTGTCGGAAAAGCCGTTGATTTCTCCAGTTGCCGCAATGATCATTTTGCTTCGTTTGCTGTGGATGATTGCACTCACACATGGTGGGATCCGGCAGAAGATGATCCGGAACCGTTTATGGAAGTTGATTTGCGGGAAGTCTTTGAACTGCACTCTGCCAGAATCATCTGGACTGATCCGGAACTGGATTACGAAGCAGGAAAATTCCCGGAACCGGTACAGTTTCAGATTCATTTCTATGATGCTCAACATAAAAAACTTGAACGGGTCATAGATGGTACCGGAACAACCATTGATCAAAACGTAGAATTTCGTATTTTTCCGGAACTCATCCGGGCAAAGTTTGTCCGTCTGGTCATCTGCCGGGAAAAGAACCGTTATCATCACGGCATTACAGATTTTACCGTCTTCGGTTATCCCGGAGGAACGGAATTTTAACAGGGAGAATAATATAATGAAAGTTTCAAAAAAACAGCAGAATATTCAGAAGAAAATCAATCAGCTTCTCCTTGCCGGGATCCCGTTGGCAACATTGATTCCGCTTCAGGCATCTGCACAAGCACCCGAAAACAAAGGCATATCTATGATAGGCGAGCCGGTTCGCCCCATAAAAACAAATATTAAAGTCGAAACACAGATCCATATCGTTCAGGCTGGCGAGACAATGACCAAAATCGCCAGAATGTACAACTCAAGCGTCAGTGAACTCTGCCGTCTGAACGGAATTGCAATCAAAGATGCCGGAAAGCTGAAATACAAACAGAAACTCCTTGTTCCGAAACGGAACCGTATTCAGGAAAAGAAACAACCAGCCGCCCTGCCCCTGGGGTATCAAATCAATTCTGTCAATGAAGACAAAAAACCGGCACTCCGTGGCATTCCGAAAAAATAAGTTTTGATAAAAGACTATTGGAAATTGGGGAAGCGGGAAACAACTTTTCAGGAAAGTTTTTTCCCGCTTCCCCAAACCCCATCACCCTTTTTCAAACCTTTTTGCGGCATTCATGTTTTTGAAACTCAAAAACATAAATGCCATTGTTTTTTATAAGAAAGGGGTTGTTCCTGATAAGGGGTGTAAATTATTTTTAACTTTATGATGGCATTCTGATTTTTGCCTGCAAAAATCGGAATGCCGCAAAAAGGTTTGAAAAAAGAAAAGAGGGGCACGGGGAGAAAAGAGAAAAAAATTCCTCAAAATTTTTTCTTTTGTCTCCCCGATCACGAATTAACCATGATCGGGAATATTTTTTATAATCGCCTGCTCTCTTTTTATTACTTTTTCAGGTAGAACAGACGGATGTCGCTGCGGGGAACGTTGAATTTGAAATTCTGTCCGGCAGAGATCGTCTTGCCAGCCCGCAAGTCTTTCACGACTGACGGCTTGAAGGGAAGTTTCACCAATGTTTCCGGTGCGGAATTATTGTAGTTTCCAACCAGCAGGAGGGCTTCATCTCCGTTTACGAGCATGGAATAAAGCATATCCTTATTGGAACCGGTGATGTCTGTCACTTTACCATCCATGATCAGATCTTCATGATCTTTCACCGCTGCAAGAGCTTTGATGTGATAGTAGAAATCCAGCGGGGAATCTGTAAATTCAGTAAAACCGAAGTAGGTCACACCGCAAGCACCGTTCATAAGAGCTTCCAGAACCATCTGTTCAACTTTGTAGGATTCAAATTCGCCATAACATCCTGTGGTCAGCCACGGAAGAAGTTTTTTGTTGCCGAGAAGTTTGTGGTTCGCACGGATATTGTTGTGAACATCCACGGCACGGCCGGCAACATACAAACTGGGTTGAGCCATATCCAGAGAAGCCGGATAAGTGTCTTTCCAAAGCTCAACGCCATAGACAGGATGCAGGGGCTGACGGTTGTAAGAACCGATAACCGGCATTTTGATCCCGGCATCTTTGCTGCCTTGAGCAATCGCCTTTTTCAGATCAGCCATCATTCCGCTGCCATGAGCAAACAGCATGTCATCCAGACTCTTTCCGCTCTTTGCAAGAACAGCTTTGCAGCGGGTACAGACCGGTGCAGAACTGCGGACGAAATGATAGGTTTCAATATCATAGAAAACATAATCCGGTTTACTGTTGGCGACACAACGGCGGACGCGTTCCATTTCCTTTGCGTAATCAGCACCGCGATAGGTCGGACAGTGCATGGTATTGGGACGACCGGGGATCTGACAGTAGATTTCATGTCCGGCTTTTTTGCCGCGCGCCATTTCATGGAAACTGGAGTCATTCATGATGGTCTTATATCCGGCTTTCCGTGCAGCATCGGCAAAGAGCTGTCCGCGCTTCACATAATAGGCATTCGTCCAGTACCGGGGGAACAGAGAGACCGTATTGAATCCGAATTTGCCCCATTCATTGAAGAAGTCGGGCCACTGTCTGCCGGAATCTTCATGCATCCAGGAAAGACTGATATGCAGCCGCTTGAACGGCTTCAGCTGCGGCGGAACAACCTGTTTGACGGGCAGAACACTCTTGAACTGATCCACCCCGCCGGAACGGGCATAGACAGTCGCAGTTCCGGAAACTTTGCCGGGTGCTGCGATATAAAGGTTCGGACAGGAATATTTTGCATTCACATTTGCACGCTTGATGGGGAAAATATAGCGGGTCACTCCATTGGCAAGAGTCTCGCCTTTCTTGCCGATCACAGACATTCCTTTCGGAAGTTCCAGAACGATTTCCGCAGCTTTCTTGCGGTCGTCCCCTGCCCTCATATCGGTGATCAGAAACGCCTGCGGTGCAGGCAATCCCTGCATGACAGCAAGTTCATTCACACGGGGACGGACGACCAATCCTTCCATGGGAATCTCTCTGCCTTCTTTTTTATATGCGGCATTGAATCCTGCACCTTTTCTGTCGGCTTTGATACAGGCAAGCTCATCGGAGAAGACGGAGCCGGTTTCCCCGACGATGTTCAGGATGATATAACGGGCATCTGCCTGAACAGACAGAGCAAACGGATACATCCGGGTATTGGGCATCTTGGCATCTTCGGACAGATAATAGTAATTTTTCCAGTCGCTCTGCGCAGCTTCGCAGGGAGCAAGCTTCTGCATGGATGCTGCAGGGTAATAGGTTTTGCCGTCTTTGGAAACGAACACGTTGAACATACGGGGGAACTTGAAGTTTCCGCTTGTTCCGCCAAGGCACCGGATCACGAGTTTTTCCACAGACTGAACTTTTCCGAGGTCGATCCCGATATAGATCTGGGGATCGCCGAAATACCAGCCGCAGGCATCTTTTCCGAACCAGATACGGTCATCACTGCGGTGAGAAAGTCTGCCGTCAGTCAAGTCGGTCACATCCTTATCATCTTTGGTTAAACCGTAATCTGTTGCAGGGAGAAGACGGAGCTTTTTACCGCGGACAAGGTTCACTCCACGGATATGCTGCAGCCAGAGTTTCCGGTCATCTCGCACCTGGAGACTGCCGGAGTTTGCAAGAGTGACATCCACTTCTTTTCCGGTGTTGAGATCAAATTTGAACGGGAGAGTGTAGTAACAATTCATTCCGTTGAGAGTTGTGAGAGCCATGACAGAATATTTTTTCTGCGGAGTGTTCGGGAGCATCAGAGCATTGTTGTCAACGGTAAACTCTGCAGTATAAATACCATCACCGGACTTTTTCAGCGTGATTTTGTCCTGATGATTGAATTTGTAATCAGCGAACCCGGGAGACAGACAGAACCGGACAGTAGGAAGAGCTGAAAGAGTTTCTCTGGTTCTCAATGTAATTTTCAGCTTGCTGCCGACTTTGACGGTGTCGCCATTCGCCAGAGAAACGACAGGTGCATTGAATGGCTGAAGCGTTGTCCGGACTTCCTGAAAATCGATCCAGGGTCCGACTTTTTCCCGGCGGTCGCCGAGCATGGTCAAAGCAAGATAAAACGTCCGAGCGGCATGAGGGGGGATTTTGAATGTGTTCACACCGGTATAGATATTACCGATTTTTCCGCCATTGGAACTGCTGTTGGCTGCGCCGGGAGCAACAGAAGCGGACTCCATTTCCCCAAGTTTGATCTGCAGATAATGGTTAGTGGAATGACCTTTGATGTAGCTTCCAATCGACCCCCAAGCACCACGGGGCTGAGTCTGAACACGGACTCGCAAAGAACCATCGACCAATTCGGATGTCGCACTGCTGTGTCTCCACTTCTGTAAATCGGAAGCAGTAACAACATCATCTGCCCAAAGGGAAAACGCAGTGGCAGCGGCGAAAAAAACTGAAAAAAATTTCTTCATACCAAAGACCTTTCTGTTAATTATTCTTTAATATCTGTTGATTCATGAAGTTTCATGGCTTTGCTGATGCAAAGGAATGAGAACGGCATAGAAATCATAAACAATGCTGCGGTGACATAAAAAACACCGTCGCAGCCGATCAGAATAAGCGTTGTACTGCTGACACATGTTGCCAGCATAATGCCGACGCCGTTGAATGTTGAAGCCAGCCCGAATGCTGTGCCGCGTTTTTCCTTTGGCGTGATCGTTGCAAGTATTTTCTGAATAACAGACGGCAACCCGCCTGCGGCAGTGTAAAGCAGAACCCGTCCGATCCCGAAAAGCCACAAATTATAAGCCATCCCCTGCATCACAAGTCCAACTGCAGAGAAAAAGAATATGGGCAGAAGGAGTTTTCCAGCAGGGAAGCGGTCAGAAAGATAACCGATCCCGGCACCGGAAATCACTGCGCCAAGACAGACAAATGCACTGATGATCCCCGTCCAGTAGTCGGCAGTTTCAATTCCAATGATATTCTTGACCTTCATGGCGATATACGGGATCTCAAAATAACGGATGAATCCAATCACGATAAACAAACCAAGGATGATCCAAATCTGTTTTGAGAGCTGCGGAAGAAGAGATTTCCAGCTGAATGATTTTTTCTCTTTCTGCGGAGGCGGAACAAATTTCACTGCATCATCACGGGTGAAAAGAACTGCGAAACCGGCAAGGAAATACATAATTCCGCAAATCCAGAAACTTGTCCGGTAACCGAGATAATGGATGATCAAACCGCAGCAGACATTCCCCAGCATGGAACCGCCCCAAATGGCTGTTGCAAGCAAACCAAGCGCAAATCCCTGCCGTTCATTGGGTGTGTTCCGCACGATCATCATATTGGAAATAGCAGTTGTTCCCGCACAGGCAGCCGTCAGAAAACGCAGAAAAATAAACATTTCAACGCTCTTCACATAGCCCATCAACGGGAAGAAAAACGCTGTCACGAATGTTCCGCGCAAAAGCATGAGTTTCGCTCCGAAGCGGTCAGAAAGGCGGCCCCAGATCGGATTAAAAATACAGTACGCAAGAGTCCCGAAAAACTGAAACATAGCCGTGTAAACAGCAATATCTTTTTCAGAGGTGATCCCCAGATCCTGCTCCATATAAAGAGGAATAAAAGGACCCAGGGCTTGAAAACCTGCCAGAATGATCAGCTGGGAGATCCACAGCATGGCAAGATTTGTTTTCCAGTACGGATAGCTCTCCATACGCAGAAATCCTTATTTTTTCTTTTCATCCCGGGTCGCAAAATGAGACATGATTGCCTCCTGTTCCGGAACAATTTTCTTATTGAAAATTTCGACAGATTTTCCCCCGAGCAACTGCGTCACCAGGGGCATATTCACCTTAGATATATATGTCACTCCATCGGATTTCTTGTAAATGGAAATCGCACAGGGGAGCATACTGGAGATTTTCCTTTCGGATTCTGTCTCAAGCAATTCATAAGCATAAGGAGCTTTGCACAAACGGTAAACTTCCATGGGCTGACCATTGATCTGACGTGGCAAGCCGCACTGAGTGTAAGAGATCTGCCATCCATACCGTTGCGCCACAGGACCGATCGAGCCGGCAACACTGTTAAAATCCCCTTCCAGCGGAATTTCCTGAATGAGATTATGCCGGAGATATAAAACGCCGCCGATAAACATCAGAGTTGCCCCCCAGAGAATGCCGCAGAAAAACCAGAGGGCATGTCTGACAATAACTTTTCGGGGAACTTTTTCTTTCTGTTTCTTACTCTTTTTTCCGGAAACAGATTCAGAATCCGGAGAAATATTCTCAGGATTCTGATTTTCTGTGTCAACGGTATTCTGAATTTCAGGTTCTTCTGAAATGTCAGAAGTTTTCGGTGATGTATCTGACTGCATTTTCAAAAATGGCTTTCCCTTCCCCGAATTCAGGAAGTTTGCCTTCCATCTGCTGTTTCTGCCAATCGGGAGCATTGAAAGGTGAAAGGAATGCTTCCGGGTGCGGCATCAAACCGAAGACACGTCCGGTTGTATCGCAAATTCCGGCGATGTCATTGATGGAACCGTTGGGATTTTCCGGAAAACCGTTGGCTTTGGAACCATCGGCAGCAGCATAGCGGAGAACCACCTGATTGTTCTTTTCGATTTCTTCAATGATTTCGGGATCAGCAACGAATTTTCCTTCTCCGTGACGGATCGGCATACGGATGGTTTTGATTCCCTTGGTGAACACGCACTTGGAAGCGGCGTTTGCCACCATATTGATCCAGTCATCTCGGAACACGCCGCTGTCATTGTGAGCAAGGGCGACCTGCTGTTCAAACTGTTTTCCGAAGAGAGCCGGTGCAAGACCGAGTCTGGTCAGAGTCTGGAAACCGTTGCAGATACCGATCACGAGTTTGCCGGAATCGATGAACTTTGCAAGATCTTCTTTGAGTTTGAACTTGACTTTATTGGCGAACACTGTTCCGGAACCGATGTGGTCTCCGAAAGAGAATCCTCCGATAAACGCAAGAATATGATAGTTGTTGATATTGTCTTTTCCGGCAAGCAAGTCATTCAAATGGACCTGATATGCCTTTGCTCCGCACATTTCAAAAGCTGCGGAAGTTTCTTTTTCACAGTTCAAACCGAACCCGGTAATCACCAATGCCTTTACATTATCGGCTGTCATGCTGTTTTGCTCCTGTTTTAAGTCGTTCGTAATTTCACAGGTAATTTATCACACAAAAGGCAGGAAATCAAGCGGAGAATGAAAGTTTTTCTCCGGATTCCCGCCTTTTCTATTGCAGAACTCAGAACAAACGGTGGACAAATGTTCCGCCAACCATGGTTCCGGCGGCTCTTCCTTTGGCTTTATAACCGCCGTAAGGAGTGTTCCGGGACTTGGATTTGAAGGTGGAGGGATCAACCGTAAATTCTGTTTCCGTATCAATGATCGTAATGTCCGCCGGTCTGCCGACTTCCAGGGTTCCGAGAGAAAGACCAAGCACGTCTGCAGGTCCTTTTGTAAACTTGGAAATCAGCTGAGGCAGAGTCAGATAACCTTTATGGTAAAGCTCTGTCAGGGTCACAGGAATCGCTGTTTCAAGCCCGATGATCCCGAAGGGCGCATAGTCGAACTCAACCAGTTTTTCCGTTTCCGTGTGGGGAGCGTGGTCCGTTGCGATCACAGTGATGGTGTTATCACGCAAGCCTTCGATAAGAGCCATCCGGTCAGCTTCGGAACGGAGGGGCGGGTTCATCTTGTAGTTGGTATCAAACTTCTTGATTTCAACATCTGTCAGAGAGATGTGGTGCGGAGTTGCTTCTCCGGTGATCTTGATTCCCTTGGACTGAGCGTGACGGATGATATCCACAGAACCTGCGGTACTGACATGCTGGATGTGGATCCGGCATCCGGTTTTTCCTGCAAGCAGAGCATCGCGGCTGATCATCAGCTCTTCCGCTTCGGCAGGCATACCTTTCATACCGAGGAGGACTGACCAGTAACCTTCGTGCATCACGCCGCCTGCAAGAAGCTGAAGATCTTCCGCATGGTCAAGAATCGGCAAGTCAAAGCTCTTGGAATATTCCATGATGTGCCGCATCAACTCATGATTCTGAACACACTTTCCGTCATCGGAGAACGCGACAACTCCGGCTTTTTTCAATCCGCCGAGGGGAGCCATCTCTTCTCCGGCGATCCCCTTGGTCATTGCACCGCAGGGCAGAACATTCACAACGCCCTCTTTTTCGGCATTGGTGAGAACATACTGGATCGTGCCGGGGTTATCAGCACAGGGACTGGTATTGGGCATTGCAACAATACTGGTGAAACCGCCTGCGGCAGCAGCCATTGTTCCGGTATGAATCGTTTCCGCAGCAGTCTTTCCGGGATGACGGAGATGGACGTGGATATCCACAAACCCGGGAGCAAGGACATAGCCCTTGAGATCAATCATTTCTGCATCAGCTGCAGCTTCCGCAGCAAATTTTCCGTCTGTTACATAAATATCTTTCACGCCGTCAAAACCGGTGGAAGGATCGATTACTCTGGCATTTTTGAGAATATAGTTCATTTCAAGCACCCCGCAACAAGGAAGAGGACCGCCATGCGGACGGCAAGCCCGTTTGTTACCTGTTCAAGAATCACGGAACGTTCACCATCTGCAAGAGCTGAGGCAAGTTCCACACCGCGGTTGATGGGACCGGGATGCATGATCATTGCATCCGGCTTCATATATTTGAGAACGGATTCGTTCAGACCGAAGATACCGGAATATTCCCCGATACTCGGGAAAAATCCGCTGCGCTGACGTTCATGCTGAATACGGAGAAGGTTCACCACATCGGCACCTTCCAGAGCTTCCGGCAGATTGTGGCAGACCCGGACACCCAGTTCACGGAACTCTTCCGGAACCAGAGTCGCAGGTCCGGCAAAAGTCACATTTGCACCGAGCTTCAGCAAGCCCCACATGTCACTGCGGGCAACGCGGCTGTGACGGATATCTCCGATGATGGAAACGTTCAAACCTTTGAAAGAACCTTTCTTTTCCCGGATGGTGAAAAGGTCAAGCAGAGCCTGTGTCGGATGGCTGTGAGCGCCGTCTCCGGCGTTGACGACCCCGCAATTCAAGCGTTCTGCGAGGAAGTTCGGGGCACCGGTTGCAGAGTGACGCATCACGATCAAGTCGACCTGCAATGCTTCGATATTTTTCACTGTATCCAGCAGAGTTTCCCCTTTCTTCAAGCTGCTGCTTTCTGTGGCGATATTGATGATATCAGCCGACAAACGCTGTTCCGCCAGCTCAAAAGAAATTCTGGTTCTTGTACTGGGTTCCACAAAGAAGTTCACCACAGTTTTACCACGCAAAGCAGGAACTTTTTTCACTCTGCGCTGAGACACCTTCTTGAATTCTTCTGCCGTATCAAGAATATGAATGATCTCTTCTGCAGAGAGATCATAGATACTCAGAAGGTCCTTTCTGGTCCACTTAAAATCGCTCATTCTTGATCTCCGTATTATAAATATTCTCTGTATTTCTGAATTTCGACCCGGTCACAGGAATCGATTTCGTTCCAGCGGACTTTGATCTTGAAAGATTCGTCATACTGGAACGCCTTTCCGGTGTAATCAGCGGCGATGGGGAATTCATGCTTGCCGCGGTCGATAAGGATCGCCAAACGGGTGATCGCAGGTCTGCCGAAATCTGTAATGGCATCAAGGGCGGCACGAACGGAACGACCCGCCTGCATCACGTCATCTGCAAGGATCACGACCCGTTTTTCGATATCAAAATTGATAACAGTCTCCCGGATAAGAGGCAGGGATTTTCTCATACCGATATCATCACGATACATGGAGATATCAAGTTTTCCGGTGGGGATTTTCTGTTGAAAGCGTTTTTCCAAAGCAGCGGATAACCGCTCTGCCAAAGGAACACCACGTTTCTGCAGCCCGATGATCCGGAGATCATCTGCCCTGCCGCTGAACTCTTCCGCAATTTCGTCTGCCATACGTTCGATCATGGCAGTCATCTCTGCGCCGTCTGCAATCATTTTAGCGTCATTCGTCATAATTTCTTCTCTCCGGGGATTTTCCGTAATTTACATCATACATGCAGAAATTTCCAGTAAAAAAGCTCAGATATTCCATGAAAATTTACAAAAAAAATGATTTTGACAGATTTTTTGTTTCCTCCGGCTCTGGGAATACTGGGAATACTGGGAATACTGGGAATACTGGGAGTACTGGGAGTACTGGGAATGCTGGGAGAGAGCGGGCAAAGAAAAGGTTTGTCGTAAGGTCATTTCTCTGCGCACCCAGGCGCAAAAAACAGTACTCCCAGTACTCTTAGTACTCCCAGTTCCCCAGCCGTTCCTTGGCTTGTGTGCCAGTCTTCCCGGGTTCTGGGAATACTGGGAATACTGGGAATGCTGGGAGAGAGCGGGCAAAGAATAAGGTTTTGCACAAGGTAGTTTCTCTGTGCACCCAGGCGCAAAAAACAGTACTCCCAGTTCCCCAGCCGATCCTTTGCTTGTGTGCCAGTCTTCCCGGGTTCTTGGAATACTGGGAATACTGGGAATGCTGGGAAAGAGCGGGCAAAGAAAAGGTTTTCCACAAGGTCATTTCTTCGCGCACCCAGGCGCAAAAAACAGTACTCCCAGTACTCTTAGTACTCCCAGTTCCCCAGCCGTTCCTTTGCAAGTGCGCCATCCCCTCCGGCTCTGCCGGAAGCTCCGGCGGCAGCTCAGGAAATAGATAATCCTGTCATTGAACTGGGACGAGAGCAAGGCGGAAGCCGATGTAACTGTTCCTGCTGCCGGGCGACCAGCCGCTCCGGAGCGCAGAACGGCAGAACTCCGCAAGGCTGCGCCAACCGCCGCCACGAAACACGCGGTACGAGCCATCTTCATCATGATAGGGACGGTAGAATTCTGCACAGGTTTCGTCGGAGTTTGATTGCCAATTATCCAGACACCACTCATTTACATTGCCGCTCGTATCATATAACCCAAGCTCATTCGGAGTTTTACCCCCGACTTCATGGGTTGTATCTCCGGAATTACTATCATACCAACCGACATCATCAAGATTATTGCTGCCGCTGTATTTATAGCCTTTGCTCCTGTTCCCGCCTCTTGCCGCAAATTCCCATTGCGTTTCCGTCGGCAAGGTAAATTTCCAACCTTTCGGTGCATACTGATTCATTTTCTCGCAGAAACTCATGGCTTCGTACCAACAGACTTGTTCCACCGGACGGTTACTGCCCTTAAAGTATGAGGGATTATTGCCCATAACCGCTTCATACTGTGCTTGAGTCACCTCATATTTCCCGATGTAAAAAGCTTTCGTCAAGGCCTTTGAATGCTCTACCTCCGAACCAAAATTTTCTCCATCACGTTTACTCATAGTAAAACTGCCCGGCTCAACTTTTACCATCTCAAGCTTGACTCCATTGGGAAGTGTAAAAGTTTCATTTGCAGCATTGGTAAAAGTTGATTTTTTACTTGTCTTTTTAGAACCTGACTTTTCAGTCTCTTTGGACTCTTTGGACTTGCTTGACTTTTCGGTCTTTTCAGTCTCTTTCGCCGTCAAATAATATACCGATCCGCCAACAATTCCTGCAACCAATAAAGCGATTAAAACAATAAGGAATACAGTCTTTTTCGTATTATTTTCTGCAACAGTCAACACCGGTGAAACAGTAAAGTTCTGTTTGCAAACCGGACATTCGACCTCCATGCCGTTGGTATCGGCAGAAGTTTCAATCATTTTCTGACAATGAGGACAACGTGTTTTCATAAAAAGAACTCCTATCAATTAACGGTTATATTTATTTTTAATATATCAGAAAAAACTGACAATTACAAGAGAATTTCTTCCGTGGTTAGAAAAAAGTTGCAGAAGAACTGAGGCAATTTCAAAAGTCTTCAAAAATGGCAGAAAATTCTTGTTGCGATCTGCAAATGGAGCGTTTTCGGCTTGTCCTCCATAGCTTCAGCGAAGGAGAATGGCAGCCTCGCTCAAACTACCATTTCCAACTCATCAACAATCTTTTTTCAGCCAAATTTTGCCGGACTTTTGAAATTACCTCATAAGTAAAAAAATAAATATTCTGTTTTTCGTTTGCATATCTGAAAAAAAAGTGTATATTATCAACCGATTGTTGTGTTTTTCTGCCGGATTGTTGGTAAAAAAATTTGTGTTCCGGCAAAAGAACGAATCGGAAAGAGTGAAAAGCTGTCGATCCCTCAAGAGAAAGGACAGATCATGCAGGCAAAACTCAGAGAAATCGCTTCTCATTTTGATATATACGGGAATTATCTGTGGGCAGAAACCAGAAAAACCGGACATATCAACGACACTTGCTTCGGAGTTTTTAATCAGGCAGGTATTCAGGTCAGATACATTTTCCAGCGGATCAACCACAATGTGTTCCGGAAACCGGAAGAGCTGATGAGCAACGTTTCCAGAGTGATCCAGCATATTCGCGGCAAACTCCGCGGTCAGAACGATGCTTCCCGACGTGTTATGACGCTTGTCCCGACATTCGATGGCAAGTTTTTCCACAAGACTGAGGACGGCAACTACTGGAGATGCTATCTGTTCATCGAGCGTGCAAGAACTTATGATGTCATGGAATGTACAGAACATGCCTATCAGGCAGCAAATGCATTCGGAACCTTCCAGCAGCAGCTCTCCGATATGCAGGGAGAACGGCTTTTTGATACGATCCCGAACTTCCACAATACCCCCAGCCGTCTGGTCACTTTCTACGAAACTCTGCAGAAAGACCCCAGAAACCGGGCGGCATCCGTAAAAGAAGAAATTGAGTTCATCGAAAAATTTCAGGACAAATGTTCCATCATCACAGATCTGCTCGCCAGCGGCGGCATCCCGGAACGGGTCTGTCACAACGACACAAAGCTGAATAACGTTATGCTTGACGATGAAACCGGAGAGGCGATTTGCGTGATCGACCTTGATACAGTTATGCCAGGCTCCGGACTTTATGACTTCGGCGACCTCGTCCGTTCCAGTGTCTCCCCTGCCCCGGAAGATGAACCGGATCTTGCCAGAGTTTATTGCAGACTGGATATCTATGAAGCTCTCACCCGCGGTTTTCTTGATGGCTGCGAAGGCTGTCTGACACCAAAAGAAATCGAACTGATGCCCTTTGCAGCACAGCTCATTACCTTTGAAACCGGTATGAGATTCCTTACAGACTACATTGATGGTGATAATTACTTCAAGATCCACAAACCGGAGCATAACCTTGACCGCTGCAGAACGCAGTTCAAACTTGTCCGGGATCTCATGGAAAAGGAAGATACTCTCGCCCAGATGTCCCGCTGAACGTTATAGCAAAGAAAGTGTGAATGATGGCTGAAACTCTTTTGGAAATTTACCGGAAAAACTCTGAAAAATTCCGATCCTTTTTATTTGATATCGATGGAACTGTTCTGCTTGCCAATACACCCATTCCCGGAGCTCCGGAATTTCTGGAAGTCCTGCGGAAAGATCACATTCCGTTTTTCTTTCTGACCAACAACTGCGCGCAGACACATGAAGAAATTGCACAAAGATTGACCAACGCCGGGATTTATGCAGAACCGGATCAGGTGATTTCCAGCGGAGATCCTATCCCGAAATATTTTATGAAAAAAAATAAAACAGGCAAGGCATGGAAATATTTTCTCGTAGGAAGAACCCCGGAAATCCCCGGTGTCATTGAATACGAAAAAGACCCTGCCAAGATCATGGAATGCGATGGTGTTCTCCATAATGCCGGGAAATATGACTGGGCTGTCGTCATGACTGCCATCCTGAACTTTTTCCTGAAATTCCCGGAAAAGCCGTTTATTGTCACGAATCCGGATATGCTCAACCCCATGCCCAGCGGCGTTACGTTATGTTCAAACGGACAGATGGAACTGATCATAGCTCTCCTGAAAAAACAGGGGATCGACAAAGAACGGATCCACTTTGGAAAACCGTTTCCTGCAGTTTACGAAGAAGTGAAAGAACGCCTTGCCTCCGTTGGAGTAAAACCGGAAGAAGCATTGGCGGTGGGAGACTGGCTCAACAGCGATATCCGGGGAGCAAACCTTGCCGGGATCAGTTCCTGTCTGGTTCTGACCGGACTTTCCAAAGAGAAAGATATTGCAAATCATGACAAATCATTCCATCCCGGATTTGTCGTTTCAACCCTTTCATAATCAAGGAATTTTTATATGTCTCAACAGCGTGAACAGTTAGCATCCCGATTGGGATTTATTCTTATGACAGCAGGCTGTGCCATCGGTCTTGGCAACATCTGGCGTTTTCCCTTTATCGTCGGTAAAAATGGAGGCGGCTTTTTTGTTCTGCTTTACTTTCTCTGCCTGGCATTGATGGGTTTCCCGATCCTGCTGCTTGAGTTATCGATCGGCAGAGCCGGACGTGCAGTACTGCCCGGAGCATTGAGAAATCTCAAAAATCCGAACACAAAAGCGAACTGGGAAATCCCGGCTTTTGTATTTTTCAGCGGAAACCTGATTCTTCTGATGTTCTATTCTGTTCTAACCGGATGGCTGCTCTCTTATATGTGTAACTTCATGATTGGAAATTCCAAGGTAATGGAAGCTGAATTTTTCACAAATCTTCTGGCTTCGCCGTGGCGTCAGATCGCCTATCTTGCCGCTTCTCTGCTCATTACGTTTGTGATTTGTATGGGAGGTGTTCAGAAAACCATTGAAAAAAGTATCAAGTTCATGATGCTCGGTCTTTTGATCCTTCTTATTGTTCTGTTGATCAAAGTCAACCTTCTCCCGAACTCTTTCAACGGAGTGAAGTTCTTCCTGAAACCTGATTGGCAGAACTTTATCGGAAACCATCCATGGCAAACGATTTACGATGCCATGACACAGTCATTTTTCACCTTGAGTCTCGGGATCGGAAGTATTGCGATTTGCGGCAGTTATACAAGCAAAAATAAATCACTGATCGCAGAAGGACGCTGGATCATCGGACTTGATACGTTTGTCGCAGTTTGTGCCGGGTTCATCATTTTCCCCGCGTGTTTTGCATTCAATGTCCAGCCCGATGCCGGGCCGCCGCTGATTTTTATCACCCTGCCCCAGGTATTCAAATCCATGTCTCTTCCCTACTTCTGGGGAGCTCTTTTCTTCCTGTTCCTCTTTGTTGCTGCACTCTCCACCTTGGTGGCAGTCTTTGAAAACCTCGTTGCATTCGGGATCGATGAATATCACTGGAGCCGCAAAAAATCCAATATCTTTTTCGGAACAGCATTGACATTCCTTTCCCTGCCCTGTATTTTCGGGTTCAATATCTGGCAGAAAATCCAACCTCTCAAGGAAGGCAGTAATATCCTTGACCTGGAAGACTTTATTGTCAGTCAGAACCTTTTGCCCCTGGGTGCGCTTTACATTACCATTTTCTGTACAAACCGTATGGGCTGGGGTGAGCAAAACTGTCTTGCTGAAATCAATACAGGAGACGGTCCGAAACTTTCAAAATGGGTTGTTCCTTACATGAAGTATGTTCTTCCGGTAATTATTTTCGCTATTTGGATCACAGGTATCATTACCTATTTCCAATAATCCGGCAGGAAAAATTGCAGAAAACAATAAAATTTTGCAGAAAAATCCAATATTTTGCGTAAAAATCTATTGGATTTTTCTGAAAATGGTTGTATAATTATACCGGAAAATGACCTTAAACAACTAACCTCTTTAAGAGAAGGAGAAAAATATGTCTAAAGTCAGAATCGGTATCATCGGACTCGGATTTATGGGAAGTACCCATTTCCGTATCTACAGAAGCCTCCCCAACGCAGAAATCGTCGCTCTCGCTGATGTCGACCCCGCGAAACGCAAGGGAGATATCTCTTCCGTCAACGGAAACATCGGCAACGATGACAACTCCATTCCTCTGGATTTGACCGGAGTCACAACCTATGAAAGCGGTTTTGATCTCATCAATGATCCCAATGTGGACGTTGTCGACGTTTGCGTTCCCACACCCTACCACAAAGATTACATGGTTGCAGCTCTCAAGGCAGGCAAACATCTCTTCTCTGAAAAACCCCTCTGCCGCTCTCTCGAAGATGCAAAAGAAATCGAAGCAGCTGTCAAAGATGCCAAAGGTTTCATCAATATCGGTATGTGCGTCCGCGCATGGCCCGAATATGACAACTTCTACCGCAGATTCCATGCGGGTGAATTCGGCAAGGCTCTGATCGTTGATTTCCGCAGACTCTCCCGCGATGTCAGTTTCTCCGGAGCTTGGGAAAACTGGTTCATGGATGGAAAACGCGCTGGCGGTGCTCTCCTTGATATGCACCTCCATGACACCGACTTCATCACCTATCTCCTCGGACGTCCCCAGGCTGTCACCTCTTTCGGCAGATCTGTCTACTCCTCCGATGGAGCGATCGACCACCTCGTTACCACCTACGACTACGGAACCGATGGTCCTCTCGTCACCGCAACCGGCGGATGGACAAGTGCCTACGATGTTCCCTTTGAAATGTCCTTCCAGATCATCTGCGAAAAGGCAACTGTCCGCTTCATGTCTGAAGGTTACAAAGTATACTGGAACGACAAGCGCGTGGAAACTCCTGTCATCGAAGTCGGAAATCTTCCCACCGGATGGCACCAGGAACTCTCCTACTTTGTCGAATGTGTCCAGAACAATGTCAAGCCGGATCGTTACCAGAACTTCCAGTCTGTCCTCGACGGTTTCAAAGTCGTCATGGCAGAGGAAAAGTCCTGCAAGACCAATCAGAAAGTCACTGTTGAATATTGAGGTGAATCATGTATAAAGCTCTCAACTACTGGGTGTTCGGCGGTTTCGACGGACAGAAAACTCCCTATGAATTTATCGACTGGGCAGCAGAACAGGGGCTCGACGGTGTCGAATTGACCATTGGCGACTGCCTGAAAGATGATATTACCAAAGAAGAATGTGAAAAGATCGCGGCTTACGCAAAATCCAAAAATATCGGTCTCCGTTCTCTCGCCTCCGGCTCCGGCTGGGGCTGCGGACTCGGTACTGGTGATGAAAAAGAACGCGCTGCAGCTGTCGAAAACGTCAAACGTTACCTGACGATCGCTTCCTGGATCGGCGCAGAATCCGTTCTGGTTGTCCCCGGTGCAACCCGCGTCGCATGGGATCCCTCCCACCCCGTCTGGTCCTACAAGACCGTCTGGGAAACAGCAACGAAATCCGTCAAGGAACTGATCCCCACCGCAGAAGCTCTGAAAGTCAACCTCGCTCTGGAAAACGTCTGGAACCGTTTCCTCATCTCCCCCATGGAATGGAAACTCTTCCTTGATCAGTTCGATTCTGAATACGTTGGTATCTACTTTGACACCGGTAACTGCTGTCTGACCGGACGTCCCCAGGACTTCCCGGAACTGCTCGGCAGCCGGATCAAAGCGATCCACGTCAAGAACTTTGAAGAAAACGATGCAGGTGGTGGACTTCATGGCTTCGGCGATGATCTCTCCTCTGGTATTGTTGACTTCAAAGCATTGTTTGCAGAACTTGACAAGATCGGTTACAAAGGTCCGTTTACTGCAGAAATGATTCCGTTCTCACGTCTGCCCGACATGGTTCTGCCCGATATTCCTCTGGCAGAAAAGACAGTGAAGATCCTGAAATCTCTCTGAGCTTAAAGCAACAAAAAAACTGGCAACCGGAAAATGGTTGCCAGTTTTTTTTATTATCTGAATAAAATCGTTTAATATCGTTTTCTACCGTTTTCTATCATCTCATAACAGTGCCACGCTCAATGCTGCAATATCGCCGATACTGTCGCCAAGTTCTGCCGGAACGATTTCACATTGCGATAAACTCAAGGGAAGTGTCTCTGCTTTCAAAACAGATTCCATGGCGGGACGCAATAAATTTTCACTCCGCTGGAAAATACTTCCGATAACAATACGGTCAAGGTTCAACAGATCAATCAATATTGATAAGCCAAGTCCCAGACGGCGTCCGCATTCTTCATAGATCATCCGGGCGGATTCATCTCCGGCAAGCGCAGCTTCTGCTATCGTTTTGGCTGAGATACTGTCAAGATCCGCAGCTGTCGGGCACCAGCTTAAGGGCAAATGTTTCTCTGCATAAGCACGCCCCATCCGGGCGATCCCGCCACCGGAACAGAAACCTTCAAAAGATCCATGCTTTCCATAACCGATGGGACCATTTTCAGCCAAACGGATATGACCGCACTCGCCTGCCATTCCGCTTGCACCGCTGTAGAGTTTTCCTCCTAAAATAAGCCCTGCGCCCATCCCTGTGCCAAATGTCAGAAAAGCCATATTTTCAGCTCCGCGCCCTGCTTCATAGCGGCCTTAAACCATTCGGCAAGCTCGTCATCCAGCTTGTACTGGCCTGCGCCATCCTTATAAAGCACGGTTTCGCCGTCCAGCTCGTACCAGACCTTGTAGCCGTTGTAGATCCAGTTGCCGATCTGGCTGGTAATCTCGGCATTGGGGCTGTCGTGGGGATCCATCAGCGTGCCGTCCTCAGCCGTAAAGGGGTTGATGACCGCACCGCCCGCGTTCAGGGTGACATAGACGTCCGCGTCCTGCACAACGCCCTTGATAAAAATGGGGTAATTCCACTCGCCGGGGAAGTCCACATCCAGATACAGCTCAGCTCCTGCGGCAATCTGGTCGCGCAGCCATGCGGCCACGTCCTCGTCGCCAAGGGTGAAGATGGGGCCTTCGCCATAATGGGAAACCTCATCCTCCAGACGGGACCACAGCTCATAGCCGTTATAGGTCCACTTATCCTTCAGGATTTCACGGGTCTCAGCGTTTCCGCTGTTGTGGGGGTCCATCAGGACGCCCTCTTCATCGGTGAAGGGGAATGCAAGAGTCGCGCCGTTTTCGGTAACGGTCACATAGGTGTCCGCGTCTTCTCTGACGCCGTAAATGTGGATGGGATACTCCACGCCTTCGGCTTCGCCGGAGTCATGGCCGCACTTGTCGCAAATGGTATCGTCGCCGTAGGAATGCTCATGGATTGCCAGATGGATCTTCTGTGCCGCAGCATCGTTGTCGCCCTGCCAGATGCAGACGTTATGC
>SUVT01000032.1 GCA_015061845.1 Lentisphaerota bacterium
GGGTAACCACCGAAAACGCTCCATTTGCAGATCGCAACAAGAATTTTCTGCCATTTTTGAAGACTTTTGAAATTACCTCAATAACATAAGGAAATGCTTAACATGAAAAAAGCAGTTTGGTCTCTCTCAAAGAAGATGGAACTTACCGTTCCAGCCGGTCTTGGTGCATGCGGTACATTCGCAAAAGATGAACTGATCCGTCTGCTCGCAAAACTCGGAACAAAAGTAAAAGTCTCTGAAAAAGGGAAAAATCTTGTGTTTTCTCTTGTCGCGCCCGGAACGACAGCCGGAAAAATTGCTGCATCCAAGATCAAAAAGATCAAAATCGATGGCTTTGTTTCAGACATAACTGAAAATGGCGTTACCCTGGCAGCTCAGACTGAGAAAGGTCTGCTCAATGCCGTTTATACCTTGATCGAAGATCTGGGGATCATCTACCTGATGCCCGGTGAAGAAAATGAGTATGTCTCTCCCGAAGCTCCCTTTGCTCTGGAGTGCGGTACATATGTCAGAAACATGCTCTGCAACTATTCCGGAGTTACCTGTGAATATGCCGCTGTGACTGAAAAAGATCATACCGGCGAAGAATGGATGGAATATTTCTGCAAGATCCGTTACAACTTCATCGCCCGTCACGCCGGGGGAAAAGTGGAAGATGATCCGAAGTACGGTTTTGTTTTCGGGCATGGCGGACATGAGTTCCATCATCTTCTTCCGAAAGAGTTCAAGGAAAAACACCCGGAAACCTGCCGTCAGATCCAGCCTGACGACTTTCTCGGTGAACGTGTCAATGACGTGAACTTTTGTTATTCCAGCGAAGAAGCCTGGATCGAAATTGAGAAAAATTTTGCAAAACATATCGACGAATTCAAAAATTACGATCACCTCGTTCTGGAATTTGCGGATCTTCCCGGCGGCGGACACTGTCTTTGTGCAAACTGCCGTCATTACACAGCCTCCGATGTTCAGGCGATCGTGATGAACCGTTTCGCTGAAATCATTGAAAAACTGGGCTTGAACGCCGCTGTTCAGATGAATGCTTATCACGATACCATGATGCCCAGCGTGATGTTCCCGCCGCGGAAAAATATCCGCATTGCTTTTGCACCCCGTGAACGCTGCTGGGCTCATGCTTTGAATGATCCTGCATGTGAACGCAATAAATTCTATCTGAATTGTTTGAAGGCATGGGATAAACACGCTTTTGCCCACACGGATTACCGTATGGCGACAGGATATTACACTGACCAGATCCTGTTCCGTGGACTTTATCCTTTCACTCCCGATGTAATCGCTGAAGACAGCAAGTGTTTTTGCGAGAACGGTATCAACGAACTTTTTACTCTTCAAGTCGGCGGGCAGATCCTGCAGCCTGATTACAACTTGATTTTCCACGCAGCGTTCCCCTGGGATCCCACTCTGACAGGAAAGAGTTTCTGTCGGAAATTTGCCCGGAAGCTGGGTGGAAAGAAGTTTGCTCCTGTCATTGAAAAATATCTGCTTGCCCGGGCAAAATGTTTTACCGATGCCCTGAAATGGTGCGAAGTCGATAAAGATGTCTGCCATCTGGATTATCGCTGGCTCAAGGAAGATGAATCCCCGTTCTTCCAGAAAATGGTGACACGTCTTCACAAAACTTCTGAGACCATGGCAAATATTGCCGCAGAGCTGAAAGCCGGGATCAAGGGCGCTCCTGCCGCATTGAAAAAACTTATGACAGATGAAGCGGATCGTGCAATATTTGAATCCGGCGTTCTGGAAGGAATGAGCCTGCAGCAGAAGGTGTTCTGCAAACTCCCCGCTGCCCGCCGTACCCGTGATCTGAAACTTGTCAAAGAGTGCCGCAATGAATTGCAGGCGTTGGATAAGTTCCTCCGCAACAGTATCAAGGCAGGCGATAAAGTCGGTCTCGGAAAGAATGCTTACTACGGCAGATTTGTCGACCCCTGGCTCTCTCAGGATATCGTCAAAAAAGTCGCCTGGTGTGATTCCATTCTGAACCGGAGCAAGAAAAAATAAGCGAAAACGCAATTGTCCTTAAAAAAAGCATGTTCGGGAACGGTTCCGGACATGCTTTTCTGTTTAATTCTGCGCAGCACTCTTGCGGCAGAGTTCCAGCGTTCTCATAACTTCAAGAGTTTCTTCGATGGGAACGAATGGAATGGAATCTTTTGCAAAGTAATCATAGACATGCAGATAGAAGTCACCGTAATGTTCCGGGATTCCGTCGATGATCTCTTCTTTCCAGGGAAATTTTTCCGAGGGATATTTCCGGTCAGATGCGGAAAGCGTTTCGTCAAGTTTGATTTCCTGCATATTTTCACAGTAGACGATTTTCCATTTGTTACCCGGGAGCGCGACCGCAGTTCCCTTATCTCCGTAAAGTGTCAGAGTCGGAAACGGACATGCAGAAGCCATGTTGATACTGACCTCGTAAAGGCAGCCGGATTTTCCGTTGATCAGCACTTTTACGACATCGTCAGCATCACCGGAAGATACGATGGTTCTGGTTTCGCACTTTGCACTGCCGCAGGAGTCTTTTCCCAGAAAAAGCATCTGATCTATATAATGCGCTCCATAGTTGAAAAGCATTCCCCCGCCGTTTTTTGCAACAGCCTGCCAATCGTTTCTGCGGCTGAAACTGTCGCAGCATCTGGTCAGAAGATAGGGCTTGCCCAGTTTTCCTGATTTCAGGATCATCTGTGCGGTCAATGCTTCAGAAGTCATACGGTGCGGCTGATAAACCATAAGTTTTCTGCCGTTTTTCTTTGCTGTTTCTGCCATTTTTTCCGCATCTGCCGCAGAAATAGCGATGGGTTTATCACAAAAAACATCCACACCATGTTCCAGAAACCAGACGGTCTGTTCATAATGAAAAATCGTCGGGGAGGCGATCACTGCAAGATCGATTTCGTTGCAGGGAACATCCCGGTAATCTGCGGCGAGGATCTTTGCCCCGAACTGCTCTTGAGCCTCTTTCCGTCTGGACTCATCTGGATCGACTGCTGCAGTCAGGACAAACCCTTCCCGTTCAACGATTTGTGGAATATGGAACTGCCATCCGATCCTGCCCAGACCGATGACGGCACAGCGTAATACTTTACTCATTCAGCTTCTCCTGAATCGGGATGAAAATAAACATAAAAGTGGTGCACGGCGAGGGACTCGAACCCACACGCCTTGCGGCAAAGGAACCTAAATCCTTCGTGTCTGCCATTTCACCAGCCGTGCGTGATGTTGTAATATAAATGCTTAATCGGAAAAATCAAATCGATCCGGCAGTTTTACTCAAAAACATTTTCCAGATAATCAAAGACAACTTTCAAATCGTTGAAAGTCAATACTGCCGAACTGTCAAGATTCGTAGGCTGATTATTCACAATGACAATATCTGCTCCACCGTATTTTGCCGCCATGGGCAGCGATGCCGCAGGCTGAACCGTTAAACTGCTTCCGAGAACCAATACAAGATCGGAGTTTTCAAAATCTGAAAAACCTTTGTTCAGAAGATTCTCATTCAGACTTTCTCCGTAAAAGACAATGTCCGGCTTGACCAGTCCGCCGCATCTGTCGCAATAGGGAACTTTTCCGCCCAGAACCATAGGGGATATTTCTTCATAAGTATATTCCATTTTGCATTTCAGACAATGGTGCAGGGCAGGGGAGCCGTGGATCTCATAAACCTTTTTATTTCCGGCTTTCGTATGAAGCAAGTCAATATTCTGCGTGTAAAGTGCTTTTAAAAGCTGTTTTTCTTCCAGCTTTGCCAGAACCCGGTGAACAACGGACGGCTCAAAACGTTCCAGACAATAGACGAATTCCGTCGCCCAGCCGTAGAAAAGTTCCGGTTCTTCCAGAAAGGTGTTCAAGGAAAGAATATCTTCCACCGCACGCCCGTGCCAGGGTTCTTTATAAACGCCGTTGATCCCCCGGAAATCACGGATCCCGGACAGCGTGGAAACTCCCGCTCCGGTGAATGCAGTCATATTTTTTGCGGTACGGATCAATATTGCAAGCTGTTCCAGATCTTTCTGCATGGCAAAACCTCACAATTCATTGAAAAGACGGTTCAGAGTTGAGGGATAATTATCCCCTTCAACAGTTCCCATTCCGGCAAGAGGATAACCGTGCGTCAGACTGTCGCCGATGCACAAAATGGTTTTCTGCGGATAGTTCAGGGTTTTGATCTTTTCATAAAGCATCGCCCCGATGAGAATATGCCCGTGAGGTGTCGGATGGATCCCGTCATACGCTCCGCAGTTCTGCTTGTTGCGGGTCAGACTTTCTGCCCGGTCAAGAGGACTGACCGAAGAAAAAACTTTGAACAGGTCAAGGTAGGGGATCTCAAATTCTTCCGTAACTGCCCGGACACAATCAACATACTTCAGATAAAGTTCTTCCAGTCCGTCATCGACTGCATCTTTCATTTCCGGGTATTTCATTACAAATTCATCGAAAAGGATCACCGGCGGGATAATGTTGATGAGTTGAAATCCCTTTGCAGGGATCATCTTGCAGATCTCCCGGAAGTTTTTCCGGAACTGAGCAAAGGGGATTCTGCGATGCGGGTTGATGCAGTCATTTGCTCCCATGGAAAGAATGACTGTTGCAGGGGGCTCTGACAGAGAAAGAACTTCTTCAGCCTTTTCCAGAAAAACTTTTGTGCCATCTCCGGGAACCCCGGCATTGATTACTGTTGTCCGCATGATTTCTCCTGTTTTTTATGAAGAAGGATCCCGGAAAATATTGCCGTGAAAGGTGCAACAAGTACCAGAGAGAAACTTCCGATCAATGTTTTGACAGATTCTGCTGCAACGAGAGGATTGTTCAGGATCTCCAGCAGGGAATTCCCCTGAACCGCAAACATCATCAACAGAGTGATATAGCCGCCGGAATAGGCAAGAAGAAGTGTGGTGGTCATCGTACCGACAACGCTCCGCCCGATCCGCATTCCGGATGCCGTCAGCTGTTTTGCTGTCAGCGTTTCGTTGTGAATGACCACTTCCTCAACACCGGAGGCAATATCCATGCCAAGGTCCATCACTGCTCCGGAACTGGCAAGGATCACCGCTCCGGTGAAAATATCCTGAAGATTCAGAAACTCATAACCGTTGTAATAAAGTGCCTGAACATAAGGAAGTGTGGCACCATTGATATTCAGGAGCCAGGTGAAAAGATGACTCATACACAATCCGGCAAAAACACCGGAAATCGCGCCGAGAAACGCCGCAATACCTTTCCGGTTGACTCCTGCAACCAGAAACATGATCGCTGCTGTCAGAAAACAGACACAGGCAAAGATCGTCCACGATGCGGACCATCCCATGAGAACCAGCGGAATGACTGCTTTCCAAATCACCATAACGCTCAGGAAAAAGCTGAACAGAGCTTTGACACCTGTCCATCTTCCGAAAATACAGAGAAAAACACAGAATAATCCGGCAAGCACCCATGTCCACATCGTCCGGTCGTAATCCTGCGCACGGATGACTGAAAATTCCGGATCGGCATCGGGCATCATAACAACAATGATCCTGTCGCCGACTTTGAATTTCTTATCCAGCTCCATCTGGGCTCGGATCAGATTTTCCGCCCGGAATATTTTTCCTTTCTGCGGACCGCTCCTGAGCTCCACTTTCAGCATCTGATTGCCGTATTCCAGCAAACCATGCAGCTGTAAATCGCTGTTGTCGACTTCGCGAACAACGGCATGTTCTTTCACTGTATTATCTTCAGAAAGCCGTTCCGGCGAAGGTACGAACCACAGTACCACGCAGCAGAGTGCAAGTACCAGAGTTATGATAAGATCCTGCCGGAGAGTGTGCTTGATCATTTCAGAATTTCTTTCAGCCGGTTGGAGATATCCGTATTTTCATAGAATCCGGAGAATTTTTCTGCCATTTTTCCGGATGCAGTTGTCAGAACGGGCAGAGCCGTGTGTGCGCCGGTACTCCAGCCGATTCCGGCTTTTGCTGCCATGACAAGTCTTGCTGCATGTGGTAATTTACCATTTTTGAAGGCTTCGGAAAGCTGTTTCAACTCTTTTGCATTGATTTGCATGGGATCTTTATCTTTGCCGTCAAAACGGAACCCGAAATATTTTGTCAAAAGAAGTTTTGCGTCTTCAAAAGAGAAGTTTTTATTTTCTGTCATCGCATTTTTGAGTTTGCCATGAAATTCTGCAACAGAACATTTCTGATAAGCCAGTCGTTCCATATACATTGCATAACCTGTCGCAGCAAATCCCATGGTCATACCGCCGGTTTCATGATCACCGGTAACGATGATAAGGGTTTCATCGGGATGTTTTTTGGCAAAATCCATTGCGACTTTCACCGCATCGTCAAATGCGAGAACTTCACGGAGATTTGTTGCTGCATCATTGGCATGTCCGGCATAGTCGATTTTACCGCCTTCCACCATCATGAAGAAACCGTTTTTGTTATCCAGAAAATCAATACCCATTTCTGTGAATTTTGCAAGAGTGAACGGGTCATAACTATGTCTGTCAATTTCATAGGGCAGGGGAACATTGATGAGAACTTTCCCTTTTCCGGATTTCAAAACGGAGAAATCATCTTTTCTTCCAAGAACAGTGTAACCGGCTTTCTTTGCCAGATCATTGATATCGCCTTTATAGAGTTTTGATTTTTTATTATTAGAGTGTGTGACACCGCTTCCGGCGAAGAAATCGAATCCGGATGCAACAAGATCCAACCCGATTTCATAATATTGGCTGCGTTTGGTGCGGTGAGCATAGAACGCTGCCGGTGTCGCATGGTTGATCGTCACAGTTGTAATGATCCCGACTTTCATCCCCTTTTTCTTAGCGACTTCTGCTACGGAAACGAGATGCCGTTTGCCGTCTTTGGCAATTCCGATTGCTCCGTTGTAAGTCTTTTCACCACAGGCAATCGCTGTCCCGGATGCAGCAGAATCTGTCACCAGAGAAGAGATTGATCCGGTTCTGGTCGTTCCGTGGTACGGCATCTTATTGATAACAAGTCTGTCATGTCCTGAATGACGGGCAAATTCATCTGCCACCATTCTCTGCGGACTCGCCATACCGTCACCGATAAAAAGAAAAATGTATTTCGGCGGCTTTTCTTCTAAAACATCATCAAAGATTCCGGCAAATGAAACCGATGCCAGAACAATAAAAATAAATGTAAAAAAACGTTTCATTGTTTTCTCCTGTTTTTTGTTTTTTTGCTCTTGGATTTTTCTGGCTTAATATACCATGAAAAATTAAATTTTGCAAGCACAGTATATAAAAATAAAGATTGTTGCAGTCTCGAAACAAAAAGAACAATACAAAGGTTTTTGAAAACGGTGAATGGTATTTGGGGATGCGGGAAAAACTTTTGCGAAAAGTCATTTTCCCGCATTCCCGATCTCAAATCAATCTTCCAATGTAAAATCTGCGCCAAGAGCTTTGAAAGAATCGAAAAATGCCGGATAGGTTACGGCGGCACATTCTGCACCGCGGATGATAGTTTCCCCTTCTGCGGCAAGTCCGGCAACAGCAAGAGCCATAGCAATACGATGGTCTCCGTAGCTTTCGACAACTGCGCCTTTCGGTTTCCCGCCCTCAATGATCATTCCGTCTGGCAGTTCTGTGACTTTAACGCCCATCTTCTGCAACTCTTTTGTCATACATGCGATCCGATCCGTCTCCTTGATCCGCGCCTGAGCAACATTGTAAAGTTTTGTTGTTCCTTCAGCAAATGCTGCAACGACTGAGAGGGCAGGGAGGGCGTCCGGCATAGCGTTGAGATCAATTTCAATTCCGTTCAAAGTGCCACCTTTGACGGTTGTTTTTCCACCCATCTTTTTGATTTCGGTTCCCATCTGATTGAGCAGAACAAACACGCCTTTGTCGCCCTGAACATCCATAAAGTCAAGATTGAGAATATCGATTTCAGATTTTGTGACCGCTGCTGCCGCCAGAGGGAATGCTGCAGTGGAAAAATCAGCCGGGATCGTAAAGGTAAAACCTTTGGTATTCTGTCCGCCGGGAACTTCAAAGTGTGTGTAATTTTCCGCTGCTTCAAATTGCAACCCAAGCCGCTTCATCCAGGAAAGTGTCAAACCGATGTAAGGCTGTTCGTTGACATCGACCACATCAATGGTTTCGCCGCAATCGGAAAAAGCACTGGCGAAGAGCATGGCTGAAACATACTGGGAAGATTTACCGTTTACGATGATTTTCTTATGTTCTTTGAACGGTCCTTTCACGCTGAACGGGCATTTTCCGTTATCGGAAGAGGTTTCCACACCGCACTGATCAAGGGCATCCAGCAGGGATTTCATGGGTCTGGAACGGAGGGATTTATCGCCGTCAAAGACTGCCTTGATATTTTTCTGAGCCGCAAGTGCCGCAAAGATTTTGATGGAAGTCCCGCTGTTTGCCATATCAACAACACCGGTCGGCTCCTGAAGATTTCCGGCAAGACCTTCTGCGGTCCAGACAGTATCATCACCACGGTTCAATTTCATTCCGAATGCTTCTGCCGCCCGGATTGCTGAAAGGGTATCTTCCGAGATCAGCGGAGCGTTGATCGTGCTTTTTCCCTCGGCCATCATCGCCATTGCAACGGCGCGGATCGTGTGGGATTTTGAACCGGGAACAGCTATCGTTCCGGAAAGTTTGGATGGACGGATTTTCAAGTTCATCAGACAGTACCTCCTCTGAGAATGCGAATAACTTCTGCTGCGCAGTGGCATCCGAAAAGCGCAGGCATATATGAGATCGTGCCTTGCATGGCACGTTTATTGTTTGCAAGGGAATGGGTATCAACGACCGCATCTTCCACTGGATTTTCCGAGGTGAAGACTGCGCGGCAGAGTTTCAAATCTTCCGCAGACATCCCCCGTAACCCTTTCCGGACGGCTTTTGATAACGGACAATTAAATGTTTTCATTACAGGAACACAAGCGATTTTTTCCGGATCGATATGAGCGCCGGAGCCCATGGACGAGACAACCGGAATTCCCCGTTTGACCGCAGCTTTGATCAGAGAAATCTTCGGTGCAAGAGTATCAATAGCGTCCAGAACACAGTCAAAAGAACCGGATTGAACCAGCTCTTCCATATCTTCTTCTTTGAGAAAATCTGTCCGGATGTTCAGTTTCAGCTCCGGATTGATCGCAAGGAGCCGTTCCGCAAGAACTTCCGCTTTGTTCCTTCCAACGGTTGAAGTCAAAGCGATGATCTGACGGTTCCGGTTGCTCTCTTCCACAATATCACCATCAACGATCGTCAGTGAGCCGACACCGCCCCTGACGATCATTTCCACAGCGATACCGCCGACGCCGCCCAGACCAACGGCAAGAAGATTAGCTTTCTGTAACGCAGAAACTGCTTCTTTCCCCAAAAGAAGCTCTTCCCGTTCAAGCCAGTTCGACATGATTATTTCTCCGCAAAACGGAATTTTGCAAAGTTATCTGCAACGATCTTTCTCAACTCATCCACTTCGATTTCACGGATGGCTGCCGCAGCACTGTAAATTTCCTGAATGTCAATAGCAGATTCATCGGTTTCCAGAACAAAAGAATCTTCCGGAATTTCCGCAAGAACATCTTTGGTGCGCTGGTCATGCAGGATGATTTCACCGAAAGAGAGCATAATATCGTGGTCGATCAGCTCCTCGGCTGTCGGCATGGAGGAACGGAAGCCATGTGCGAGCCAGTAACGCTTGCTGTGAGTTTCTTTTTTGATGCGGATGATATCGTGCCATGCTCTGACGGCATGAATGATCAGAGGAAGATTTACTTCGTGTGCGATTTCGATCTGTTTCAGGAAAATTTCTTCCTGATGTTGGAGAGAATAGGTGGAAAAATGATCCAGACCGCATTCTCCGATGGCAACGGCTCCGGCAGGGTTGAGCTTTACTGCTTCGCGGATCAAACCAAGTTGCTGATTTACATTTTCCAAATCTTCCAGATTGAAGGGATGAACCCCGATGGAGAAGGTTTCAGGAAGATTTTTCAAGCTGTCTTTATCCGGAAATATATTTCTGATCCGGATCACTCCATCACCTTCCAGCCAGGAGTGTGTATGTGCGTCTATATAAGACGGAGGGTCTTCTGGTGCAGGTTGTGCGTCGTCAAATATCATATCTCTTTTCACCGTTGCGGCGGCAATGCATCCTCGGGGAGCTGTTTCCGTCGCAGACGTGCGGCAAACGAGGCATCGCAATCTGCATCCCACGGACTCACCCTGAGCATCCCGCTCTTTTTATTACTCAGTAATATACACCCATTTTCGTCAAGTGCAAAGTCAAAATGAAAATTAAGGAACTTTTCTACTTGATTTTCATTCTCTTCCGTAAAAATTGAGCATGTTGCATAGACTAAAATGCCCCCCGGCTTCACTGCTTTGGCGGCATTTTCAAGAATTTTTTCCTGAAGTGCAGCAAATTCCATGACCCGTTCCCGGGAACTTTGCCACCGTGTTTCAGGATTTCTCCGCCAGCGGCCGGAGGACGAACAGGGCGCATCAACAAGAACTCCGTCAAACCGGTCATGCAAATGTTCCGGTAACGGTTTCGTCAAATCATGAGTTTCTATCCGGAGTTTCAAGCCAAGCCGTTCCGCACGTTTTTTCAGCTCTTCCAAACGGGTCCCTGAAACATCCGAAGAGAGCAGCTTTCCTTTCCCTTGCATCATGGAAAGCAGCTGAAGCGTTTTTCCTCCGGCTCCGGCACAGGCATCAAGCCAATCTTCCCCCGGCTGTGCTGAACACATCAAACCAATGCATTGACTGGAAAAATCCTGAACTTCAAACAGACCGCTCCGGTATTCCGGAAGATCATAAAGATTAACATTCTGATTCAAACAGCGGAACGCCTGAGGAACTCTTTCATGAGGAATGATTTCAATGCCGTGAACAGCGAGAAGTTCCGGCAGATTTTTCTTATCTGAACGCAGCCAGATGCAGGACCTTTTCTGAAACCATTCTGCAAAACGGGGATCAAGTTCTCCTCTTGTCCATTCCGGAAGAACGCTCTCCGCAGAAATTTCTTTTCCGGAAAAAAGCCCGATCCGTTCCAAAGCCGTTTCACCTGCAAGAGATTTTTCCGCTTTCTCCAGATCGATATCTCCAAGTTCCAGCCAGCCGGAAAGCTGTTCCATCGGAAAATTTTCAGCAATCAATGCGGCTGCAACCGCAGGAACGGATGGTTCGGAATTTTCCGGAAATGCCTCAAGAACCGCTCCTCTCCAGCGGAAATAGGAAAAAATCACATCCCGGATGTAACGGCGGTCTTTGGAACCGAACCGTTTTTCCATCCGGAATTTCCGGGCAAGGAACGCATCTGCCGGATAGCCTTTTTCAAGAACTTCTGCAAGGGCTTCTTTCAAAACCTGCAACGCCGTAACTGCCCGGGCGCGTGATAATTTCGGATTCATTACTTGATTTCGTTCTGCATTGCAACAAGATTGTCAGCTCCGTACATCTTGCGGAGCTTCGGCTTTTCGATCTTTCCGGTGGGGTTCCGGGGAACTTCTGCGAAAATGATCTTGCGCGGACGCTGGTACCGGGGAAGTTCAAGACAGAACTGGTTGACTTCCTCTTCTGTCAGAGTATAATCCTGTTTGACTTCGATGATCGCCGCTGCGATTTCACCGAGGCGGGGCTCCGGCAGACCGATCACTGCAACGTCTTTGATGGAATTGTGTTTCCGCAAGAAGTCTTCGATCTGGACAGGATAAAGATTTTCACCGCCGGTGATGATCACATCTTTCTTACGGTCAACGAGATAGATGAATCCATCTTCAGATTCCTGTGCCATGTCTCCGGTAAAGAGCCAGCCGTCATCGGAAAGAACTTCTTTGGTGGATTTTTCATCTTTGTAATACCGGAGCATCACGCCGTCGCCCTTGACAGCCAACTCTCCGACTTCTCCTTTCCTGACTTCGTTCCGCTGGGGATCCACGATTTTTGTCTGCCAGCCGTAACCGGCAACTCCGATGGCTCCCACATGGTCGATATTTTCCATGCCAAGATGAACCGCACCGGGTCCGATGGATTCACTCAAACCGTAGTTTGTATCATAATCATGTTCCGGGAAAATGGTTTTCCAGCGTTTGATCAAACTGGGCGGGACAGGCTGGGCTCCAATGTGCATCAGTCGCCACTGCTTCAGATCGTATTCATCCAGTTTGATGTCTCCGCGGTCGATGGCATCCAGCACGTCCTGTGCCCAGGGAACAAGCAGCCAGACGATCGTACAACGTTCTTCAGAAACTGCGCTGATGATCCATTCCGGTTTGATCCCGCGCAGAAGAACAGCTTTTCCGCCCACAAGAAAACTTCCGAACCAGTGCATTTTTGCACCGGTGTGATAAAGCGGAGGAATGCAAAGAAAGGTATCATCTTTGGTCTGACCGTGATGTTTCTGCTCCACGATACAGGCATGCATCAGGCTCTTGTGAGCGTGAACGATCGCTTTCGGGAACCCGGTCGTTCCGGATGAGAAATAGATCGCTGCTTCATCTTCGTCGGAGATCTGAACGGTCGGAGCTTTGTTGGAGCAGTAGGAGACCAGGTTTGCGTAAGGTTCTGCAAAGGAGGGACAATCTTCACCCACATAGAGATAGGACTGAACTCTGGGGATCCGGTCGCAGATGGATTCCACGCGTCCGATGAAGGAGGGGCCGAAAACCAGCATATCCACATCAGCCAGTTCGAGACAATATTTGATTTCTTCGGCGGTATAGCGGAAGTTCAGGGGAACCGCCATCGCGCCAGTCTTGAGGATCCCGAAATAGATGGGGAGCCATTCTAGACAGTTCATGAGAAGGATCGCAACTTTTTTTCCTTTCCGGATATGACGGGTCATAAGGAAGTTGGCAAACCGGTTTGCCTTATCTTCAAATTCCTGCCATGTGATTTCTGAACGGAATGTATCTGTCGGACTGGGTTCGATGAGTGAATATTCCCGCCATGTGGTATGGCGTTTTTCCAATTCCTGGGGGTTGATCTCCACCAGAGCGACATCGTTACCGTAAAGTTTGGCATTCTGTGCCAATATGTCTGTAATAGGCATTTGTTGATCCTTCCTCAATGACTTAACAATAAAAAACATGAATGAAATATATCACGTTCTTTTGTGATTACAAATGAAAGATTGCATGATATAATACTTCTACGAAAGAAAAGTGATAAATTTTTTCGTTATTTTCCGAAATTCTGTTAAAGATTTTCTCTTTTTACGAATTTTTTGCAATCGTCCATTGCTTCAACGACCTTGTCTGTCAGTTCGCAGCGGATCACAAATGCGTTGCGGATGGCAAACTTGCAGTCTTTGCAGAAACGTCTGTCTTCCTGATTCAGGGAGACTGTCGGTTTTTCAAACGTTTCTCCTCCGAGAAGAGCGGAAAGCGCAGAAAGTTTATCGTTCTTTTCGGTCTGTTCCGCTTCCGGCTGTACATCTGCGATTTTTTTACCGCAGAGTGCACAGGTCAGGATTTCTCCTTTTTTTGTCCAGCCATCCATTTCTGTGACTTGTTTGACAATTGTCATTTCCCCGCAATGAGGACACGTTGTTTTATCGCCTTTTCTGATCATTTTATTTTTCCCTGAGTTATATTTTTTGTTCACTCTACATCAATTTCTGGAAAATACAAGAATATTTTATCAGTAAAAAGCGCAAAAATTGACTTTTTCTTCCAAGATATTATTTTTTTTGCATTGTTTTCGATTGAAAACCGCATCAAGTGGTGTATATTAAGGAACGTTAAGAGTTTTTTTCTGTGTTTTATCAGTGAAAAATGTCTTATAGTCCCCATTTCGAATTTTGGAGAAGAGATTATGCTTGAAAAGAAAATCGTTATCCGCAATACTGCCGGGATCCATTGCCGTCCCTCCAGTGTCATTATTTCTGAAAAGGAAAAGTTTTCCGGAGTCTCTTTCAGAGTGACAGGTGAAAACGGTACTACAGATTTAAGCGGGATCCTTGAATTGCTTGCTTTAGGATTGCAGTGCGGAGACGAGGTGACTTTGCAGGTCTCAGGCGGGAATGAAGCAGAGGCACTTGAAACGATGAGTGCTCTTTTTGAGAAGGAATTTGACTTTCCCGATGCCTGATACTCATTATTAAATGAGGTCGTTATGCGAATAATTATTGTTGGAGCCGGTGAACTCGGCTGTCTTCTTGCAGCCAGATTATCCACCCGGAATGAACACGATATTACTGTGATCGATTCTTCCGGTGAGCAGTTTGACCGTTTGCGGGAAAAACTTGACTTGATGTTGATTGAAGGATCTGCAACGGATGTTTCTCTGTTGAAACGTGCCGGAATCGCAGATGCAGATATCGTTTTTGCAGTCAGCGGAGATGAACATGCCAATATGGTGGTTTGTCAGATTGCCCATACATTCGGTGTGAAACAGACTATCTGCCGCGTTTATTCTCTTGCTCCATTCTCCGAAGAAGATAAAATCACACCTGCCACCTATGGGATCGGAGAAGTCTTTTCTTCTCCCGATGAGTGCGCAAGTAAGGTGATCGACGTTCTCAAGAACCGGAATGTGCTGGAAAAAATCCGTTTTTCCAATGCTGCAGCTTTGATGGAAGTGATAGAAGTTACCCCCTCCAGTATGATTGCCGGAGTCCGGATCAAAGATTTCCCCGGAATCGATGTCCTGCGGAACGTCCGTTTGGCAGCTTTGGTGCGGGATCAGCGTTTTATTATTCCCCATGGCGATACCATTATTGTCCCTGGCGACCGCGTTTATGTTGCGGGAACCAATGAGACCATCGATGAATTCATGCGCATGATCTCAGAAGAGGCAAATGAAATTGGACGGGTAGTCATCTCCGGAGCTTCAAAATCCGGAGAAATTCTTGCAAGACAGCTGTTGGCGCAAGGATATGAGATCCGGTTTATTGAAAAGGATCAGAAACGCGGGGAGCATCTTCTTGAAGTGCTGCCGCCGGGTTTGATCGTGATTCAGGGCGACCCCACTGATGAGGAGGTCATGGAAGAAGCCGGGATTTCTCATTGCGATGCCTTTGTCAGTATGGATGAAAATGATGAAAGCGGCATTCTTTCCTGTATCATGGCAAAGCGGCTTGGTGCAAAAAAGGTTGTTGCCGTTACCCACAAACCGGAGTATATTTCCATCGTTCCGGCGTTGGATGTTATTGATTGCGGCTTTAACTCCACGCTTGTTTCTGTGAACGCTCTGTTCCGTCTGATGGGTTACGGAACGTATCAGATTGATGCAAAACTGGAACGTTTCCATGCAAACCTGAAAGAGTTCAGAGTTTCCGAACGGTCCCGTCTTTGCGGAACATCCCTTGCAGAGTGTAAACTGCCGCCCTCAACCGTGTTTGCTTTGCTTCTCAGAGGGAATGAGGTGATCATTCCTTCCGGAACAACGATTTTCCTGCCCGGGGATATTGCAGTTGCTATTACTACGCCGGAAACTGCGAAAGCTCTGGAACCATATTTTTCACGCTGAGGAGTTCCGGTAAAAAATGAATAAACGGGCGATTTTCTATCTTTGCAGTTTACTTCTGCTGGTTATGGGCTGTGCTATGGTTACTGCAATACCTGTAGCCTGGGCAATGAAAGATTCCATGCGGGTGATTTTCCGTTTTTCTTTATGTGCTTTTGTGGTTTGTTCCATATCTTCTTTCATATTCTTCAAAAGCCGTCGCAGAAAAGATGAACCGGAGTTCAAAACCGGTTCCCGGGAAGGTTTTCTTTCCGTTTTCCTTTCATGGATGGTTGCCTCCCTTGTGGGGGCGATTCCTTTCATGGTAATCGGGGGAATGAGACTGCCCGATGCTTTTTTTGAAACAGCATCCGGATTGACTACGACCGGTGCCAGTGTGATCGATACATCCACAGTTTTGCTTTCCGGTGGAAAATTGGAAGGCGGTCTGGAGTCCTTACCTTACAGCTTATTATTTTGGCGGAGTTTTCTGAATTGGTTTGGTGGAATCGGAATCGTTGTATTTGTGCTTCTTATTATCCCTCTGCTGAATCCCGGACAGAGCGGACAGCAGTTGTATAATGCAGAAGTTCCCGGCTTGAAGACCTCATCGGATCAGGCGACACCGCGTCTGGTCAGTTCCATCCGGATCATCATTGTGGTTTATCTCATGTTTACCATGCTTTCCACATTCTGCTATTATATTGGTGGGATGACTTTTTTTGATGCTGTCTGTCACGCTTTTTCAACGGTTTCGACAGGTGGTTTCTCTACTAAGGCAGCAAGTTTCGGGTATTACAAAAGTCCGTTCCTGCAGTGGGCCTGCATCATCTTTATGCTGCTTTCCGCTTGTAACTTTACCCTGATCGTCCGTCTTTTTGTTTCCCGTTCGTTCCAGTATTTCAAGGACGAAGAGTTCAAATTTTTCTTTGCATTGGTGGTCGTTTCCACTCTGATCATCGGAGCTTTGATGTATGTTCAATGCTCCGGTGGAGTCCCCAGTACAGATGGAGAGAATATTCCCCGGACGGTTGAATCTTATCTGCGGACAGCCGCTTTTCAGGTATCGTCCCTGGTTACAACAACGGGTTTTACAACTTCCGACTATACGATGTGGGGAATTCCTGCAGCACTGGTGGTCTTGTTCCTGCTGATGTTTCCTTGCGGCTGCGGCGGTTCCACTGCCGGCGGGATGAAGTGTGTGCGTGTCCTTCTTGTATTCAAACTTGTTTTTTCAGAGATCCGGCACTGTGTTTTCCCCCGGGCAATGACCGATATCCGGCTGAACGGAGAGCGGATGGAATCTTCTGTGATCAGCAAGATGATGGCGTTCCTTTTCCTCTATCTGATCATCTTTATGTTTGTGGGTGCACTTCTCCCGTTCCTTTGTGACATGGATATAACAACAGCATTTTCTGCCTCTCTTACATGCTTGAGCAACATCGGACCCGGCTTGGGTGATGTTTCTCCAAGCTCTACTTTTTCCTGGATGAGTGACAGTGCAAAATATCTTCTGTCTTTTACGATGATTGCAGGGCGTTTGGAACTTTATACCTGCCTTGTGATCCTGCTGCCATCCTTCTGGAAACGGTGATTTTTTTACTCTACGCGGACTTTCATTGAACCTTTGGCGAGCCTTGCCGTCAACAGGGTGTCTTTCGGAGCTTCTTCCGGAGAACGGACCGCTTTACCATCCTCTTTCAGCAGAATGGAGTAGCCCCGGTTCAGAATCGATTCCGGATTTAATTTCTGCAGAGAATCTGTCCGGTGTTCCAGTTTCATCTGAGCATTTTGGAATGCCTGCTGCAATGCAAGTTCCATGTCCCGTACCATCAGATCGACAGTCTGGGTCCGTTCCATAATAAGCTGTACCGGCTTGGTTAGAGCCCGGGCGGAAAGGGCTGCTTGCAGCCGTGATGAAGCCCGTTCTGCTGCGTAAGCCATGGAATTTCTCAACCGATTCTGTCCGGTCTCGATTTCCCGCATGAGAGCTGTATAATCCGGTAGAAGCATTTCTGCTGCCGCTGTTGGAGTCGGTGCCCGGAGGTCTGCAACCAGATCGGAGATGGAAATGTCGATTTCGTGTCCGACAGCACTGACGACCGGCTTTTCGCTGGCAGCGATGGCACGGGCAAGGACTTCTTCATTGAAGGGCCAGAGATCTTCGATGCTTCCGCCGCCCCGGGTAAGAAGAATCACATCGACCGGTTTGACTTTGTTGAAAAATTCCACTCCCTGCGCCAGATACCGTTCTGCACCTTTTCCCTGAACCGCAGCCGGAAAAACACGGATCCGCAGGGGCGGAAAACGGTCAAGAGCGACCCGGATAAAGTCATGGATCGCCGCTCCTTCCGGAGAGGTGATTATCCCGATACAGCGCGGAATGAAAGGAATCGGCTTCTTCCGGGTTTGATCAAACAACCCTTCTTCTGCCAACCGTTTTTTCATCTCTTCAAATCGCTGTTGGAGCGTGCCTGTTCCAACCGGAAGAAGTTCCCGTAAACTCAACTGACACTCTCCGCGCTGGGAATAAAAAGAGATTTTACCGGAAGCCTCCACCTGCATACCGTTTTCGATCCCCGCATCAATACATTTCTGTGCGCCGGAAAAATAAACAGCTTTGATCTGGGCATGTTCATCTTTTAACGTCAGATAAGCATGACCGGAACGGTGAATTGTGATTCCGCTGATTTCGCCAATCACCCGGACAGGAAGAAAAGTATTTTCAAGCAGATCTTTCAGAGCTGAATTCAAGTCCGTTACGGACCAAACCGGAATGTTGGCATCCGGCATTTTATTTTCCTCCACCGAGAATCACTAAGGGGAGTTCCATGACATGGGTTGCAAAGCGGGTTATGTAGGGAAACAGCATCAGCATTGCGAAAATGAGAAGAACCATGATTCCCTTGAAAAACTCAGAATTGATCTTCTGAAATTTAATAAACTGATTGATGATGATCCAGCCGTCAAGACCGGGAATCGGAAGCAGATTGAAAAGGAACAGAATCAGGTTATACATCCCGACGAAGAAAATATAACTGATAAGCAGCTGGGGCACGTTCGTAAATATTGCAAGAAGAGGATATGTCAGAATCGCAAGAACAAACAAGGTGAAGTTCATAAGCGGTCCGGCTAGAGCCGTCAAAATACGTCCGCGTCTTGTCAGATTGTAGGGATTGACCGGAACACCGCCCCAGGCAATACCGATCATGATGAACATGATAAGCGAGATCAAGCCCATCTGCTTAAACGGATTCAGGGTGAGGTGTCCTTGCTCAGCAGCAGTCGGATCACCACACCAAAGGGCAACCTGTGCATGAAAATATTCATGCAGACAGATTGCCGGAATCACTGCCAGTGTTATCAAAGTGAATAACACCGGATCTTCAAAAAGTGTACTTAAAAAAATCAAGCTTTGACTTCCCAGTACTGATAAATGGGTTCTTCATAGGGATGATTTGCTTTCAGAGCATCAATTGCACCCTGAATGCAGTCATCGGCGCAAAGCATTTCAACTTTCCATTCTTCATCCTGTTCAGCATCGGTGATATCTTCATCGATCAAACGGTACTGGGTAATTCCCTTGGTCTGCCAGCAGCAGGAATCGCAGCTTCCGACTTTACCTGCACCGGTTGCAAACATGATTTCTTTGACTTCATCCAAGTGGGATTCCGGGACATAAAATTCGATCTTGTACATTCTCTTCAAACCTTCTCTTTTTTTGTTTGCGACTTGCCGGATCTCAAAAAAATGCCTGAAACCTCAAGTCAGCTACAATGTAATACACTTTTTGCATTTGTAAAGCGGAAAAATGAAAAAAAACTTAACTTTTTTTTATTTTTTTCTTACAGACCCGCTTTTTTAAAGAAAATCTGCCTTGTTTACATTCTTTTTGAACGCATATGCCAAAGATTAACTGGTGCACTTTGTTTGCGCCAGGGAACACCTGTAAAACCTATAGAACCTATAAAACCTATAAAACCTATAAAACCTATAAAACCTATAAAACCTATAAAACCTATAAAACCTATAAGACCTATCCCACTCTGCCAGTCATTCAGCAGTTCGTTACTTCCCCAGAGAACTTGCCCAATCGGATAGAGAATTATCTCTTGCTCCCATGACAACTGCAATGTCTCCGGCTTTAAGATTCCGGCTGATCCAATCTTCCGCAACCGCACGGGTGTCAAAATATTGGATCCGGTCTGCCAGCTGCTGAGAATATTCTGCCGCAACTTCCTCGGACTTTGGCGTGAAACTTGCAGTTCCTCCGGCATAATAGACCGGAAGGAATGCAAAAACATCCTGCGGTTCAAGAGTCTCTTTGAGCATGACGATCAACTCTTCCCGCATGAACCGGAGCGGTGCAAAACCGTGAGGCTGGAAAATCGCCAGAACACGTCCGCCGGATATCTCTTTCGCCGCACGGATACATGACTGGATCTTTTCGACATTATGAGCATAATCATCAAAAACTATGACACCCTTTTCCGTTGTTCCTGCAAAGTCGAATCTGCGCCAGACTCCGGAGAATTTAGCTGCGGCTTCAACCGCTGTCTTACGGTCGATCCCCAACAATTCCAGCATACAGATCACCGCTGCGGCATTGGCTGCATTGTGGATCCCCGGGGCAGGGAGGGTAATAGCTGAACCGCCGATCTCTGCAGTCACTTTGCCGGCTTCAGCATGATAACCGGAGACTTTCAGAACCGGATAACCATTCATCATTTCAGGAGCATCCGGACTTGTACTGAACAGTTTCACATTCAAATGTTTCATGCAATCAGTCCCAAGAGCTTCAAACACGTCTGTCGACATCACCGCAGTTTCTTTTGTGCTTTTCAGAAACTTTTGAAATACTTCCACCAACTCTTCTTTGGAATAATGATCCGTACCGATATTGAGAACAAGAGCATGAGCAGCACTGTAATTCAGAAGACTTTTATCGCTTTCATCGGCTTCAAGTACGCACAAATCGCCGCTTCCGCAGTGATAATTTCCGGCAGATGCAGCTCCGACAAAACAATTTGAAAGTCCGCCGCCGATCATGGACGGATCTTTCCCGCAAGCTGCCAATGCTTCTGCCAGCCAAGCGGTCACGCTTGTTTTTCCGCAGCTGCCTGTGACAGCAAGAATCTGTTTCCCGGAACGTTCCACCAACAGTTTCATTGCTTCAGAACGGTGCAGACGCGGGATATCTTTTCCTTTGACAAAGTCCGGGTTATCTTCTTCGATGGCGGTGGAATAGATCAATGCCCGGGGCAGGGGGGATTCATTCATCCGGGAACCGTCTTGTGGATAGATTTTCACTCCGCAGTTCCGGAGTGCGCCGATAATCCGCTGATTTTCCGGTGCATTTGCGCCGCGGTCGCTGCCGCTTGTTTCGATTCCGAGTGAAGCCGCCATCTGAGCCAATGCGCTCATGCCGATTCCGCCGACTCCGACGAAGTGAATTGATTCCGGTATCTGTTCCATGATTGAAAATCCCCTGATAAAATTGGTAAGTTCAGGTGTAATATAGTTCTGCACCGGAAAAAATCAAGCAATTTTCTGCACAGATCGTTTGAATCTTCCGGTGTGATTTATTTATTGAGTTGTGCAAATGCGGATAAAATAGTATTGTTTGCGGATTGAAAAATCATTTTTTATGGTATATAATAACGATAACATACACTTTTTAATCATTACTGAATACGGAGAGAAAAATGAAGGTTTTGACAGCTGCACAGATCGGTTGCGGTAAATTCTCGCAGTCCCAGGATTTCCCCAACATGACCAGTCACCCCAATGTGAAACTCAAATGGGCTTGCGATACCAACCTCGAACAGGCAAAAATGGTCGCAGCTCAATATAATGTTCCCTGCACAACAGCCGATTTCATGGATGTGATCAATGACCCCGAAGTGGATTTTATCAAAATCGCCACCAGTCATGAAGCTCATCTTCCCATTATCGAAGCTGCCGCAAAAGCAGGAAAACACATTTTCTGTGAAAAACCCATGGCTATGCAGGATGTAGAAGCCTTCAAAATCATCCGTGCTGTCCGCCGCGGGAAAGTCAAACTCTGCGTTGACTTGAACCGCCGCATGTCCCCCGCTCTTCAGGCTCTCCGTGCAAAGTGGATCGAACATGGAAAAGATCCCAAGCACAATCCCTGGCGTTACATTCAGACAGAACGCGAACCTCTGCCGGAAGAAAACCTCCCGCACTTGAATATCCGTATTCAGGACGAAAGTTCCTCTTATGGTCTCGGCCATCTTGACCCGCTGACCGGCGGCGGCGAAATCATCGGTGAAAGTGTCCACTGGCTTGACGTTGCCTGCTGGTTCTTTGCTCCAGCCCGTCCGGTTGCCATTACCGCATGGGGATCCAGCCGTCTTTCCCACGGGATCTATCTGAAATTTGATAACGGCGCATCCATGACGCTTGACTTCTCCTGTTCCGGAACCTTTGACTTCCCGAAAGAGATGTTTGAAGTCACTCACAATGCCGCACTGTTCCGTTCTCTCTTCTTTGTGGAAAACAACTACTACGGTTTCCCCGGTGCAGAGCCGGAATATTTTGCAATGCAGCATGGTTCCGCAAAGTCTCTGGCAGAATACATGGAACAGTACAAAGCCCGTGTTTCCGGCGTTGGGAATATGAGAGATATCGAAAATACCAAGCCGTTTATGGTTGATAAGGGACACCGTTCCATGCTTGATGGGTTTGTAAAAGCGATTATCAACGATGAGCCGTCCCCATGTGATGAAATGGCTGGATATCTTTCCGTTTATCTTGCCCGCCGTGCAATTGAATCCCTGAACCTTGGAATGACACTTCCTCTGCCCATCGAACAGGTTACTCCCTGTATTGTCTGATCGGACAGATGTCATTACCCCTTCAAAAAGAGGTGTTGAATATGACAAAAAAAGTAGGTTTCGGAATCATTGGAGCCGGTGCTATTTCTGCATTTCACGCCAGCTCCATGGCAAATCTTGAAAATGTTAAACTGCTGGGCTTTTACGATCCTGTAAAGGCTGCCGCTGAGAAGCGTGCCGCTGAATTCAACTGCAAGGCTTATGATGACTTCGAGGCATTTCTTGCAGATCAGGAAATTCAGGCTGTGACCATCGGGATCCCCACAGGTTTGCATGGAAAAGTAGCCATTCAGGCTGCGAACGCCGGAAAGCATATCCTTTGTGAAAAACCGCTGGAAATCACTCCCGGACGGTGTGATGAAATCATTCAGGCTTGCGAAGAGAATCATGTTCTGCTGGCAACTGTTTTTCAGAGCCGGTTTACGGAATCAGTTCAGAAAGTCAAAGACGCTGCTGATGCCGGACGTTTCGGTAAAATGATTCTTTCTAGTGCCCAGGTTCGTTGGTATCGTGATGCCGATTATTACGGGAAATCCCCGTGGCGCGGAACATGGAAAATGGATGGCGGCGGTGTGCTGATCAATCAGTCGATCCATACTGTTGACCTTCTGCTTTATCTGAACGGGGATCCTGCAGAAGTTTCTGCGTTTGCCGGAACGCTCACCCATGATATTGAAGTGGAAGATACTCTCTGTGCAGCTGTCCGCTACAAAAACGGCTCTATGGGAACCATTGAAGTCAGTTCCAGCTGCGCTCCCGGATTCCCACGCAGATTGGAATTTTCCGGCAGCAAAGGCTCTGTGACCATCGAAGAAGATCAGATTGTCCGCTGGAGTTTCACTGAACCTCAGCCCGGAGATGAATCCGTGGCAACCCGGTTTGACGGCAATGCCGGGGGCGGGAGCAATCCCACCAATATCCGTCCTGACAGTCATTCGGTACAGATCAAAGATTTGGCAGATGCCATTCTGAACGGCGGAACACCAATTCTGGATGGCGTAGAAGGAAAACGGGCGGTCTCATTTATCCATGGGATATACGAAGCCGCCCGTACCGGAAAAACTGTTGTTTTTCACTGATCGTTGAAACGATCTTTTTATTACAGGGAATTTGCGGTTGCTGTCAAAGAATCGCGGATTCCCTGTGAATTTTTAAAGCCTTCAACAATATTTCCTCTGTCACATTCCTGCAGGAACACAGGGTCGATCGGAATCTTTGCAAGGAGAGGAACTCCTGCTTTATCAGCCAGTTTGCTTCCGCCGCCAGCAGAGAAAATTTCATGGAATTTTCCGCAATCCGGACAGTAGAAACCGCTCATATTTTCGATCACACCGATCAGGGGAACTTCCACCTGATTGCAGAAGTCAAGACATTTCCGGCAGTCTGCGAGGGAAACTTCCTGGGGTGTTGTGACGATGATCGCAGCTTTTTCGCCCGGCACAAGCTGACAGGCGGAGAGAGCTTCGTCACCGGTTCCCGGCGGGAAGTCAAAGAGAAGATAATCCAGTTCGCCCCACTGAACTTCTTCAAGAAGCTGTTTCAGAACACCGATCTTGGCAGGGCCGCGCCAGACAATTGCGGAATCCTGATTTTCCAGAAGATTACCGATGGAAACGATACGGATCCCGTTCACTTCTACCGGAATCAGCTCTTCACCGTCAGATTCCGGGCGGACATCCTGGATCCCGAAAAGAGTCGGCTGACTGGGTCCATGAAAGTCCACGTCGATCAATCCGACTTTTGCACCTTTTTCTGCCAGTGCAAGCGCAAGAGAAGCCGCAACGGTACTTTTTCCAACACCGCCTTTGCCGGACATGATGAAGAGCTTCCGGTTGACTTTGTTCATCCGTTCTGTTAATTTCTGATTTCCGCAGCCGCCGGCAGAACCGCAGCTGTCACAATTTCCACTGCATCCCATGATATTTATCCTTTCTTGAAATTTCAGTCTGCATAAATACTGGAAATATACACCATTTTCTGCGCTTTTCCAATCATTTTTATTGAAAAAATGCAGGAACGTGCTATATTTCCCCCATTATGGAAATGAATTTGATTACAAAACATATTGCTGAACTGGAAAAATACGGGATCAACTCTGTAGCTGTGGCTGCCGGAGTCTTCGATGGCGTTCATCGCGGACATCTTCAGGTGCTGCGCGCTATGCTGCGTCTGGCGGATCAAACCGGGGCAACTCCCTGTGTTTTGACTTTTTCTCCCCATCCCCGCAGTGTGCTTGCCGGAAAACAGGCTCCGAAACTTATCCTTCCGAAAGAGGAAAAATATAATCTTCTCTTTGAGGCAGGGGCAAAAGTTATCGTGGAACAGGAGTTCACGAAAGAGTTCGCCGCACTGGCTCCGGAAGAGTTCCTGAAACAGTGCCTCCATGCCGGAAATGTCCGGATGAGCGGACTGAGCGTGGGGAATACCTGGCGGTTCGGGGCAGGGGCGGCAGGTTCCTGTGAGACGATCAGCTGTATGGCGCAGAAAGAAAATTTCCTCTTTACACCCGTACCGGAACTGATGCTGGACGGAAGAGTTGTCAGCAGTACAAGGATCCGTCATGCGATCTCCATCGGAGCTGTAGATGCTGCGCGCCGGATGTTGGGACGCCGTCCGGCTGTTTATGGCGGAATCGTTCACGGAATGGGGCTTGCCGGACCGGTTCTCGGGTTCCCGACTGCAAACGTTGATATTACCGCAGGTTTGATTCCTGCTTACGGCGTGTATGCCGTTTATATGATCGTGGATGGTATCGCTTACCCCGGAGCTGCCAATGTCGGTGTCGCTCCCACAATCAGAAAAGAAGATAATCCGAAACCGAAATTTGAAGTCCATCTTCCCGGTTTTTCAGGGGATCTTTACAGTAAAAATGTAAAGGTGGAACTTGTCCGGCACATCCGTCCGGAGAAGAAATTCAACTCTGTCGATGAACTGAAGATGCAGATGGCGGAAGACCTGAAAAAGGTCAGTGAATGCCTGATTCAAAACCAGAACCAGTAAACAAAACCGTTTTTCTGAATGGTGATGATACACCAGAGGATCGTTCCCAGCGCAAGAAATGGACCGAACGGGAAATATCTGCGGAATTTTCCTCTGCGCACTCTGTCAAAAATAAACCAGACCAGAGAAAAAATACAGGCTGATGCCAGAATAAACATCATCCCGAAAACATTGAAAAACATTGCTGTTGCGATCATATATTTGACATCGCCCCAGCCGAAAGCATCTTTCCCGAAAATCAATTTTCCGCTGATCACGATCGCTGTTCCGAATACTGCGGTCGCAACGCCGGAAAGAACCGTGTAAACCAGAACAATATTCCGTACCCCGTTCCCCGGAAAGGCTGTAAATGCCGGAAAACAGAAGGAATAAACCACAGCGAGAACCATTGCTGTATAGGTGAATTTATCCGGAATGATGAGTTTTTCCAAGTCCGTTCTGGCGGAAGAAACCGCAATCCAGATCATGATCCATGCCGGAATCACGGCGATTGGAACCTGATAATGAAAACGGATAGCAGCGGTAACAGTGAAAAGGATTGCCATGACCAGTTCCGTTTTGAAATACTTGGAGGAAATGGGCAATCCGCAGCCGGAACATTTTCCCTTGAGGAGAAGCCAGCTGAGCATGGGAATATTCTCAATGGCTGTGATCATGTGTCCGCATCTGGGACATTTTGAACGGGGTTTCACAATGGAAATTCCCTGGGGGATCCGCCAGATACAGGCGGTGGCAAAACTGCCGAAACATGCGCCGATCACAAACGCATAGACCATAGAAAAAGCGAAACCGGGCGTTCCGCTGGCTGTAAGCCAATCACAAATCACCCGGTTTGCTTCGTTGAACATAGCTGGAATTACTCTTTCTCAGTAGCTTCAGCAGCTTTCTGTTCTTCGAGTTCTTTCATCTTGGCAGCATCAGCAACAGACATGTTGCCAACCACACGACCATCGTCGAGTTCGTCTGCTTCTTTTTCTTCCAGGTCTTTGAACAGACGGAAGAGGTCTCTTGTACCACCGATGGCGAACCAGACTGTGGTTACTACACCGATAAGACCAACGACTGCAAAGTTCTTGATGAAGAAGTACATGCCCCACATATCGGCGTTCCACTTGGAGAGACCGAACCAGCCGTTTCTTCCGAACCAGTCCCAAGCAAGGACAGCAACAAAGAGCAGGAAGAAGGAGTAGAAGAAGCTGTAAATAAACACTGACCAGGCCAGGACCTTATCACCCTTGGTGTACTGAGCGTCGATACCGAGGATGTTCTTGTTGAAGAATTCACCAAACTTGAAGGGTTTCTTTTCAACAACTTTTTCGCCGCCTTCGCTGTAGATACCGCGATGGAGCATACGATCCATATTGAAGTCTTCTCTGCAGGTTACGAGAGAGACAACAACGTAAAGAATCATAGCAGTGATCTGACCGATGAAACCGATTTCTGTGGAGTTGATGGGGAACTTCTTGGGAGTCATTTCCCACTGGACCCACGGATGGAACGGCTTGGACAGATTCCAGAATGCAGCCTTCCAGGATTCCACACGACCGGTAGCTTCAAGCCACGGGTAGATGTGTTCTGCCCAGGTCTGCTGAACGATAATACCGACAACTGCGATGATTGCCGCAGAAAGCAATGCTGCAAATGCACCAGCAGTTGTACCCTTCTTCCAGTAAAGACCTCCGGTGATAACCACACCGGCACCACTCCAGACCGCACCTGTGATAGCAAAGAACATCAGGATGTAGTCGATCTGAGCAAAGAACAAACTGAAGAAGAATGCGAACAAACACACCCCGGTGATGGACCAGCGCAAAGCTCTGATCTGTTCCTGCGGTGTAAACGCTTTCTTTCTGAGAGGAACAACGAAGTCCTGAACAAGGATCGTACCCCAGGAGTGCATGTAAGTTGTGTCTGTTGAGATCATAAGGAAGATCATCAAAGCACAGAAGATACCTGTGATACCATAAGGCGGCAGCATTTCGCGGATTGCGAGCGGTGCAAGCATCTGACCGTAAATGGTATCAAATGTCTGGGAAACTTTCTTACCGCCATCAATCGGTTCAAGGACTTCCTTGGTAACTTTCTTGTAAGGATCTTCGTTTTCTTTTTCCCAAGCTTTATGATCAGCATAAGTTGTGCTGAATTCAGTACGTTCAGGAATTGCTGCATAACGTTTTTTCAGCTCTTCCCGGGCTTCTTTAAACTGACTTTCATGAGCTACGTCATCAATGGTCTTATGAGCCAACTGATGACGGATACCTCTTGCTTCCTTTGCAAAATCTTTGTGGTTCAGGAATGTGAACACTGCGATTGCAAGAAGGATCCAGATCATTGTTCCGAGACCGCCGCGCCATGTACCGAGCAATCCACCCATTTTTGCTTCGTGAGCAGATTTTGCAGCACCGTTGTAACCGGAGGTTCCGCCCCAGCTCATACGGTTGGTGAAAAGACCGATAATACCGCACATGGTGTAAAAGACGTTGAAGTCACGCAGGTTGTGGGTATCATAGGGGTTGAGGAAGCTTTCGCCGGGAGCACGGGCAAGAAGTGCGGGAAGCATTTCTTCGCTCCAGGAGAATTTGTAGAAAATGTAGCCAACGATAACAACATACATGGGATAGGAAATAAGTCCCTGTACGCAGTCTGTAACCATAATGGTAACCTGTCCACCCATACACGCAATAAGAAGAGCAACCCCAAGGAAGCAGATCATACAGACTGCCATCATGGAGATCGGAAGCTTGCCGATGTAGAGATAGGCGGGAAGGTCGAGGAAGTAAATAAGGAAACGGGCTCCCACAGCAGGGAAAATCGCATAGTTCACAATACCGGAAACGGACTGAATTACACCGGCTGTAACACGCAATGCCTTGTTGTAACGGATTTCAAAGTACTGTCCCATGGTCATTGCTTTGGTTTCACGGTAACGGTAGGTACAGAACCCAACCAAACCGAGAACAAGACCGATCGGTGCAGTCAGCGATGACCAGAAGGAAATCGCAAAGCCGCTCT